>JAJRYF010000027.1 GCA_024275935.1 Gammaproteobacteria bacterium | reverse complement strand
CCGCTGCTGATAAAGCCGCTGCTGATAAAGCCGCTGCTGATAAAGCTGCTGCTGAAAAGGCCACTGCTGATAAAGCCGCTGCTGATAAAGCCGCTGCTGATAAAGCCGCTGCTGATAAAGCCGCTGCTGATAAAGCTGCTGCTGAAAAGGCCACTGCTGATAAAGCCGCTGCTGATAAAGCCGCTGCTGATAAAGCCGCTGCTGATAAAGCTGCTGCTGATAAAGCCGCTGCTGATAAAGCCGCTGCTGATAAAGCTGCTGCTGATAAAGCTGCTGCTGATAAAGCTGCTGCTGATAAAGCTGCTGCTGAAAGAGCCAACAAGAAATCATCTCCCACAGCGCTAGAACTAGATGATGAAGTTGTTCAAATCTTTATGGAAGAAGCCCATGAAGTACTTGGCCGCACAGATACAATTCTGAACCAATGGATTTCTGACTTAAACAGCAAAAAATCCCTAAATAGCCTACAACGAGAGATTCATACGCTAAAAGGTAGTTCGTTAATGGCAGGACTGACACCTGTAGGAAGTCTCTCCCATGCCATGGAAACCTTACTTGAGAAACTTTCCAATAAACAAATAGCACCAAGCAAAAATATTGTGATGGGCTTGGAAAGTGGCTGTGACCAACTGCTGGATATGGTTGTATCTATTTCCAGAGGCAAATTCCCATCTGAAAGTCAGGTAAACAGCCATGTTGCCGCGATTGAAAAATTACAAAGCGATGCAATTAAAGCCGCGCAACAACCAACACCTGTCAGTGCCGTAGCCAGTACTAAACCAGCTAAACCAAGGCCTGCACCAAAGCCAATGACAATTCCGGCGTTACCCGAACAGCCACGGGTAGTAAACAAAATGCCGGAGAATGTCGACAGTGGTGACCTCCAGGAGGGCACCGTAAGAGTGCAAACCGGTTTGTTGTCTAACCTGGTCAACTACGCCGGTGAAATTAGCATTTACCGTTCGCGACTGAATCAGGAAATTGGTGGCTTCAGAAATAACCTGACTGAAGTTAACCAAACTATTTCTCGCCTGCGCGACCAATTACGCAAAATGGAAATAGAAACCGAGACTCAGATATTGTCGCGGTTCCAGCGCGAAAGTGACTATTCCGAGAGTGAGTTCGACCCTCTGGAATTAGATCGCTTCTCCACTATCCAGCAATTATCGAGAGCGCTCGCAGAGTCAGTTGCCGATTTAACCAACCTTGAAGAAGAGCTTGATAATACTGCGCGTATATCAGAAACCTTACTATTGCAACAATCACGGGTAAACACTGAGCTTCAAGAAAGCCTGATGCAAACTCGTCTGGTTCACTTTGCCACCCTCGCCCCACGACTGCGGCGGCTAGTTCGACAAGCCAGCAAAGACACCAATAAGAAAGCCAGGCTGATTCTGCAACTGGCAGGTGGTTCTGAGGGCATGTTGGACAGAAACGTACTGGAGAAAATTACCGCACCGTTAGAACATATTCTGAGAAATGCGATCGCCCATGGGATAGAAACCCCGGCAGACCGCAAGCAACGGAAAAAACCTGCTGAAGGTAAAATCACAATCACGATTGAGAATGAAGCCACCGAGCTATTAATAACTATAGAAGATGATGGTGCCGGCATCAATCTTGAGGAAATCCGAAAACGCGCTATTAAACGCGGTATGTTAAAGAAGACTGATAAGATTTCAGATGAAAACCTGGCTCAATTCATTATGGAAAGCGGGTTTAGCACCGCAGGTGAAGTAACCGGGGTCGCTGGCCGCGGAATCGGCATGGATGTTGTTAACAGCGAGATCAAGGCTGTTGGCGGGTCTCTTGATATTCACAGCGATAAGGGTAAAGGCAGCCGTTTCAGTCTACGCATTCCATTTACTCTAGCCGTTATGCAGGCGATTAATGTTACTGCCGGTGATCGTGAATTTGCTATCCCTCTAGCTAGCGTAAGGGGCGTAGCCAAACTCTCTGCAGAAGACTACCTGCAACGATTAGCCAGTGATAATCCAACTTACGAATTTGCCGGCGAACCATTCCAGTTGCTGGAACTAGACCCAGTGCTTGGCTATGCTAGGGCCCCGGTTGGCGAAGACAATATCTCCATATTGATGATCCGTACCGGTGACCTAAGAGCAGCCTTCCGCGTTACCGAGCTCCATTCGCATCGTGAAATTGTAATTAAGCCGGTGGGCCAACAAGTGGCTAGTATTCCTGGCATACTCGGCGGTACCATTACTGGTGACGGCGCGGTTCAAATTGTTCTGGATATGGGCCCGATGATTCGCCTGGGAATTGATAAGGCGAAAAATGCAGATGAAGAAGTAGTGATTCCAGATGCCGCGCCTGAAGTAAAACGAGCGCCTTTGATACTGGTAGTTGATGACTCAATCACCATGCGTAAAATTACTTCACGAGTGCTTGAGAATGCAGAAATGGAAGTATTTACCGCTAAAGACGGTCTGGATGCGGTTGAGCAAATGTACGAAAGAATCCCGGATTTAATCGTGCTTGACATCGAGATGCCAAGAATGGATGGCTATGAACTTGCAAGCTATATACGCCATGACTCCCGTCTCCGTGAGCTGCCGATGATTATGATAACCTCCCGATCAGGCCAGAAGCACCGCGACCGGGCAGAGAAAATCGGGGTGAATGGTTACTTGGCTAAACCTTACCAGGAGTCTGACCTGGTCAGAAATGTGAAAGAGTTACTACCAGAGCAACAGGACTAACCATGGCTAAACGAAAGCAAAAACCAACTAAAGCTACCGTCAAAAAAGTTCCCAAAGCTCCCAAAGTAGCCAAAGTTACTACAAAAGCTCGCAAAAAACCCAATCAGGAAGACGGGCTTGCCTGTATGTTGCTGGATATTGGCGGTCGCCGGATATTGCTCCCTAAAATCACAGTAAACGAAATATTAAGCTACCGACCACCAGTACCCTTTGAAAACTCTCCAGAGTGGTTATTAGGCTCCATAGATTGGAAAAACTGGCAGGTTCCGGTAATATCCTTTAGCAATTTAAGTGGAGCAGTTGAAACCCCAGCCAAACAAGGCTCGTATATTGCCGTCATCAAATCACTAGCAGATAATCGGGAAATGCCCCTTATAGGCATTGTGGTTTACGCAGCGCCCGGCAATGCTAATATTAATGAAAAAGACTTGGTTGAAGATGACAGCGCCACTCCGGCACTAGGGGTATTCAGTACCGTGCGCATCGGTAAACAACGGGATATTCTTATACCTGACCTTGATCGTTTAAACCAACTAGCTGCCCACGCTGCCTATGGTGCGTTACCGATTACCCAAATTAGCTAGGAAATCAGCCCTCATATCTCCGTAAAGTTGTTGCACGATAGCAATTGCTACAGGTCCAGCGGTTTCGGTTCTAAGCACCCGCGGGCCCAAACTAACCCCCTGCACTCCCAATGAGTGCATTTGTGACAACTCAGAATCTGAGAAACCACCTTCAGCCCCGGTGATTAAATCAACTTCAACGCCACTTAGGTTTAATTGTGACCAACCGGACTTAGCCCCAGGATTCAATACCAGCCGAGTAGCCCCTGTTACTGAATTCAAATATTCATTTAAGCTAATTGGCGCCCGCAACTGCGGCAACTCGCTGCGACCACTCTGCTCACAGGCTTTAATAATTACCTGCCGCCAGTGCCGCATCCGGCGCTCTAAACGGGACGAACCCAGATGTAACTCAACCCTCTCAGTGAGTAATAGCTGGATTGTTGCAACCCCCAACTCAGTAGCTTTTTGCAAACTGTAATCCAGTCGCTCGCCACGGCTAAGGGCCTGTACCAGAGTTATTTGCAATGGTGAAGGCGCTATCCCGGGAGCTTGTTCAAGCACTTTCAAACCCAAGGATCTTTTATCTACGCTGCTTATCTCAGCAGCATAATTAAAGCCATCCCCATTAAATAAATCCACCTTGTCACCACTACGCAAACGCAACACTCGTAGCAAATAATGCATTAGATCTGCCGTGGCAGTGGCCTCTGAGCCCAGACTCAATTGAGCATCAATGTATGCGCGCCTGGATTTCATGCTCTACTAGCCCGCTCAATGCCCTCGATAGCCACCCTGCCCAGCAACTTAATCTCATCGGCGGTTATGATGTACGGCGGCATGAAGTAAACCACATTACCGTTTGGGCGCAGCAACACCCCCTCTTCCAGTGCGTATTTATATACCACCTGACCGCGTCTTTCCTCCCACGGCCAAGGTTCACGGCTAGCTTTGTCTTTCACCATCTCAATTGCCAAAATCATTCCAGTTTGCCTAATTTCACCCACATGCCGGTGCTCTTCCAGCTCCGCAACTGCTGCATACATTTGCATTGCCAAGGTTTTATTATTCTCTAAAACTGCTTGGTTCTCGAAAATATCCAAAGTAGCCAATGCCGCCGAGCAGGCAAGCGCGTTACCGGTATAACTATGTGAGTGCAGAAAGCCTTTCATACTATTATAGTCAGCATAAAAAGCTGAATAAACTTCATCGGTAGTAACTACCGCCGACATTGGCAGGTAACCACCCGTGAGGCCTTTCGACAGGCACATAAAGTCCGGACTAATTTCTCCCTGCTCGCAAGCAAACAAAGTTCCTGTACGCCCAAAACCTACTGCCACTTCATCTGCTATCAAGTGCACCTGATACTGATCGCACAAGGCCCGCAAACCGGTTAGATAATACGGATGGTACATCCGCATACCTCCAGCGCATTGCACCAACGGCTCAATAATTACCGCACAGACTTGCGTAGCATTTTCTGCGAGGATTCTTTCCATTTCGGCCAGACAGGAAACCGCCCGCTCGTAAGCGGTCTCCTTGGTGCTGGTTTGCCAGGCCCCCGGGGATGGGGCCACTAGCGGTTCCATCAATAACGGTCCGTAAGTGGCCTTAAACAAACTGACATCACCCAGGCCCAGTGCGCCCAAGGTTTCACCGTGATAGCCGCCACTAAGATTTACAAAGCGTTTGCGCCCGGTCTGGCCACGATTGAGCCAGTAATGGAAACTCATTTTCAGAGCAACTTCAATTGCTTAAGAACCATTATCGGCATAAAACACCCGCTGCAAGCCCTCAGGAGTAACCCTGACCAGCGCCTCTGCAAGCTCGATTGCTGGCTGATGACTAAAGCCAGCCAACATCACATGCTCCAACTCATCTAACTGGTGTTTTACAGCGGCGGTAATTTGCGGATTATTATGGCCAAACAAATTAACCCACCAGGAAGAAATGGCATCCAAATATTGCTTGCCTTCCATATCCTCCAGCCACACTCCCCGGCCCCGCCGAATTGGAATTAATGGCAGACTCTCATGATCTTGCATCTGTGTACAAGGGTGCCATAAGACAGCGAGGTCGCGTTCCATCAGTTTCTGGTTCAACATATTATCGTTGCTCATGATATTCTGGTGTACTCTGGTAGAATTATTCAAAATGAATTATAGACGGATTAAATCTATGTCACATTATTGCCTTAGTAAATATTCACCCACAAACTCTATCCACAAACAATATCAACAAAAAAATCAAGGCTTTACCCTGATTGAAATTTTAGTCGTAGTGGTTATTATGGGAATTCTTGCAGCTATTATTGTTCCCCGGGTAATGGATCAACCCGATCAGGCTCGAGTTACCAAAGCCAAGCAAGATGTCCAGGCTATGGTTACCGCACTGGAAATGTACAAGTTGCAAAATTACCATTACCCCAGCACCGACCAGGGACTGGAAGCACTGATCTCCCAGCCTAGCGGGCAACCAGAGGCGCGTAACTGGAAAAAAGGTGGCTATATTGACCGCCTACCAGATGACCCCTGGGGTAACTCCTATAAATACCTCAACCCGGGAGTACATGGAGTAATAGATGTGTTTTCGCTGGGTGCTGATGGTAGTTCAGGTGGCGATGGGATCAATCAGGATATTGGTAACTGGTAACCTGGAGCTCGCCTAACTCACCATGAAACCCGCCGCACAACAATCTGGTATGACCTTGCTGGAAATTTTGGTGGTGTTGGTCATAACCGCTATTTTATCTACCATGCTGATACTGCGTTTTAGCAGTCGCGGTGAGGGCGAGCTACAACGCGATGCGGAACGCTTCTCGGCCCTGCTACAGCAGCATTGCCAAGACTCCCTATTACTTGGTCAGGTACGCGGGTTAAGCCTTTCTCCTCGGGGCTATAAGTTCTGGTACTTTGCTAACAATCAGTGGCTGGATGCAGCTGACGGCAACCGCATCTACAAACCCCGCGAGTGGGTAAGTGACTGGGATTTGCAGTTAGCCATCAACGGCCAGCCGATAAGCTTGAACCAGGATCAGCCGCAAATAATTTGCCTCCCAGATGCCCAACTACCTATATTTAACTTGCAAATGGGTAGCCAGATACGATCTGCCGATATACTCCAACTTAAACCCGGCGCTAATGGCGCAATTACCATTAACCGCTTGCTATGAGGTTTCCCAAGCTCCCAAACGCAGGCGGCTTCAGTTTGTTGGAAGTTTTGGTTGCTATGGCAATCATCAGCATTGCCCTGCTGGCTTTATCCAGTACTGGCGGGGGTCAGATAAAGCAATTAAATAATTTACAACAACAGACTCTGGCGCACTGGGTTGCCCAGTCGGTAATCACTGAATCACGGCTGGCAAGGGCAGACGGCCTTGGCCGTAGTGAGGGGGTTAGCGAGATGGGCAGTCAACATTGGTACTGGCAACTGCATACCGCCCCAAGTTCAGACCCGCTGCTATTACGCCTGGATGTAAGTGTTTTTTCTGATCCTGAGCAACAGCAACTAATACTGGCTCAGTCCGGCTTTAAGTTGAGTCTGCAACCATGAGATATAGCAAAGGCTTTACTCTGCTAGAGCTATTGGTGGCCTTGAGCATCTTCTCCCTAATTGCCGCTGCCGGTTACAGTGGCCTCTCCAGTTTGAGCAAAGCCCTGCAACTGCAACAAGATAACTCTCGTGAATTAGCGCAAATCCAATGGTTGGTTGCCCGCCTGGATCAGGATATTTCCCAGGCTATCAATCGCTCCTCGCGAGCAGGCAACAACTTTGTCCCGGCACTGTTGGGTGATAATCGCAGTTTGAAACTAGTCAGCTTAAGCTCCGAGGTCGCAATCTACCAAGCCATTAGTGCCGAACGCCCGGTTAGTTGGCAATGGCAAAACCAGCAAATTCAACGGCAACTCTGGCAGTTACCCGACCAAGTTAGTGGCACTCCACCACTGGTAAATGAAATTTTGTTGGACAATGTACTGGAATTCGAATTTCGCTATCTGGATGACAATAGTCAGTGGCAACTACAGTGGAATTCTCAGGCACGCAATAAGCTCCTGCCCAGAGCAATTGAATACCAACTACAAACCGAGAACTTCGGCCAGATCAGACGAATTATTGAACTACCTGGGCCGCGGCGATGAAAACAGAGGTTCGCCTATCTAAACGACAATCAGGAGCAGCCCTGCTAATCGCTCTGGCAATTACCGTATTGGCAACCGTACTGGCACTCCGAGCCGTAGAACTGGGCGAAATAGATCTACGCCGCAGTAGCTTGTTAATCCGCTCTGATCAAGCCCGGCAATTATCCATGGGGCTTGAGGACTGGGCTATTACGCTGATCCAGCGCGACCAGGAAAACACCAGGGGTGCCAACTTCGATGGTTTGCAGGATATTTGGCGTCAACGCTTGCCGCAAACTCAAGTACCCGGCGGCAGCATTAGCGCCCAACTAATAGACCTAGATGGCCACTTTAATATTAATAGCCTGCTCGAGGACGATGGCAGCGTAAATAATCTAGCACTAGAACGCTTCCGCCGACTGCTACGGGTACTACAGCTGAATCCAGCGATTGCTGATCAGGTGTTGGACTGGGTAGATAGCGATAATGTGCCACAACCACAAGGTGCCGAAGATAGCATTTACCGCGCCCGCTCGATCCCGGCACTGGCAGCCAACCAACGGCTCAGCCATATATCCGAGTTACGCTTGTTACCAGCCATAAATGCAGCTAGCTGGGCTAAATTGAAGCCATTTATCCAGGCCAGCCCTGCGCGCGGCTCTAGTATTAACATAAATACCGCCAGTGCCGAAGTATTAATGTCGTTAGCGGACGGGGTTACCCGACAGATGGCCAACAACCTGATTCGTCTACGCGGCGCCGGCTTTGAAAGCCTGCCTAAATTTCTGCGCCAAAGCGTATTTGCCAACATTACTATCGACCCCCGCAGCCTGTCGGTACGCAGCCAAAGCTATCAGGTAGTTGCGGAAATAAGCCTGGATCAAGAAGTCACGCGCATAGAAACCTTGTTGCAACGCCGCGGTAGCGTTTATCATGTGTTATCACGCAGACGAATTAACCTATAGAACAATTAATGTAATGCAACAATTTTTATTTCTATTTCAGCACTCAACTAGCCACGCATCGGGGAACTGGGCGTGGTTAGGTATTGCTACGGGTGAAGGTAATGCAGAACAACTACAGGAAATGCTTGCCAAGCAAGCTGATAACACCCAGGTTGTGCTGCTAATTCCAAGTGAAGAAGTAATATTAACCAGCGCTGATATACCGGCAAAGCAGGCATCCCAGATTCAAGCTGCTGCCCCATTTGTAATTGAAGAACAGCTCGCCTGCGACCCATCTAAATTACAAGTATCCAGCAAGCGTTTCCAAAACACCGACAAACTGGTACAAATAGCAGCGGTTAGCCGAACTTACTTACAGCAGTGCCTACAACGCCTCGCAGCCTTGGAGATAATCCCCGAGCAAGCGTATGCCGATAGTATGTCCCTACCTGTTCCAGCCACAGATGAGATTCTAATACACCCGCAGTCAAGTGAGCGACTACTGTTGCGCTGGGGCAAAAATCAGGGAACAGCAATAGCGACTGAGTTGCTGGAAACTTGGCTGCCAATGCTGTTAAGCGAAAACCCTGGAATCACCAAAATCCAGCTAGATTCCAGTACGGCTACAGTGCAGTCGCTTGAGTCACGGCTAAATAAAGCAACCGCGCTGGAAGTTATCAATGCGCAACTTTCAATAAATAGTGCTGAAGGTTACGCCCAGGCAGTTAACTTGCTTAGCGGTGATTTCCGCCCTGCCCGTGGCAGTCTTAACGCCAGTGACTGGCGTTGGCCGCTACGCCTGCTGGCGGCATCTTTAGTCCTGGTGGTTGCCAGCGCGCTAGTTTCCTACAGTAATGACAAACGCCAACTGCAGCAATTAGACAGCAATATAGAAACTATATTCCGCGCTACCTTCCCCAAAGTTCAGCGCATTGAAGACCCACTTATTCAAGCCCGGCAGCAAATCTCTATGCTGGCAGCTGGTAACTCGGATCGCTCCAGTTTGATTGCCCTGCTGCAGGAGTTCACTCCTGCCGTGAAACAATACCCAAATGTTATACTAAAGGCGCTCGACTACCGTAATGGGAAGCTGGAAATCAGGCTACAGGCCGGCAATATTGAGATGCTGGAAAATCTCCGCGATGCAATCAAACAACAAGGGATTAGTGCTAGCCTATCATCAGCTAGCCTGGCTAAAGAAGGTGTTGATGCCCGCCTGCTCTTAAGCGTAGCAGGTCAACCATGAGTCAGAATATCAAACAATGGTGGCATGGGCTACAAGCCCGAGAGCAGCAATTTCTGAGCATTGCCGGAGTATTGTTGGTGCTGGTATTGCTATGGGCATTTGCCTGGCTACCCTATCAACAAGCCCGAGAGCAACTAAGTAGCCGGATTGAGAGCCGTGAGTTGCAATTTACTGAACTTAGCCAAATTGCTTTACAGGCAAAGACCTTACGCCAGTCCCGCCAAAATGGAGGCTCCGGTCAATCTGACTCCAAGCGTGAGGGACGATCGCTATTACGCCTGGCTGACGAAACAGTTCGCGCCGCTGGCCTTGCTGCCGCACTAAAACGAATTGAGCCTGCGTCTGATCAACAAGCCCAGGTATGGCTAGAGAATGCCTCTTTTGATCGTCTCATAGGCTGGCTGGAATCACTGGAGAAAAATTACTCAGTAAGAGTCGAGAGTGCCAACATCTCCCGCCCGAAAAATTCTGGAACTGGCACTGTAAATGCTCGCCTGGGTCTACTTGATGCGCCATAAATTGCGCTGGCTGCGCAGAATAGTTGCACTGATAATAGTTTTACTAGCAACTACCGCAGCCCTGCTCTGGTATGCCCCAGCAAGTATGTTAGCTTACTGGCTGGAACAACAGCAAGCACCTTTGCAACTAGGCTTGACCAAGGGGAGCTTGCGAAATGGCCAGGCTGGTCAGGCACATTTTAACGGTATAGATATTGGCAAACTGGAATGGCAGTTGGGCGAATATAAACTTAACCCTCTTGCCACCCGGTTACAGTTCCAGGCCGATGGGGCCCAAATGCAGGCCCAAGGAAGCCTGACCATTAACCAGCGGCAACTTAGTGCCGATGCTTTACAAGGATATTTTCCTGCCGCCTGGATGGATCTAAGCAATATTGCACCATTTCTATTTGCCAGTGGCATAATTAACTTTAATCTTACTCAATTAGACCTAGAGCCAAAGTCACTCCCCAAAGTCAATGGCAATATAAACTGGCAGCAGGCTGGTTTAACCGGCCTGGTTACAGCAAAACTTGGAGACCTCCATTTTTCTCTAGCCAGTCAATCCTATGCCGAACAACAACTAGTTGTGAATTTTAACACTAAAGGTGATGCCGATATTATTCTCGATGGCGTGATTACCAGCGATGGTAGAATCTATCAACTGAATACAAATGCCAAAGCAAACCGACGCGACATCAACGATTTCTTGCAGCGGGTAGGTCAGTTGCAACCGGACAGATCGTACCAAATACAATTTAATGGAAAGTTGTTCCCAGATGAGTAAAGAAAACTACAATTACCTCGAAATCGCACTTCTGGCCGCCAAGGCTGCCAGTAAAGTTATTACTGGTTATTACCAATTGGTGCTGGATAATAAATTAGAGATAGAAATCAAAGCCGACCAAAGCCCGGTTACTATCGCTGACAAAGAAGCAGAAACGCTGATTCGTGAAATCATTCAGCAACACTATCCAGACCATGATATTTATGGTGAAGAACATGGCCACGCCGCCAGTGGCTCTGACTTCCTCTGGCTGATAGACCCTATTGACGGCACCAAAAGCTTTATTCGCGGCTATGGTTTCTTTTCCATTCAAATCGCGCTGATGATAGAAGGGGAGTTGGTAATGGGCGTTAGTTGCGCCCCAGCTATGGACGAACTAGCTTGGGCAATTGCCGGCGAAGGCGCTTATCTAAATGACCACCCGCTCGCGGTTAGCCAGATTAATCAACTATCTCAAAGCACCATATCTACTGGGAACTTAGGCTCCATCGCCAGTAGTAACAGTTGGCAAGCTGTTGGTAAAATCCTCACCAACAGCGGCAAAACTCGCGGCTATGGAGATTTTTATCATTATCACCGCCTGGCTGCTGGACAACTTGAAATAGTGCTTGAATCTGACCTCAATATCCTTGATATTGCCGCGCTCACTGTGATTATAAGAGAGGCTGGTGGAGTGGTAACCGATCTTCGTGGTGGTGCTATAAGTTTAACTACCAGCTCATTACTCGCTAGCAATGGCCAGCAACATACAAACTTGCTAAAACAATTAAATTATCAGCCTGATTGAATATGAAGCTACCAACTATCCACAAGATCAAACGCATATCTCCAAGCCCGATGTTCAATATTGAGCAGCTATCTTTAGAGTTCTCAAATGGTGAAGAAAGGCTGTATGAACGGTTGGTACCGGAAGGTGTTGGAGCAGTCCTTATTGTGCCAATTCTAAATGCCAAGACCGTGCTACTTATTCGTGAATACGCCGCTGGCATACATGCTTACGAGCTTGGCTTGCCAAAAGGTGGCATTGATCATGGAGAATCAATTTTTGCAGCAGCTAACCGGGAGCTAATGGAAGAAACCGGATATGGCGCCCATAAACTCGATTACCTAACTTCTTTAAGTCTAGCGCCTGGCTACATGACCCACCACACACATATAATTCTGGCGCGGGACTTATATCCACAACCAATGCCTGGAGACGAGCCTGAAGAAATCGAAGTAGTTCAATGGCCACTAACTAGAATCAGTGACCTGATAAACCGCGACGACTGTAGTGAAGGGCGTTCTTTAGCAGCACTTTATCTTGCCAGAGATTTCCTGCAAGGCAACTGGCAACCTAATTCAAACCCACCGGATAATTTATAGATGTCAATAACACTAGATAAAAACTTGCAAGCGCAACTACGCCAAAGTTGCATTGAGATTGCTCATACCGCTGGTGAAGCTATTTTGCTGGTTTATCAGGAAGACGACCTTGGGGTGGAAATAAAAAGTGATACCAGCCCGCTAACCAGAGCAGATATAGCCAGCCATAAAGTCATTGTTAATGCGCTTGAGAAGCTAGCACTAAAGCTGCCTATTTTATCTGAAGAATCCACTGAATCAGAGATAGCAGAGCGTCGTAATTGGCAGCGTTTCTGGTTGGTAGACCCACTTGATGGAACCAAAGAATTTATCAAGCGCAATGGTGAGTTTACCGTCAATATTGCTCTGATCGATAATGGTCAGCCTGTTTTAGGGGTGGTTTATGTTCCAGCGAGTGGCTATTGCTATTCTGGAAGCACAGCAGAAGGAGCCTTTTTGAGCATCAAGCAGCAAGCTGAAACTAAAATTAAGGTACGCACACCGGCAGCCAGCCCTCCCATTGTAGTGGGCAGTCGCTCACACCCCAGCCCCCGGGTACAAGCCTATCTGGAAAACCTTGGTGAACACCAGTTAACGGCCATGGGAAGCTCACTTAAACTTTGCCTGATAGCCGCTGGCAAAGCCGATCTTTACCCACGCCTGGGGCCAACTATGGAATGGGATACCGCTGCCGCACACGCAGTTGTGCAAGCCGCTGGGGGGCGGGTAATTGCTACTGATGGCAGTGAATTAACTTATAATCAGCGCGATATTCTACTTAACCCTGAGTTTCTGGTGCTAGGCGATCAGCAAATAAATTGGCAAAAACTAACCCCGCCAGGCCCTACACACATTGATGCTTTAACTTGAACTATCAAATGGTTATAAATGAATTTAAGTTACACTTGCATACGCCACTGTATGGCAAAATGCTTGACCATAACGGCCTACAGATGTATAACTTCTCGTGGTAGAAATTCTATTTATTTAATTTTTCTACTAAAATAAATAACAACAAGAAAATATAACAAGAGCATAATGGTGTGGGGACTGAGCGGCTTCGGCCGCTTTTTGTTTAATAGCAAAGAGATTTATGGCTAAACACACTAAACAATCTGCAAAAACTCACCTCTGGCTACAGGCTGGCATTATCTTGATGCTGACAACCGCTGCCCTCACCTATTACCTGGCAGTACCAGAACTCCGGGAAGCAAAACTCAGAGTAGATGCTCTGGAAAACGGGATCCTCCAAGCGGAAAAGGACAACCACGAACTGGAATCAGTAAATATTCTACTTGAGCAACAGTTCAGTATTATTCGAGCTGCCAATAATCTCTTATTGGACACAGAAAATGAATACCAACAGGATATTGCCAAACTAACCAACGAACTGGCATTCTACCGCCGCCTTGCTGGTGCCAGCGGTAAACTTGAAGGCCTCAGTATTAATAAATTCATCCTGCAACCGACCGCCTCAAATCGAGTATTTCACTTCACTCTTACACTAACTCAAAACTTGCAGAAAGCCCGAACCATTACCGGTAAGATTAGTTTAAGCCTGCGTGGCTCTCTAGCAAATCAACCCGCCTTACTTGACTGGCAGTCGCTACATCCGGAAAACTCAGCCTATCCTGAGTTTAGTTTTAAGTATTTTCAACAAGTAGAGGCCTATCTGACCCTACCCCCGGAGTTCATCCCTGAAACCATAGAAATCACCCTTTACCAAGCTAAAAAACCCAAGGTTCAGGCTAGTTTCTCGTGGAACAAAAGCCTCCTTACGGAAGGAATTGAGCATCCACTCCCCAATGAGCTCACTAAAGGCGTAAAATAGCTGTATGGATATGCAAAACACAGACACCCAACTACCACCTGAGCTGGTTCTTACCAATGCCGCAGCCAGAAAAATTCAGGAACTGGTTCTAGAAGAGAGCAACCCAGAGCTTAAACTGCGGGTTTATATCTCCGGCGGCGGTTGCTCCGGATTTCAATACGGATTTTCCTTTGACGAAGATACTGAGATTGATGACATTGTGATTGAGAATGATGGCGTGCAGATGTTAGTCGACCCACTCTCATTGCAGTACCTGGAGGGTGCAGAAGTAGATTATTCCGAAAACTTGCAAGGCTCGCGTTTTGTAATCCGCAACCCTAACGCCACCACCACCTGTGGTTGCGGCTCCTCCTTCTCTATCTAATAATGTCAGCTAGAATTGACCGCATAACCTCATCAACCCTGAATCGCTTCAGTGGGGTGCGACTGGATCGCCTGGTTGAATTACGCGATGACCTGGACTGGCAGCAACAACAATTGGCAAAAGATAACACCCGCTTAGTACCACTCTGGCGCAGTCGTTGCCTGGTTAAACGCAACGCCAGCCATGACTATGCCGCGGTCTTTATCAAACCTAGCCAGTTGCAGCAATTAAACAGTATTCGTGAGCCAACTTTGCTTGGTCAGAATAACGAAATCGTATATTTTGCAGTAACCATCAACGACCAACAGCGCGACCAATTGCTGAAACAGCATGCGGATTGTCGCTTTGCCGACTTGCGCTTATTGGCAGGCGACATGCACCCACTGGAAGCTGGCATTCTGGCCTACGCCAAAGCCCTGCACTATTGGCAACATAGACATACATTTTGTGGCACCTGCGGCGCTGCTAACCAGCTCAAATCCGCCGGGCATAGAATGGTTTGCAGTAATGATGAGTGTGCCCGGCAAACATTTCCGCGCATAGACCCCGCAATTATTGTGCTGGTAGCACATGGTGACTCCTGTTTATTGGGCCGTCAATCAAGCTGGGCACCGAATCGGTTTTCTACCTTAGCTGGCTTTCTGGAACCAGGAGAAAGCCTTGAAGATGCCGTGGTTCGGGAAATCTGGGAAGAAGCCAGAGTAAGGTTAAAAACGATTTCATACAGATCATCGCAACCATGGCCATTCCCGGCATCGGCTATGGCCGGGTTTATAGCCGAAGCTGAGTCCCGCGATTATGAGGTGGGTGAAGAACTGGAAGATGTACGCTGGTTTTCAGTAACCGAAATCCCAGAGCTACTCATCCGCGGTGAAGTATTCATGCCTAACCGGGTCTCAATAGCCTTTCAACTAGTTAGTGAATGGTACCGACAACAGACTGGCCATGAGTTAGCAACATTAATAAACCAGTCACTGCCGGCCAGCAAAGCCCCAGACAATACTTGTTAACCCCAAGCATTACTGGGGTTGCAGTGCGGCCTTAATCCCTAGATAATTACCAAACTATTAATGAAACCATAGCCCATGAAAATCATCGCCATCCTAATTGCCTTTGCGCTAACTAATACGCTCCCACAGGTGCATAAATACCGGCGCTCAAATTGGTTAAAAAAGTATGTATATAGGGCCAATAATCAGCTCTCAATCTTACCCGGATGGGCTGGCGCTACCAGTAGCATACTGTTACCAGCTTTGCCGCTACTGCTGCTCTTCATATTTATGCAGCTGGGTGAGACGGTGCTTGGTGGCTTAGGTACATTCCTGATTTCACTACTAGTACTTCTGTATACTTTCGGGCCACGCAATCTTGATGCGGATATCAAAGCTTACCTGAAAGCAGAAACTCCAGAACAAAAAGCCCAGGCTATTACCAATCTCTGTGGTTCCAGTTGCAACAGCATTCACTCACAAGCTGACGAGCAAAGTATTGACAGCGATGATGAGGCCAGTAGTTGCTCACAACTTACCGGTGCGGTTTTCCAGCAGGCACTACGGCGCTGGTTTGCTATTATTTTCTGGTTTGCCTTGTTTGGGGTTTACGGTGCACTTGGCTACCGACTGATAGAGTGGCTCACCAGCCAACCTTTACCACTAAGTGAGCAACAACGCAAAAACTTTCACAGTATCCGTAGCATTCTGGAATGGCCAGTTGCTCAACTGATGACCCTGGGGCTGGCAATAGCTGCTGATTTTGATTCGGTTTTTGCAGCCTGGCGGCAATATCACGACGACCAGGGGCACTCACTATTTGCTGGCGACAACGGCTTTATGCTGGCGGCGGCCTGCCGCATAATTGTTACAGGACGGGCGGGCAATGATGGCTTTGCCGACCAACTGGAAGATGAACCTAATACTGCCGTGCAACTTGCCAGCGACCTTATTTGGCGCGTACTAGGGGTGTGGCTCGCGTTGCTGGCAATCTTGCTGTTGGCGGGCTGGCTAACTTGAGATCAGCGCCAAGTTTGTGTCGGTCTGGCTATATAAGCAGATGCTTACTGGCTGCAATTTTTCTACTGATATTCACAACAACTGCACATTCAAACTCGATAGTCTTGGAAAATGCTGATAAAAGCCTAGTCTCTCTAACAGCAGCCGCTGAAAGAATAGTAAGCCTGTCACCACACTTAACTGAACTGGTATTCGCCGCTGGCGCAGGCTCCAAGCTAGTGGGCGTGGTGAGCTGGAGTGATTACCCACCAGCAGCAAAATCGGTGCTGCGAATTGGCGATGCCTTCAGAGTTGATATGGAGTTACTGTTAACGCTCAAACCTGACTTGGTTATCAGCTGGCAATCGGGCAATTCGGCTATCGCCCTGGATAAAATCACACAGCTTGGAATACCCGTATGGCAAACCGAAGTTTCAAACCTTCAAGAGGTTTGGGAGCTAATGCTGGAAATTGGTAAAGCCGCTGATACAGAACCCACAGCCCAGCTTGCAGCACAATCTTTTAGACATAGTATCAACCAGTTAAAACAGCAGTTTCATAATCGTCCTGCATTTAGATATTTCATGCAGCTCTACCCAAAACCGCTTTACACCGTAAACTCCCAACACCTAATCTCACAGGGATTAAGCTTGTGTCATGGCGAAAATATCTTTGCCAATCTCGGCACACTGGCACCAACCGTCAGCCAGGAAGCAGTGATAGCTGCCAAGCCCGTAACTATCTTCTATACTAACTCCGCTGGCAACAATTCTGCTAATGATGCGATCCAGCAATGGACTCCTTGGCTAGGCGCAAGCAAGGAACCTCGGATGCTGGCGCTGGATCCTGACCTGATTAGCCGGCCTGGACCAAGAATCATTGAAGGCATTAAGATGGCTTGCGCGGCACAACACAAACTATTAGGGAACTCCCGATGACCACATGGGCAACTTCCTTTATCATTACAGCACTTGGTTAATCAAGAGCAAATGATTAGCAGGCGCAAACAAATTGCCGACCTATTAGCCGCCGCGCCGAATAAATCCGGAGCTGGGCGAAGGATAGATCAGTTCCTGATTCTATTAATCTTGCTAAATATTGTCGCCATAATATTAGAGTCTGTAGAGCAACTATCAGTCCTGTATTCGGGCTGGTTTTGGGGCATTGAAGTGTTTAGTGTTGCAGTCTTTACAGTTGAGTATGTACTGCGTTTATGGACTTGTGTAGAACTACCAAATATTCGCTACCAGTCAGCTATCAAGGGGCGATTTCGTTGGGCTGTATCCCCACTGGGTATAATTGATTTGCTTGCAATCTTACCGTTTTATGTGCAATGGTTGTTGGTTGCACAGGGCGGCGGCTCCTGGTTATTACTACGGGCCATGCGTGGTTTACGCCTATTGCGAATATTCAAACTAACCAGGTTCTCGCCAGCGCTACAAATTCTGCAAAAAGTTCTAAAGCAAGAAGCCCCTACCCTCGCCGTTGCCGGCTTCGTTTTATTTGTAGTAATGATCCTCGCATCCTGGGGGATTTATGCGCTGGAGAAAGACCTGCAGCCAGATAAGTTCCCCCATATCCCCGCAGCGATGTGGTGGACGGTGGTTACTCTGACCACAGTGGGTTACGGTGATGTAGTTCCAGTTACCGTTGGTGGTAAAGTCTTCGCCGGGCTGATATCACTTATCGGTATAGGCATGCTGGCACTGCCTGCCGGCATTCTGGCCTCCGGGTTCTCTACCGAAATCCGGCGCCGTGATGAAACCTATTCCAGCGCCCTTGAAGTGGCCCTTGCCAATGGCCGAATCACCGTAAATGAAGCCCGCGAACTAGACTACCTGCGCGAGCGTCTGGGAATATCTGCAGGCCAGGCCAAAGACTTACTAAATAAAGCCGAACTAGAGCGCAACTATCAGGCGGGAGGTATTTGCCCACACTGTAGTGAGCCACTTAATAATAGGAAGCCACAAACCACACCCAAAGCAGAGAGTTGAAAAAACACACCGAGATAATATGAAACCTTCAAGCAATGACAAAATAGACAGATTCATTGATGATTTACAGTCCGTGGCACCGGATAAACTGTTAATAGTCGAGTTAATAAGACAGATATTTCTCAGTGCTAATAAAGATCTTGCTGAGGATATAAAGTACGGCGGATTAGTTTTTAACCTGTCTAATGAACTGATAGCGGGCATATTCCCGTACAAAAATCATATTTCCATTGAATTTAGTAATGGCATAAATTTACCTGACCCAGACGGAATTCTTGAAGGCAAGGGAAAGAATCGAAGGCATTTAAAAATTATCGACAAACAGGACCTTGATACTAAGAGCGTGCAAGCATTCGTGATAGCAACCGTGACTACGAATTTAAAATAGTATATGCCTGTGCGATATTTTTGGAATCGTTTCAAGCAATTCACTCAGATATGTGGACTCGGTATTTACCAAACACAGCAACGATTTTGCTAGGTACACAAAGTAAAGATGATGTAGAGTGTTATATATAACTGATACATTAATTATTGTTAATAACATTAGAGGGAGCAAGATATGACACTTACAAAGAAGTTAGGAGCTGAATTTATTGGTACCTTTTGGCTGATTTTGGGAGGCTGTGGTAGTGCCGTTCTTGCTGCTGGTTTTCCTGATGTTGGAATTGGTCTATTAGGCGTGTCGTTAGCATTTGGACTTACTGTGCTGACTATGGCGTATGCAATTGGACACATATCAGGCTGCCATCTTAACCCCGCTGTTTCAATTGGCCTGTGGACAAGTGGTAGATTCAAAACTGCCGAGCTTGGTCCCTACATCATGGCCCAAGTTGCAGGCGGTCTGGCCGGAGCAGCAGTGTTATATGTTATTGCCACAGGGCAAGCAGGCTTTGATGTCACCGCTGGTTTTGCATCTAATGGTTATGCAGAGCATTCTCCTGGCGGGTATAGCCTAACCGCCGTATTAGTAACTGAAATAGTAATGACATTTATGTTTTTGTTTATTATTTTAGGGGCAACAGATAAGCGCGCACCAAAAGGTTTTGCGCCCATAGCTATCGGCCTTGGCCTCACTCTTATTCACCTTATAAGCATCCCCGTTAGCAATACATCAGTTAATCCAGCAAGAAGCACCGGTGTTGCAATATTCCAGGGAGACTGGGCAGTCTCTCAGCTATGGCTCTTTTGGTTGGCGCCAATTGTCGGTGCTATTTTAGCCGGGCTTGTATACAAGTGGTTTGAGGCGGGTGCCAACGATAAACCCTCAGACTAGAGAGGTCAACATGAATATGAATTCCACCGCTAAGAATATTCTAGCGTTGATCTCTGGTCTTGTAATTGGTAGCCTGGTTAATATGGGGTTGGTTAATATTGGCGGTTTAGTAGTGCCTGTCCCAGAAGGTACTGATGTATCTACAATGGAGGGCCTGCGCGCAAGCATGCAATTGTTTACTCCTGTGAACTTCCTGTTCCCATTTTTGGCTCATGCGCTTGGAACACTTAGTGGTGCCTTCATCGCGGCCAGGATAGCAACTAGTCATCAGCTAAAATTTGCGCTTGCCGTTAGCGTACTATTTCTGATCGGTGGGGTAACTATGGTCAACATACTCGGTGGCCCAATGTGGTTCAATGTGGCTGACTTGACGCTGGCGTATATCCCAATGGGATACCTTGGATGGCTTCTCGCAGGCAAGAATAAAGGCGCACACTGAGCTTCCCCAGGAAGACTATGTAATTGCGATAACACCTCCAGTAACTTATCGGAACATATATTTAGATTTGCCAAAATCTGAATCATGGTCTATGGTTTACTAAAGTGGTATGTTTTTTATTATTACCACTTAACCAACCGCGCTTTGTAGGATATTTCCTACAGGATGTAGCATAAATCAACGGATTGGCCCTTCAGGCAAAGCGGCATACAATAGTTTAAGTAAATTAACTCTATTGAATTTTTTAACGCAGACGACTGGAGAAAGGGGCTATGGTCAACGAACTTAATGTGCTGGACAGAATGCGGGCTTCCTTGCAAGTCCACCGCTTCAATGTAAATACAGAAAAAGCCTATATGTACTGGGCGCGGGCATTCATTGATTATCATAATGGCCAGGACCCAAGTGAATTAGGCAGGGATGAAGTTCAATCATTCATCCACTATCTTTCCAATGAGCGCTATGCCGCCACGCAAACTCAGAATCAAGCACTGCATGCCATATTGTTTTTATACAAAAATGTGTTGCATATCAGTCCTGAATGGCTGAACGGATTAATTGGCGAGCGCGAGGCTACGCGCAAATCTAATATCCTCACCAAAGAGGAAGTCCAAAGCTTGCTATCAAACCTTTTTGGTCAAGAATGGCTAGCAGTGTCACTTATTTACGGCGCTGGATTACGCGTAAATGAGTGTATGTCATTACGCGTACGAGATATTAACTTTCAAGATAACAGTATTCTGGTACGACAACCAAACGGCGCAGCTGGCTGGAATACAATTTTGCCGGAAAAACTCATAGCTGCACTGAAAACTCACCTTGAGGACCGTAAATTACTACACATTAAAGATATTGCTGACGGCTTGGGCGAAGTCCATTTGCACAAAAATATTCGCGAGCAGTACCCCAATGTCGCTAGGTCCTGGGGCTGGCAATATCTATTCCCGGCTACTGAAAGAACTTTTGACCCAGCCACCGGCAACCTATCCAGGCATTCTCATTTGGCCGAATCTATAATTGATAAAGCCATAGAGCGGGCGGCAATAGATGCCCAAATTTACATTCGGGTTACCTCAACTACACTGCGTAACTCTTTCGCTGTGCACTTAATTCGCAAGGGTATCGATAGCAAACAGGTAGAAGGTATGTTAGGCCATGGTCTTGAAACTGAAATTGACGGCTTGCAGGTCGATGTGCGCTCACCGCTAGATGAGCTACGCATCCATTAATACTTTTAATTATACTCTCTCCAATAAATAGGCTTCAGCCCGTCAGTTGACGGGCTTTTTTTTATTTATTAAAAGCTTTTATACAAGTGGGGTTTTAACGGGAACTGCTACAGGCTTAAGCAATTGAGTATAGTTTTAATGCCTTATATTCTATTGATCAACAAGCGACAACTTATAATCAAGCAACTTATCACCAGCAAATAACCAGCGGGCGAAGAACTTTTTTCGTTGCAACACCAACGGCAACCAGATTTGATCATCTACCCACATTTCATCATAGGGTATTGCATCGACTGGAAACCATAAAGGTGCTGCCTCGTCAGTTTCGGTCGGGGTCCCAGTAAAATTCTCAGCGCGGTACACATATACATGCAGCGAATAGCCATCAACAAATTGAAATAAGTGCTCACCGCAATATTCCGGAGAGTCTACATCAATCAATAATTCCTCTTGGGTCTCTCTAAGCGCGCACTCGAGCGGGCTTTCACCTTTATCCAGCTTGCCCCCAGGTGCATTTATTTTGCCTGCCCCGAGGCCACGCTTCTTGCGGATTAAGAGAATCTGCTGATCCTGGATAACAAATAAAAGTGTAGCTGGATCTTCCGGCTGCCAGTTTTGCCAATCAATATCCGCCAGCACGGTTGGTACTGGTTTAAGAAAATTACTCAAACTAGCGTCAGTCGGCAAAAGCGCCTTTTGCCAACCTGCAAAACTGCACTAAAACCTACTTGTAGCTGTAAATTTCGATCGCTTACAACCTCCCCATCTATTTTTACTGCCCGCTGTTTAATCATCCGAAAGGCATCTGAATTGCTTGCGGTTAAGCCGCAAGTAGTTAATACAGCGGCAATCCCAGGGTTGGCCAGAGTAGCATACTCAAGTGTTTTTTCGTCTATTTCCTCCGGCATAGCGCCTTTCTGGAAGCGTGAAATAAACTCTTGCTGGGCAGCCTCTGCCGCGGCTCTATCATGGAAGCGGGTAATAATTTCAGCAGCCAATTCAAACTTTACATCCCGCGGATTGCGGCCAGCAGCAACCGCCGTCTGCAACCCTCCTATTTCGCCCAGCGGGCGGAAACTTAATAGTTCAAAATAACGCCACATTAATTCATCAGAAATAGACATGATTTTGCCAAACATTTCGTTGGCCGCTTCATCAATACCGATATAGTTATCCAGCGACTTGGACATTTTCTGTATGCCATCCAGACCTTCTAATAATGGCAAGGTAATGATTACCTGTGGCTCTTGTCCGTACTGCTGCTGCAGGTGGCGACCCACCAACAAATTAAAGGTCTGATCGGTGCCGCCCATCTCCACATCGGTTTCCATAGCCACAGAATCATAGCCCTGAACCAGCGGGTAAAGAAATTCATGGACTGCTATTGGTAAGCCAGCCTTGTAACGCTTACTGAAATCATCACGCTCAAGCATTCTAGCAACCGTGTAGCGTGAGGCCAGACGAACCAGGCCATCGGCACCAAGTTTGTTCATCCACTCGGAATTAAAGCGAACTATAGTGGTTTCAGGATCCAGTATCTTAAACACCTGATCAGTATAGGTTCTAGCATTTTCTGCGATTTGTTCCGGGGTCAGCGGCTTACGGGTAGCATTTTTACCAGTAGGGTCGCCAATTAACCCGGTAAAATCACCAATCAAGAAGCTAACTACATGCCCTAACTGCTGAAACTGCCGCATTTTATTTAAAATTACAGTATGTCCGAGATGTAAATCCGGAGCAGTCGGATCAAAGCCAACTTTCACTTGCAAAGGCTTACCACGCTTGAGCTTCTCAGCCAAACCCTCAACTTTTATCACATCCACAGTTCCCCGAGTAAGTTCGCGGATTACGTCATTTGTCATGCCAACAGCCTTGTTTATAAAAAATCTTTAGATTCAATCTCTTCAAATCTATTTGATAGATATTCTATCGCTATTTACAGAATATACCAGAGGTTTCTTAGCAAATACTACCAGTACTGCCCCGCTACCTACCTCATGCATGAATTCTGGGAATTTGTCTGAGACCTACAGTAATTAAAGTTATCAATACAAGTGCACATTCTAGCGTATCGTTATTGACGCTGAGCCAAGCTACAGTTATGGTTACGGCAGTCAAAAAAACCCGCAAAACATCTATGTATAAGTTGCTCCAAAAACTCAAAAATATATTTCTAGCGCAGCCTTTGTTGCAGTCTAAAATGGCCCGTAATGGTTTGTTAATCGGGGTTTTATTCGTATTTGCTGGTATCGCCATGGGCCTACTTGTCACCCCCGATACTTCTAAGAGTAATAATGACCAGTCAAAAACCCATAGCCTACTACTACCCGGGCAAACCAGAACAGCGGATAATTCGTCGAGTTTAACAAAAAATATTAGCATTACGGAAAGCCCAGAAACTAACACCAAGGTCGAAATCCCCGTTGAACCAGAACCCACCAACCCCCAAGATGAAGGCTGGGATATAGTTGTAATTAAACCTGGCCAAACTCTCGATGGAATCTTCCGTCAACGCGGTTACAGTGTCTCACTACTACATCAAATATTGGCATTCAACGCCGAGACCAAAGGCCTGTCAAAGCTCCGGGTAGGTCAGCAACTATTATTTAAGAGCAACCCCGACTCCAGCTTTTCCCAGCTACGAGTTGAATTAGGGGAAACTCGCTTTATTACGGTCTCTAAAGATGAAGTTGGCATCTCAGTAGCCGATATCTACCGCGAAGTTGAACGCCGCACCGAGCATGCTACCGGTAGTATTCAGAATTCTTTATTTGTGGCCGGCAAGAAAGCTGGTTTATCCGACAATATGGTTATGAAGCTAGCCAATATTTTTGGCTGGGATATCGATTTTGTCCTCGATATCCGCAAAAACGACAGTTTCAGCATTATTTACCAGAAACTATATCGTGATGGTGAATTCCTGCGCGATGGAGATATTCTAGCGGCTACATTCAGTAATCAGGGGGATGTGTACCGATCTATTCGCTTTGGAAACGAAGATAGTTATAGCTACTTCACGCCCGAAGGTCGCAACATGAAGAAAAGCTTCTTGCGTGCGCCACTCAACTTTGCTTATATCTCCTCAAGCTTCAGCCCCAAGCGCTATCACCCGGTCCTAAAACGAGTAAAAGCCCATCGAGGCATTGATTATCAAGCACCTAGAGGCACCCCTGTATATGCTGCTGGCGATGGGAAGGTGATACGCTCAGCCTACAGCAAATACAATGGTCATCATGTTTTCATTCAACACGCCAATGGTATTGTTACCAAGTATCTGCATTTTACGAAGCGCAAGGTAAAAAATGGCCAACGGGTACGCCAGGGGCAAACAATTGGTACTGTAGGCGCAACCGGGCTGGCCTCCGGGCCGCATCTGCATTATGAATTTGTAATTAATGGGGTACACCGGAATCCGCGTACAGTAAAGCTGCCAAAAGCCGACCCACTACCCGCAGATCAATTGCCGAAGTTTAAGTTAGTGGCAGAGCCACTGATAACGCAGTTAAAACAATTAGAACAGGTGCATATGCTCGCCGCCGGAGAGCCATGAGCTCAAATTTAGTTATAGGGTTACTATCTGGCACCAGTATGGATGGCATAGATGTAGTGCTGGTGGACTTCTCAGAGCGACTACCCCGGATAAACGCCACATACAGCCACCCATACCCGGAATCAATAAGGAGCCGACTTCAGCAGCTTGCCAGTAACACGAACAACGACAACGAACTAAGCTTGCCCAGGTTGGTAAAAATACATAACCAGGTGGCAGAAATATTTGCTACTGCAGTTTTGAAGCTACTTGAGCAGAATAAAACCCCGGCTGAAGCTATCGCCTGCATCGGCTTTCACGGCCAGACTATCGCCCATCGCCCCTTTGAAAACCCTCCCTGGACTCTGCAACTTGGCGACCCGGTGAGGCTGTGTAATTTAACTAATATTCCTGTCATCAGTGATTTTAGAAGTGCAGATATGGCAGCAGGCGGCCAAGGCGCACCACTGGCACCACTTCTACATCAGCCATTATTTCAATCAGGTGATCGGCAAACCGCTGTGGTTAATATTGGCGGCATAGCCAATATCACTCAGGCAGATGGTTCAGGCTTTGACACCGGCCCGGGTAATTGCCTAATGGATGCCTGGATTAGACATAACAAACAACTTAAATTTGACCAAAGCGGTAAATGGGCCGCTAGTGGCCAGGCTCAGAATAAACTCATCGATAAATGGATGACAGACTCCTATTTCCAAACCACGGCACCCAAAAGCACTGGGACTGACTATTTTAATCTTGAGTGGGTTAATGAGCGCTGTGATTTGGACGCTTTCAAAGCCGAAGATATACAGGCCAGTCTGGCTGAACTGAGCGCCATAAGTATCGCAAGATCTATTCCTGAATCGACCAGTAGCTTGCTGGTTTGCGGTGGCGGCGCGCATAACACCTACTTGCTACAACGATTACAGCAACAACTACCAAAAGTAAATGTAGATAGCACCGCGAGTGCCGGAGTTAACCCAGACTGGGTAGAGGGCTTGCTGTTTGCCTGGCTTGGCTGGCAGCGCATACATGAGGTAATGGTCGATACCGGAAAAATCACCGGTGCTAGCACACCAATACTTCCTGGTGTGATCTATAAACCAACAGGTTAAGGCGGTTTTATTTTTGCTCTTTCTCGCCAAGGGGCAACCTTCAGTAGCAGTAACATCCCAGGGATAGCGACCGCAGTACACAAGAAGAAGAACTGCGTATAACCAATAGCCTCAATTAAATATCCGGTGGAGGCATTGGCAAAAATTCGTGGGATAGATACAAAACTCGAAAACAAGGCAAACTGGGTTGCCGTAAAGGCGATTGATGTTTCCCGTGCAAGATATGCCGTTAAGGCTACAGTGCCCATGCCTACACCTAAGTATTCAAAGCTCACCACCAAAAATAAAACCGTCGGGTCATGGCCAACTACTGAAAGCCAAACAAAGCCGAGTATAGATACTAGTTGAACCACCCCAAATATCCAAAGGGCCCGATTTATACTGATTTTAAGCATGATAATGCCACCGATGATCGAACCGGCAATGGTTGACCAAAGGGTGGCTACTTTGGCAATAGTGCCAATCTCAGTGAGGGTGAAACCCATATCCATATAAAATGGTGTAGCCAGTGCCGTAGCCATATTATCACCAAGTTTATATAGCAACATAAAGCCCAACATCCAGAATGCATTTTTCCAGCCACGCCTGCCAAAAAACTCTTTGAATGGCTCTACCACAGCCTCGCGCAGGCTATGTGGTGCCAAGGTATCTGAACCAACCTCCCGGATTACCAAAGTGGTCACAATACCAACTAGCATAAAGCCAGCGGTAACCCAGTAAACCACAGTCCACGGCACTATATCCGATAAAATAAGAGCTAATGAGCCAGGCACTAACGAGGCCAAACGGTAAGCATTTATGAAAATTGAGGTTCCCGCACCCAGTTCGTCATCCGCCAGCAACTCACGCCGGTAGGCATCAATCACAATATCCTGGGAGGCTGAAAATAAGGCCACCATAAATACTAGGCCTACAATAACCTCCATCGAATCAAGCGGATTAAACATACCCAATGCGCCAATCGAAATCAGCAGGCCAATTTGAGTAAACAGAGCCCAGCCCCGGCGTCTCCCCAGCCAAGGAAAGCTGAAGCGATCCATCAATGGTGACCAGATAAACTTCCAAGTATATGGCAGTGATATTAACGAGAACAGGCCAATGGTTTTTAAGTCTATATCACTGCTCCGCAACCATGCCGGAACTAGCTGAATCAAAACATAAAGCGGCAAACCCGAAGCAAAACCAAGAAACAGACAAGTTATCATCTTCCGGCTACGGATGATTTCTCGCCAATTACGCGGCTTTACTTCAGCTTGGTCGTCAAACACTATAAAATTACCTCTGTAAGAGTGAGGGTATAATACTTGCTGTTGCGTTCAGATAAAAGAAAAGGCGTGCCTATCAAGACACGCCTTCTTGTAGTAGTAATGCTCTTGTGCGCTTATTTACTCGAAACTGTCGGCAAATATACCGTCATCCTGAACTACAATAGTTACAGTTACTTCGTTCGAATCACCGCCGACACTACTTGCGTAATAAGAGAAACTGTCGGTGCCAACAAAACCAATATCTGGCATATATGTAAATGACCCATCTGCGTTTAGCACCAGAACTCCATCGCTTGTGTCAGTAATCCCAAGTTCGGCTGTAAAGGGATCATTCTCAACATCTGAATCATTGATCAAAACACCGCTACCGACAGGCACTACCAACATAACACCCGAAATTGCAATATAACTATCTGGGCTTGCTACCGGCAGGTCATCAACACAGGTCACATCAATAGTTACCGTGGCACTACCACCACCGTTAATAGTGTAGCTAAAACTATCGGCTCCGCAGTAATCAGCGTTTGGGGTATAGCTAACATCAGCGGCGGTAAAGCCAGTGCTACCGTTACTAGCTGCT
>JAJRYF010000026.1 GCA_024275935.1 Gammaproteobacteria bacterium | reverse complement strand
TTTCTTTATTCTGCTATGCTCTACAAATGAATATTCGCCCTCTACAATACTTCGTCGCTCTGGCAGACTTGCGTAATTTCAGTCGTGCTGCTGAAGCTTGCCATGTATCCCAGCCCACGCTAAGTATCCAGATTCGCAAACTGGAAGAAGAGCTGGGCGTACAACTGATTGAGCGCAGCCCACGAAAAATATTGCTAACTGAGGTAGGTGAAGACATAGCCGAGCGCGCCCGTATTGTGATTCAGGATATTGAGCAATTAAAATCCATTGCCAGACGCGCAACAGACCCAAGTACTGGCACAATTCGCTTAGGTATTTTCCCCACTCTGGCACCTTACTTATTGCCACATATCGTTCCTTTGATTCGGGAATCATATCCTAAATTACAGTTACAACTATTCGAAGAAAAAACCGATACTGTGCTCAAACAACTTAAACGCGGCAACCTGGATGCCGGCATTTTGGCGCTACCAATTGAGAATGAGCAACTAAGCTATGAGGTTCTATTTGATGAACCCTTTGTCGCGGCTCTACCAGCAAACCACCCATTGGCAGATAGCCACTACTTATCGCTTATGGATCTTCAGGGCACAGAGCTACTGTTACTAGAGGAAGGGCACTGCCTGCGCGAGCATGCGCTGGAAGTTTGCGCACTGGCCGGGGCTATGGAAAAGCTGGAGTTTCAAGCTACCAGCCTGGAAACCCTACGGATGATGGTAGCCGCTGATGTTGGCATCACCCTGTTGCCAGTGCTAGCGGTTAAACCACCAATAGCTGCCACCAAAAGCCTGGTTTTACGCCCATTCCAGCCGCCAGAACCCAAGCGTACCTTGGCCTTATGCTGGCGTAAGAGCAGTGCTATGGAGGAGTTCTTCCGAGACTTTGCTGGCTTGATTAGGCAACTGCCTAAAGGCTTGCTTACTACTACCCCAAATAACCCGTAGGGCTCCGGATTTGTACCCACCGGGAGGCTCGAGCTGGCACCAACTTATGGTAATTTAACCAGCAGTCGCAATACCCTCATCAGAACCTTCTTCTATGCCCTCAAACAAAGGCGTGCTCAGGTATCGTTCGCCGGTATCTGGCAGCATTGCCAGAATACTTGACCCACTGGCGGCAGTTTCTGCGACTTTAAGGGCTGCGGCCATAGTTGCACCTGCAGATATTCCACAAAATATTCCTTCTTCGCAAGCTAACTCACGGGCTGTGGCAATAGCCAGATCATCATCTACTTCTACAATTTGATCACAAACACCTTTATTTAGCACCGCTGGTACAAAGTCCGGAGTCCAGCCCTGAATTTTATGTGGCTGCCACTCGCCACCTGCAAGTAACGGGGCTAATGCCGGCTCACAGGCAATTACCTTGAGTTCAGGCCGGGCAACTTTTAGCACCTCACCTACTCCAGTTATAGTCCCGCCAGTACCCCAGCCAGAAACAAAGTAATCCAGTCGCTGATTGGCAAATGCCCGCAAAATTTCCGGGCCGGTAGTATTACGGTGATAGGCAGGATTTGCCTCATTTTCAAACTGCCGAGCTAAAAACCAGCCATTCTTCTCTGCTAGTTCCTTCGCCACCCGCACCATGCCGGAGCCGCGCTCAGCCGCCGGGGTTAATACCAGCTTGGCTCCTAGTATTCGCATTAGTTTGCGCCGCTCTACCGAAAATGACTCTGCCATTACTGCAACAAATTTATAGCCCTTAGCAGCGCACACCATCGCCAGCGCAATTCCGGTATTACCAGATGTAGCCTCAATTACAGCTTGTCCGGGCCGAAGTAACCCACGGGATTCGGCATCTACAATAATCGCCAAAGCCAGTCGGTCTTTTACCGAGGCCATTGGATTGAATGCCTCCACTTTGACGAACATATCCACATGCACAGGAGCCAGGCGATTGATTCGGACAACCGGGGTGTTTCCAATAGTGGTTAAAATGTTCTCGTGAATCATGTTTTTTTACTCTTATATGTATTAAAGCTCTAATTAGAAGTATAGGCGTAATAACGATAAATTATCGAACCCATATTAGTATGACCCACATATTTGGATTATGGTTTCAAATTTATTTGTTCAGTTCTTAGAGTGGACATTACGGAGCATACTTTCGGTCGTGATTGCAGATATACCACCACTTAGAGCGGCGGGACTGAAGTCCCGCTTCCATATTGCCCACGAATGAGCGTGGGAATTAGAACCTTAGTTTTTTGGAAGCGGGACTTCAGTCCCACCATTACAGCGCCGAGAGTTTCAGGTTGGTACTTACCGTTTTATCAAGACAACCTAGCCAATATCGCCTGGCCTAAATCAGCAGGTGAACGCACGGTCGAAACTCCAGCTTCTTCCAAAGCGGCATACTTGGCATCCGCAGTACCCTTACCGCCGGCGATAATAGCCCCGGCATGGCCCATACGCTTGCCTGGAGGAGCCGTAACTCCGGCTACATAAGCAGTTACTGGCTTGGTAACATAATCGGCGATAAACTCAGCTGCTTCTTCCTCAGCATCACCACCAATCTCACCAACCATAATAATGCCGTCAGTTTCAGGGTCATCCTGGAATAAACGCAAGCAATCTATAAAGTTCATGCCATTAATGGGGTCACCACCAATACCAATACAGGTAGTTTGCCCAAGCCCCACCACAGTAGTCTGATAAACCGCTTCGTAAGTCAAAGTACCCGAACGCGATACCACCCCAATCCGTCCCGGCATATGAATATCACCAGGCATAATTCCAATCTTACATTCACCTGGAGTGATAATACCCGGGCAATTTGGACCAATCAGCCAGGTATCTTCCATTTCAGCAATCACCGCTTTAGCGCGGATCATATCAAGTACCGGAATCCCCTCGGTAATTGCCACAATAACCCGAATCCCAGCATCGGCCGCTTCCAAAATTGCATCAGCCGCAAACGGTGGAGGCACATAAATTACGGTTGCCTCAGCGCCGGTTTCACTAACTGCATCTTTAACCGTATCAAATACCGGTAAATCCAGGTGCGTGCTGCCGCCCTTGCCAGGGGTTACGCCAGCAACCATTTGGGTGCCGTAGTCTATCGCCTGTTGGGAATGAAAAGTGCCCTGCTTGCCGGTAAAACCCTGACAAATAACCTTGGTGTCTTTATTAATTAATACACTCATTACTGTAGTCCTATGCCGCCGCCGCGATAGCTTTCGCCGCCGCGTCGTTCAAATCTGATGCGGTAATTACCGCCTGCCCACTATCTGCCAATAGTTTTAAACCCTTCTTGGCGTTATTACCTTCCAGACGCACCACAATTGGCACATCTACGCCGACCTCTTTAATCGCCTGCAGTATGCCTTCAGCTATCAGGTCACAACGAACAATTCCACCGAAAATATTCACCAAAATTGTATCTACACTATCACCAGATAAAATCAGTTTGAAGGCATTGGCCACTCGTTCAGCATCTGCCGTACCTCCAACATCCAGGAAGTTTGCAGGCTCACCGCCGCTAAGTTTAATCACATCCATAGTAGCCATAGCCAAACCAGCGCCATTTACCATACAAGCGATATTGCCATCGAGGGTGACATAATTAAGGTCGTATTTCATCGCCTCAACTTCAGCCGGGTCTTCCTGGGAATCATCCCGCATGGCTTCCAGGTCAGGGTGACGGAACATAGCGTTATCATCCACATTGATCTTCGCATCCAGAGCCATCAAATCACCATTGCCATCAATAATCAGCGGATTTACTTCCACCAGGCTACAGTCACAATCCATAAACAGTTTATACAGACCCGTCATAATTTTGGTCATCTGCCGTACCTGCAAGGCATTCAAGCCCATGCCAAAACCCATTTGCCGGCACTGATAAGGCATCAAGCCAACAGTATTATCAACCTGCACCGTTATGATTTTCTCCGGCTCGGTATCTGCTACCTGCTCGATATCCATCCCGCCAGCGGCAGAACCCATAAAAGTAACACAGCGATTGGCGCGATCTACCAACACCGAAAGATACAGTTCTTCAGCAATATCAGTTGCCTCAGCAATCAAAACCTCATTAACCGGCAGCGCCCGGCCACCAGTTTGATAAGTGGTTATGGTCATTCCCAGCATTTTCTCAGACAAAGCCCGAACCTCATCCAGTGAATTAGCCAGTTTTACCCCACCAGCCTTACCCCGACCACCTGCATGTACCTGCGCTTTTACCACCCATTGGCCACCACCAACCTGCTGCGCCGCCGCCACCGCCTCATCAGCAGTACGGGCAATCTCACCAGCCGGCACTGATATGGCATAGCGTTCAAATAACTCTTTTGATTGATATTCGTGTAAATTCATAGTGTTACCTCTAGTTTCAGTAGGCAAAAACTGCCGCCTGAGGAGTCCAGGGAGGGCTAAACCTGAGAATGTAAGTAAAACCTGCAGGTAAAGCCTAAAACAATAGGTATTTTCGCCTAAATAGCGCTCGGTAGCAAAGGGAATTTT
>JAJRYF010000025.1 GCA_024275935.1 Gammaproteobacteria bacterium | reverse complement strand
TAACTTTGATTTATACAGCCAAACCGAAATATCAGGCCGTATTTCTGTATAAAAATATTCACAAATCACATTGTGCTATTAAACCCATTGATTTGCAATCTAAAACTCAACTTCGAATTTTGTAGTTTACTAATTAGGAAGAAATATCCATAGGCTAATGCGGTCTATTCCTACTTAAATGAGGGTAAGTATTTGATGTTAATTATAAGGGGGGCAAATTAAGCTACATAGACAGAATTGGGGCGAGATATGCCAAAACTATTAAATGAAGTCAGAAATACTTTGCGGGTGCATCATTATGCTATGAAAACCGAGAAAGCTTATGTGCAGTGGATTAAGCGATTTATATTCTTTCATAATATGAAGCACCCGCTTGAGATGGGTAAAAAGGAGCTTGAGGAGTTTTTAACCTGGTTGGCAGTTAAGCGTAAAGTTGCGCCATCCACTCAAAACCAGGCAGCGCAGGCTTTATTGTTTTTATATCGCCGGGTGCTAAAGGTGGACTTGCCTTGGCTGGATAATGTTATACGCGCAAAAAAACAACAGCGTGTCCCAGTTGTGCTTTCTCAAAATGAGCTTAAATTAGTTTTGGCATCCTTGCATGGTCAGTACAGTCTAATTGGGCGACTGTTGTATGGTAGTGGTTTGCGCTTAATAGAGTGCCTGAGATTGCGAGTGATGATGGTTGATTTTTGCCGTTTAACCCTGACGGTTTACTCTGGCAAAGGGGGTAAGGACAGGGTGACGGTTTTGCCCGAAAGCCTGCTCGTTGATATTAGTGCGCAAATAAATAAGGTGAAATTACAGCACCAGCAAGACCTTGCAATGGGCTTTGGTGGGGTATATATGCCGCAAGCCTTAGCACGCAAATACCCTAATGCTCGGCATGAACTGAAATGGCAATATCTTTTCCCCTCAAATGCATTGTCGCTTAACCCCCGAGGTTCGTCACAGAAACAGCGTCATCACTTGCATGAAACTACGATGCAAAAAGCCATGAAGCAGGCGGTTAATGTATCTGGAATTAGGAAGCGCGTCAGTTGTCACACCTTACGCCACTGCTTCGCAACCCATTTGCTCGAATCAGGTATGGATATCCGCACTATTCAGCAGCTGTTGGGGCATAAAGATGTATCTACTACGATGATTTATACCCATGTGGTGAATCGTGGCGCGTTGGGTGCGCGCTCCCCTCTCGATAGGTTGCTATAAAACTGTCACTCTCCGGCCCTATGGAAGATATTTATTGCCTTACATATCCAACAAAATAAAGTCTTCTGCCAGAGTTACCCGGCCTTTATATGCCTGCTTTACCAACACCACGCTGGCCTCAAGCTGATTAAGACTACGCGCCATGAAATGGCTTAGAAGCAAGTGCTTTACCTCAGCCACAGCAGCTATCTCGCCAATTTTTGAAGGTTGTGCATGTAAGTTTCTGGCAATTTGGCCGGCGTCTTCTGGTATTGGCATAGGCATTACCCAAAGGTCTGCGTTCTTTATAAATTCGATAAAATCTGGGTCGCTTAGGTTTTGGTCGCCGGAGATCACAATTATCTTTTCACCGATCTGAATTTTGTAAGCCAACGATGGCACTGGCCCGTGAGGTACCGCCAGCGCGGTTACTTTGTAGTTCGCAAAATCACCTACCGGGAATGGTTGCCCTGTATTCAAAGGTACTTCAATCGAAATCAGGGCAAAGGGCTCGGCCGCGGCAGCTAGATACCCGGACAAATACCCATAGGCCCCCTTCCCCTGGGAAAATAAAGCATCGAGCCAATTATGCAGACCTGGAAATTGACCGCCTGCGGCTGGGCCAGCCAAATACAGGGGGGCTTTCCTATCGCTGAAATATGCACTCTTCATTAGCGCTGGGAAATCTGCAGAGTGATCGGTGTGGAAGTGGCTGATGCCTACAAGTGTCAAGTCTTCCATTTTTAACCCGGCAGCCCCAAAGCGTTGAAAAATGCCACCACCCACATCGACAAGAACTTCGCCGCGCCCATCAATGCGGATGATATAAGCTGAAGATGCCCGCTCATCATCTGCAATCGGCCCACCTGAACCTAGTACTTGCAAGCTAATCCCACCACCGAAGACACTACCACTCAGCACCAGGGCTAATATCAATATTATTGAGTTCATCTCCAATCTCCATGCCAATAAATAGCTATTACACAATCAATGCTTGCATTTTGTCACAAAGTGGTTAATGCTACTGTATATAACAATATGATAATATACTTAGATACCCTATCGGAGGTTAATTAAAATGTCTCAAGAACCCGTAATTTCATGGAAGACGGCCGGAATTTTGCTCGGCTTACTCCTTACTTTTGCTACTTATGCGTATAAACCGCTTGGTGTTTCGAGCCAGTATGTGGTCACCGACGGGGTTATCGCGCATAAAATTGCCCCGGAAAAAGCCGAACAAAATGAATACCTGGCCGCCAAGGTTGGTAAGAACGATTGGCAGATTGGTAGTGGCTGGATGCTGGTTTTCGGGATGTTTTTAGGTGGCGGCATCGCTGCGTTTGCTACTCGCCGGTTCCACCCAAAGGATGAATCAGAAATCCCTTCTATGTGGGCCTCAAAATTTGGCAATTCGAAAGGCAAGCGTTGGTTTTATGCATTTCTTGGCGGGGTGTTCCTGCTCTTTGGTGCCAGGCTTGCAGGAGGCTGTACCTCCGGGCATATGATCTCCGGGATCTCACAGCTAGCCATCAGCTCTCTCATTTTTGGCGTAGCTATTTTCGCCTCAGGTATTTTTACCGCAAAAATGCTCTATCGCAGCAAAGGAGTAAATAATAATGGATAAGATGTTACTCGGTCTTTTAATCGGCGCTGGCTTTGGAGCTATTTTGCAACTTGGTGGTGCGTCCAACTATAAGAAAATTCTAGGCTCTTTATTGCTCAAGGATTTAACTGTAATCAAATTAATCCTTACCGCTATCGCTGTGGGTACCATTGGCATCTATCTGCTGGATTTCTTTGGCATTGCAAATATGGATATTAAGCCCACTTATACCAGCGGTATAATTGTAGCTGGGCTAATCTTCGGGGTTGGCTTTGCTCTGGCTGGATACTGCCCTGGTACCTGCATAGTTGGTGCCTCAGAAGGTAAAACTGATGCTGTATTTGTAATTCTAGGAGGCTTGCTTGGTGCGGCTATCTACGCGGTAGTTTTTCCTTTGATGAACAAAACATTCAATATTACCGCCAATGCCAGCAATGAAATAACCCTGGCAACGGTCTTTAATGTTGAGAATGGTATCTGGGTGGCTATACCTTTTAGCCTGATTATGATTTTCCTGAGCTTTAAACTGCTCAAGGATCGTTATGGTGAAATGCCTTCGTAGATTGTGAAGTTACTAGCAGATAAAAAACCGGCCGCTGGCCGGTTTTTTTATAGCTGCTAGAAAGGCATGGTTCAGCTCTGGTACAGCTAACATTCAGATTTGATTCACCTGCCAGGTGCTAAGGTGCTAACAGGCTTTGATATAAGCCTATTTTAAATTAGCACAGCGACAGGAGAAATCTATGCGACAGTACATGATTATATTGACCACTTTGTTTGCTTTTATCGGCTGGAGCATCCCGGCAACTGCCAGTGATAACCACCGTGAGCACAATTTCAAACAACCTCATAGCAATAAGTATTACAAGCAGTCCCGGAAAGCCTATAAGAAGGCAAGAAAGCACGCCCGGCAAAGTCGCCCGCACTCATACCGCTATAGCTACTCCAATCGTAGCCAGCCGCACTCATACAGCGATAGCTACTACAACCGTAGCCGGCCTCACAATAATTATGGCTTCAGGGTAGATGGGCACTATGGTTACTACAATAACCAGCGCTTCAACCGGAATCAGCATCACGGGCAACAGTACTATTCCAACCGTGGTGGGTATTACTTTCCCAACTATGGGTATATAGCCAGAGGACATCGCCATAATCGCCACTGCCCATCTTGGCACTCAAGAACCCTAGTGGCAGGGGTTTTACTTGGGCTGTTTTTGGGAAGTTAAACTAGTTTCCGTTTGTATTAACCTCCCGGTGCGTCAAGCGCGCACCGGGAGTCTAAATTATTCTTTATCGATGTTGATACGCACAGCTTTTACATTGCTGGATATTAACTCCAACTTAAAATTACTGGTTTTGCCGCGCTTTTTGACCAACACATCTTCACCATCATCACGCTCAACATGGTAACTACCTTTGGGCAATTGGCTTTTAAACGCATTTTTAATCTCTTTGGCAACCCTATTTTCCCGCAGGCCGTCATTTATATGCACCGTCACATTAATAGACTCACTGTCTTTTGGGGTTAGCCTAAATAAAATCAGACCATTTGACTTGGCGCCTTCACTTACCTCAATACGCCATTTATTTGAATTTCCAGACGCAAAGACGGAGCTGGAAACCATCAACAGTAATGTTATTAGAAATGTGGTTTTAATAATTGGTCGCATAGTTAAGGTCTAACCAGCGTATAGCCACGATGAATTTCATCCACCATAAAGGCCACCCCGGTTTGCACGCCAATAGCATGCTGGCTTAATTCAGGGCGCTTACCGGTACGGCGTTCCCGAGTTAATACTGTATTCATACAAATATAGAACTTAATACCGTTATCTACCAAGCTTGAAATGCGCTTCTCGTTGGGGTTGCCCTTAAGTAATAAATCAATGCCTGAGCCAAAGGTAATTATTTCAATATCGGCCATATCCGGGCCGCCATAGTGTTTGGTTAGGTTATTGGCAATATCCAAAACCGTTGCCTGCTTTTCCGGATCCGCATCGCTTAGCTGCAAGATGATATGCGCTTTGGCAAAAGGCTTATCCTCGTTGAGTACCTCTTCGGCTTGCAAGTTAACACTGCTTGCCAGAACCAGAACTGCTATCAGCCATACATTAAAATTATTCAGCTTCATCTTTTTTTCCTTGGGACTAAGTTACTTCACCCATATAATCAGCGATACCGAGATTGCCTGCAACCCCTTTTAGTTTTGGTTCAATCAATTTATCAATTTTTATAGTTTTACGGTCGCGCAAGTAACTGGCAACCACATCCCATACTGGCGCACCTGGAGATTTACTGCCAACAGTGGCCCAGCCTGCAACTTTGTAGTCTTTATTGGCATCAATCAGCTGACCTTGCAAATCTCGAATTTCAGAAATCCGATTTTGAGATTCACCATTTGGCTCTACTGCGTAGGTCATTCCACCAACCCGTACCATGTCGCCACCTTGTTGCCGGTAAGGGTCGGGGTTAAACAGATTATCACAGACATCTTCAAGAATTAATTTGATTTGCTCACCCGACATCTCTCTTACATAGGTTTCAGGGTAAGTCATACAGGTCTGATCGAGCACTCTATCCATGGTGATGGTTTCACCTGGCAGCACGCTGGTACCCCAACGGAAACCGGGCGAGAATGCAAACTGGGCATCCAGCACTGTAGTTAAAGAGTCGGTAATCACCTGATCAAAAGTGCCATTAAAATTACCCCGGCGATACATCAAGCTTTCGGCAGTAGCCAGCTCTTCATTAAGCTTGCCCAAATATGGTTGGCGTACCTTGCTGATATATGCAGCCATTTCGGCATCTGCCGGAATCAACTTGGAAAACACTGGAATTAGCGTGTAATTAAAGCCATCCACTTTGCCATTAACCAGCTTTAAATCCAGCACCGCCAAATACTTGCCGTTAGAGCCAGCATTAGTTACCAGAGTCTTGCCACCGGGGTTTTCAACTACTACCGGTACTGGCACACCATCATGGGTATGGCCGCCTAAAATGGCATCAATACCAGAGACTCTAGATGCCAATTTCAGATCTACATCCATGCCGTTATGCGATAACAACAGCACTGCATCAGGCTTTTCATTGGCGCGAATAGTGGTCACCAGCTCTTGTAAATCTTCTTCCTGAATCCCAAAAGTCCAATCGGGGATAAACCTACGAGGATTAGCCACCGGGGTATAGGGGAAGGCCTGCCCAATAACCGCCACCCGCTTGCCCTGCATTTCTTTAATTACATAGGGCTTGAATACATGCCCGCTATCTTCATCATGAACCTCAATCCCTTCAAACAGGGCATCTTCTGTGGCTTTTATATTCTGGGCTACAAAATCACCTTTGAACAGGCGGGCATTTTCCAGAATCTCAGAATCCTGATAAGTGAACTCCCAGTGCCCGGTCATTACATCTACACCCAGCATATTGCAGGCTTCCACCATATCCTTGCCACGCGTCCAAAGTGCTGTACCTGAGCCTTGCCAGGTATCGCCACCATCGAGGAGAATAGAGCGCCCATCGCCAGCTTCAGCACGACACTGGTCGATTAAAGTTTTTAGATGCGCGAAGCCGCCAACTTTGCCGAATTTCTCAGCAGCAGCGGTGAAATCCAGATAAGTATAGGCATGTATATCTTGCAGTGAACTTATCTGCGGGAGTTTCTTTAACAAATTGCGCCCCACCAGATGCGGTAGTCGGCCATTAGCAGCGCCCACGCCAATATTTACATTTGGTTCACGGAAATGTATGGGTAATAACTGCGCATGGCAGTCAGTGAAGTGTAGAATCCGGGTATTCCCATACATTGGCGGTTGCAATTTACCTGCCGCCATTGCCATACTCTGGCCTAAGGGCAACATTCCTGCAACCCAGGCTTTACCAAGCAGGTTTACAAATTCTCTACGCTCCATAATTGGTTACTTTGGTACTCGTTGCTGCCATAATTTAGTTTCTACCTGCGCCTGCTGGATTGATAACTCAGCCAGTTTGATGGCTTCTTTGGCATTCGCCTTAGCTAACTTCATATCCCCGGCAGCACTAGCCTTCCGGGCATCGCCTAAGCGGTCTGCGGTTACTGTCCAGGCATGGCCAACAGTTTTTGATTCGGCGAATTTTTCCTCAGCCTGCGCGATTAAAACTGCAAAGTCTGTAGCTTCTGCCGCTGTGTTTTCAGCAGCTATAGCCAACTGCCCAAAAACAATCAGACAAATAATAAGCAAATATTTCATCGTCTGCTCCCCGGGCCGTTAAGTTCCATTCCGTTACTCATAAAGGTAAGAAAATACTCCAAACTTCTATAAACATCACTTTGCGGCTCAAGCGGTAACGACCTGACTTGTGAGTTACACTCCTGGAAGCGTTTATGGATGGTACCTACATCTTCCCATTTGCCTCTATACACTGGCCAATGGGTGGCTTGCCCAACGGTTGGGCTAGTCCGCTCGGCCCGCAACATTTGGCCAACATTTAATTGATGGCAGCCGCTACAATTGAAATTTAACTGCCCCCGGCGAGAATAATAGAACTGTTTGCCGACATTATAGGCAGCCCGGGCTGCAGGAGTTTCTATCTTGATATCAAAATGCTTGCCTCGAGAGGCAAAAGCCATATATGAACTAATTCTGGCCAGGTCGCCAATTAACCATGGCAGAGCCTGCTCACCGTTGTCTAAACGACACTGATTTATTGCCACCTCCAGAGTCACTACTTTACCCAGGTCTTCATCAAACCTCGGGTAGCCGCTTTTTACTCCAGGGTCATCACCAAAGCAAGTGGCATAAGACTTACCGTTAGCAAAGGGCGTGTTATACAATTCCTCGCCTTCATCAATAGCAATTTCATAAGCCGGGAAATCTTCCATCTCCAACCATTGCTCACGCATTTTGGCATCGATTGCGTAGACCCCGTCTTTGAACTCTGCCAGCTCTATATCAGGAAATTTTTGCTGGTACAGCTTCTGCAACGCCAAATAATCAGTTTCCGGGTCAGACTGCGCCTGTCCCGAAAGCATCAATGCCAGAAATAAGGCCGGTAATTTTTTCCAATTCATACTTATTAGAACCTCTAACGCAACTCTTGTTGCTCTGACATGCAGAGCTTAATTAGCTTATTTCAGCGGAATCTCATTCTCGCCACTAGCACCGGTATTATCTGACCAGCTTACGCCAACCATATCACCAACGGTAGCAGATTTAAGCGTAAATGCACTATAGGGATTTTTGGAAACCGAAGTTCCCCAATATGCCGTCATCACCGCTTTGCCATTATGGCTATAGACTACTTCCTGGATATACTTTGCGGGAATTAAATCACCCGTGTCAGCATCCCGCCTGGTTCCGGTTTCCATTGGATGAGAAATCAGCACCTTTACTTTAGCGACGCCGTCTTTTACTTTGCCGCGAATTTTTACACTTTTGCTTGCCATAATCTGATTCTCCTAAATTATCCGCCGCAGCCGCCGATGGTGACTTTGACTTCTTTAGTGGTGTAGTACACTTTTCCCTGCGCCTTCACAACTGCGCGCACCGGAGAGCTTTTACCCATTTTTACCCGAGTTGAAACCTCAGCAGAAACTGCATCAGTAAGATTGAAGTTTGCGGATAACGGGGTTGGATTGTTATCAATAATAATCGTGATTGATTCAACTCCTTCCAAGTCAGTGCCTACTGTGACTGGTACCACAGCGCCATTCTCGGCTATATCTGGAACCTTCAGCCTGATCTTGTCAGCGGCCTCTACTGCATCTTGACCAAATAAGCTCTGAACTGAACCAGTAGCAGAATCAGCCTTAAATGCCGCTTGCGGGCGCACCAACGCAGCCAATAAAGACGCTGGTAGCACCAGCATTGCGCCGACAGCCATCAGGTTTTTTAGAAAGCCTCGACGGGCGGGTAAAATTTCCATGGAATACCTCGTAGTTTTAAACAATAGTCTTAAAGTGAATAAATATAATCAACCAATAGCTCAATTTCGGCATCAGTTAAAATTCTGTGCAGCCCATAAGGCGGCATGATGGTATTGGGGTTGCGTAGAACCGGGTTGCTGATTTGTGCTTTTAGTGCCTCGCGGTCAGGCCAGCGGGCTTGCATACCAATCAACGGCGGGCCAGTATTACCCGGTAACTCTGCGCCAATAATTAGATGGCAAGAAAGGCAATTGCCCTTCTTGCGATCTTCAAGCACTTTTTGCCCAGCAGCAATTCGCTCGGCAAGCTCAGAGTCTGTAGCGCCAGCCGCTTGCGCAAGAACTTGCCCGCCTGCAAACAGCAAGCCAAGCAGCAGGGTTAGTTGTAGAGCTCTGAAATTTGACATGCTTACTTGCTCACCTCAGCAATCATGTACTTTACTGCCGCGGTAATAGCTGCATCGGACATATCCACCCGACCGCCTTTAGCTGGCATAAACCCAGTCTCTCCCTGGAAGCCTTCAATGGCGTGCTTTATTAAGGTCTCTTCACCTTTTTCCAGCCGGCCTTTCCAAGCCTCTGCTTCAAGTTTTGGCGCACCGGCAATACCAGAACCGTGGCAAGCGACACAAGCTACGTTATAAGTATCAGCGCCTTCATCTGCAACTGCCAACATGGGTGCAGCCAGTGTTATTGCCGCTATGGATATGGCTAAACGAATTTTCATATATCACTCCTTTGTAATTAATGGTTGTCCGCAGACTCAGTTAATAGATTCTGCGAGCATGAATTTTACCGCTTCTGCGACCGCAGTATCAGATAAATCCATACGCCCGCCTTTGGCCGGCATAAATCCGCTCTGCCCCTGGAAGCCTTCGATGGCATGTTTAATTAAGGTTTCCTCACCTGCCGACAGGCGTTTTTCCCAATCTGCCTTGTCTCCCAATTTAGGTGCACCAGCAACCCCCTGATTATGGCAAACGGCACACGCGCCGTTATACACCTCGGCACCCTGCTCTTGAGGGCTCGCAGCCTTAACCGGCGTATCCTCGGCAACTTCTTCAGCCAAAATTGTTGGCTCTGAGGTAATCCTTACACTGGCAGGATCTTTACAATTTTTCATACATCTTTTGGCATCAACATCCGGGCGCGGGTCGGGGGTAAAATTACCATGGTTAGGTAATTTGGCGACTTCTGCAAAAGTCTCCTTAGAAAGAACAAAATCATCTTCCACTAAATCATTCAAGTACAAAACATAAGCCGTAATTGCGTAAGTATCTTCGGCAGACAGCGAGCTCGGTTGGGTAAACGGCATCGCCCGGCGGATATAGTCAAATAGCGTAGATGTATGTGCCCAAAAGCTACCAACGGTTTTTTCCGGCCGCGCCTCGGTCAATGTACCCTCACCACCAGCCAGTACCGGATAACGGCCAACGCCTTCTCCAAATGACCCGTGGCAAGCAGCGCACTGATCCTCATATAGCATTTCGCCATCTTCAACCGAGCCGGAAGCATCCGGCAGACCGCGCCCATCCGGGCGAATATCAATATCCCAGCCAGCTATTTCAGCCGCAGTTGCGGCCTTGCCATAACCATAATGCCCAGCGGGTTTGGGCTTGGCGATTAGACCACTGCTCGCCAATAAAACTGCCAAAGCCAGCGCCATAAGAATTCTTTTGGGCCACGCAAGGTTAGGAAATCTGAACATTTGTCACACTCCCATCCGCATGTAAGCGCCAGGTATGGATGGCATTTTTATGATAAATCGAACTACTGCCGCGAACTGCCCGTAACTGGGTATAAGTTGGCTGCACATAGCCGGTTTCGTCAATTGAACGACTTTGAATCAACGCTGGAGAACCATCCCAGTCCCATTCCATACCAAAACGGGTCAGAGCGCGTGGTTCAATCATCCCGGTCAGTCGTGCTGGCCGCCAGTTGATACCACCATCGAGGGAAACATCAACCGCTTTGATTTTACCCCTGCCAGACCAGGCCAGGCCTTCCAGCCAATACTTGCCTTTGCCCTTGAGTGGGTTTTCAGGGCTGGGAGTAGTAACTACCGAGTTAGATTCTTGTACAAAAGTGAATTCACGCGCCGTACCATCAGGCATAAGATCCGTATATTTAGAGGTCTCTTCACGCTGGTAATAGGGTGAATCGCCAATTTCCAGACGCCGCAGCCACTTAATACAAGTATTACCTTCCCAGCCGGGGTTGATCAATCTAATTGGATAACCTTGCTCGCGGCGTAAAGCCTCGCCATTTTGTGCATATACAATGAGGGCATCATCCAACGCTTTTTCCATCGGAATGGAACGGCTCATAAGCGCCCCATCAGCACCCTCAGCAAGAATCCAGCTGGCGCCTTTGTTAACTCCTACTTCTGCCAAAATTGTAGACAGTAAAACCCCGGTCCACTCACAACAAGAGAGCATACCGTGGGTAAACTGGAGCTTGGTCATCTGTGCGCCCCGCCATTCCATGCCGCCATTTGCCGGGCACTCAAGAAAACGGATCATACTGGTTGAAGGAAACTTCATCAGATCATCCATAGTCAGGATAATCGGTCTATCAACCATTCCATGAATCATCAAGTGGTGTTCATCCGGATCTATTTCCGGGCGGCCAGCGTGATAACGCTCAAATACCAACCCGCTTGGGGTAATAATGCCTTTTAAATCTGCCAACGGGGTAAAGCTGATTGACGCAATACGATCAGCCGTTAGCCAGGGCACATTTCTGCGAACCACATTACTTTCGAATGGAGATGGCACGCCATAGGGATCGGCAATTACCCCCTGACCCAGAGTTTTAGTCCAGGGCGGAACATTAGGTGGGGCGTATTTACTAGTAGTTGCTGCCAAAGCAGTGCCACCAGCAACCATTGCCGCAGCTCCACCAAGCATACTCAAGCCCTGACTAAGAAATTGTCGCCGCTCCACCGTCGGCAACTTATCCCCGGCCGTGGCAATTGAGCTTACTAATTTGTCTAGTTCTTCTACTTTCTTTTGGCGCATAAAATAAGCTAATCCTGTTCTTGCTTGTCGTTTGTAGTTAATATAGCCTAGCTGTTCAGTGCGTATATGTTATATTAAATATACATCATATACGAGCCTGCGAAGTAATTATTAACTTGTTACCCGCGATTTACGCGGGTAACCATTTGAATAACATGGTAAATAGAAAATGCAGATAACAGAGCAAAGTGTTGAGGAAATGAAGCAGGCGGCTGACAAGGCCTGTGCGATGATGAAAATTCTTAGCCATCCAGACCGTTTAATGGTTCTTTGCCAGCTAAAAGAGGGCGAAATGTCGGTAGGCGAACTAGCTAAATCAGTTGGTATAGCCCAATCACCCTTATCTCAGCACCTTTCCAGAATGCGTTTGCAGGGTATTGTTAAAAATCGCCGCGAAGCCCAATCGATTTTCTATTCACTTGATGACCCTGAGGTTGAGCGCATTATTGACCTTTTCTACGAAATGTACTGTAGTGATGAAGACCTTAGCGGCTGTTAACCCAGAACGCTTCAGTCCACCCCATCCCATGTCACCTCGACATTCGTAGCTTGCCTTTAGGCATTTAGCTACAACCACGCAATGCATGTTAAAGATAATCTACCTAGGGTTTTCAAATTACATATGACAAGCTAGCTTGACAAAAAGTCAAGTAAGGTATATATTATCCATGTAAAGGTAACTTGTCACAATAATTATGAGGATTGAAAATATGAACCAGATTGAAAAACCAAACTCAGGCGCCAGCTTCTGGCAACAGTGTAAGCACAGCTTTGGCACCGAAGCTGATCGGAAAAACCAAAAACGATTTGTGCTCTGGATGTTTCTATGGGCAATTACGCTAGTCGCTGCTGCCTGGCTGCTTAAAGGCGAATATCTACAAGCACCATTTTCCTGGCTAATTGCGGGGGTTCCAAGCGTGCTTGGCTTGATTGGATTATCGGCCTATTTACGCTTCTTGCGTGAAGCAGATGAACTGGTACAGAAGATTGAGCTTGAAGGCCTGGCCATTGGCTTTGGCGTCGGAGTGCTATTTATTATTGGTTATCAGTTATTGGAGCTGGTAGGCCTGCCGGCCATACCCGCCCGGAAAATAGGTGCCGTAATGTTGTTCGCATGGGTCTTCGGGCAAGTAATTGCAAGAAGCCGTTACCGATGAACAACCGACTCCGGGTCTTACGCGCCGAGCGTGAGTGGTCGCAAGCTAACCTGGCTGATAAGCTGATGGTCTCGCGACAAACAATCAATGCCATTGAAACAGGAAAATATGCGCCGGGGTTACCGTTGGCCTTCAAGATTGCAAGCCTCTTTGAGTTGCAAATTGAGGAGATATTTAACCCCTAGTACATGTGAACTAATACCAGAGAGATTTATTAGTAGCTATCACTAGCCGAATAAGCTCTTGCCATTGCTCGGCTCTGGCCGTCGGGATATACGGTATCCGAATTTGATTGGATGCCAGCGAAATTTTCAATGTGGCTAAATTCCGATAGCGCTGCTGGGGTGACTGCTGGATTTCTACCTGTTGGATCTTATGCAAAGGAAACAGTGTGCGCTTAAATCCAAACAAGCCACTTTGGAAAACTCCATAACCACCGGCCACGCCAAAGCGGAACATGCTCCAGCGCTTGATCACCAAAAGCAGGGCTAACAAAGCCAACGCCAGCGGGATAACAAAATACCAATAGCTATCTGGTGCAAAAACCAGCGACACTATAGTTAATGGTAAAACCGCAGAAACCAGCCAGGTCTTGAGAATATAACGCCGATCAATCCTCTCCTCCGCTATAACCACGGGGGCGTCCGCGAAAACCAGCTTTATAAGCTCCGGAACTTGCGCTGCTACTCTGGCTGGCACTATAAATAAATTCTTTTTGCCAGGCTTGCCGCTTGCTGAGGACACAACCTGCCCTAGAATAATATTTTGTCTTTTTATCCAGCGCCCAATAATATTGCTTTGCGTTATAAATGTCTGAACCTTGACCAGCTTTAACGATTCCTCAAACCGAGTTATCAGGCCGCTGTTACGCTTTAAAGTTTGCTGGTTTTTAGTCAACTCATAGCCGTAATAGCGATAAATTGCCCCAAGTATAGAAAACAGATACATCAAGACTAGCAATCCCAGCAGTAGTACCGTGCCCATAGTAACAATAGCCGCTAAACCCTCCCCAAAAAGGGCTTCTATTTTACTAAAGTTATCACTAATGATGTCATCAAACTTTCCAAAAGAGGCTCCGAATATAGGCGCTAACACCGCCAATAACCAAAATACACCGTTACTGGAGACCCCGTAGGCAACTAGGTCAGATAGCGATGCGCTGGCAACTACCGTGCCTTTTTCAGGGTTGTTATTATCTACTAATTGCTCACCATCTACGGAGACATTGCTTTGCTGAAATTCCAATATCGAGCTACGCAAGTGCGCTGCCAAGGCTGCTGGAACCCCTGCGAGGTCAGCTTCATTACCTTTCGAGCCAGCCGTTTCTATTTGTAAAATTGTCAACCCAAATGGGCGGAAATAAACTGGGGTAAGGATATTAATATTCTGTACCCGTTCAAACCGAATTACCCGGTGATTTTTTTGAAATACACCATCATTGATTAATACTTTGTCCCCATCCCGACGAAACTTAAAAAACCAGAATTGCAGTATTGCCCCACCTATCAACAATGCTGCCAAACCTGCTGCAATAAAGGTTGTCGTGGTTAATCTATTACCAGAGGCAAAAATCACTATTGCCACCGGCGCGAATGTAGGCAGGGCATCTTTTATTAGACGAACAACGGATTTGCCTAAAAAGAAAATAATCGACAGCGGCGATAACCTTTGCCAGTGTTCTAAATCACTATTCATGCGTAGACTGGTATTCAGCTTCTGTGAACTTGAGTATTTCCTCGCGTATTTCCTCTGCATCAACCTTGAGCAAACCAGGGATTTTAAGGTCTGACATCGCTCCACCGGCGGTAAAAAACTTCAGTGTTGCCAAGCCAAATTTGCGCTCCAAGGGGCCATGAGCAAGGTCAATATGCTGTATTCGGGAGAAGCTCACAGCCGTTTTCTTGCGCCACCAGAGGCCGCTTTTAAACATCAGGTCAAAATCACCCCGATAATATGAGCACGCTTTTGCCGCATAATAACTAAATGTCAGCGACAGTAACGCCAGCAAAGCAAATACCGGAATCAAAAACACGGGTAAGATTACTTTATCTAAAAAATAATCACTGGCGAGCATGATTACCAGCACCAGGCCCCAGCCAATAGCATTGGAAATCACGCAAAGTCGTGCATAACTAGCTGCAAGGGGCTTAAACTCAGGCTTGCTGCCTGGTTGTTCTTCAAAACTTAGTGGTGAACTCATAAGTGGCTCCCTCTGCCTGACTCATAGGTATCAATTTTACACTTTAATTGCCCGCACCGAATGTGGAATAAGTAACGGCTTTTAGCTGCCATCAGGCTTTGGGATTTTACACTGCACGAAAAATAGATTAGTATCTTATTAATTCATAAAGTCAGATATACTAATATTCGATTTAGATGTGCCACAAGAGCACAGAAGCCAGAACAAAATCCCAACGGAGAACACCATGAACCGCAGTCCCAAAAGAATTATATTAACTATCGCCTGTATTTTGGCGATGCCGGCGGCTTTTGCCACCAATGGTTATAACAGCCATGGTATCGGTGCCAAAAATAAAGCCATGGCCGGAGCCGGTATGGCTATCCCTGATGAGGCCATAGCAATTGCCAACAATCCCGCCTCATTAACCGAGGTTGGTGAGGCTTTTGATTTTGGAATCTCTGTATTCTCACCAAAACGCAAATATAAGGCCTCAGAGAGTCAGTTAAATGGCAACTTTGGAGCCTTTACTCTGGGCCCAGATAGCCAAACCAGCAGTAGTAACATATTTTTTATTCCAGACATAGCTGGCACTTGGAAAATTGATGATAACAGTGGTTGGGGCTTTGCCTTTTACGGTCGCGGAGGAATGAATACAGACTGGCAGGGTGGCAGCGCCACATTTGATCCAGATGGCCCTGGCCCAGCTGGGCCAATGACCTTCCCCGGCGTTTTTGGTGGCGGAACACCAACCGGAATTAATCTCTCTCAAGCTATTCTGGATCTATCCTATGCGCGTAAAGTCTCAGATAACACCTCCATAGGCATTGCTGCAGTATTGGCATTTCAAATGTTTGAGGCCAAAGGCCTGGGATCATTTGCTGGTTTTACCAAAACCTTTAACGCCAGTGGCGGCACGGTATTTCCAAGCAACCTGACCAATAACGGCGTAGACACCTCATACGGCGGCGGCCTCAAGATTGGCTTCCATACCAACATAAATGAAAGCGTCAGCATTGCCGCTTCTTATACCAGCACCTTATATATGACTGAGTTTGATAAGTATTCAGACCTGTTCGCTCAGAAAGGCGGCTTTGATATTCCTGCAGTAATTCGCGCAGGCATCAGTTTTAATACCGGCGCTGCCAAAACCAGTTTTGATATTGAACACACCTTCTACTCAAATGTAGATGCCGTTGGCAACCCTATGGCCAATCTATTCTCATGCCCGGCTGTTGCTGGCCCGAATGGAAACCTGGAAAATTGCCTGGGCGGTAATAAAGGCGGTGGTTTCGGTTGGGATGATGTAACTGCGTTTAAGCTGGGAACTCGCTGGCAGGGTAACAACAAGATGGTTTACCGCGCCGGTTACAGCTATACAATTCAACCCGTGAATAACGCTGATGTTACCTTTAACATCCTCGCCCCTGGGGTTATGGAGCATCACTTTACCTTTGGTTTTACCAAAACTCGTGATAACGATAGCGAATTCTCGGTTGCCTTGATGTATGCGCCAACCAGCACAGTTAGAGCGCCTAACGCCTTTGATACAACCCAGTCGATAGAAATCTCAATGAGTCAATGGGAAGTATCATTTTCTTATGGTTGGTAAATTGTTAGCCCTAAGCTAGCTAATAACGCCCCATTGCGGGGCGTTATTGTTTACACGCAGGCGGGTATTCCGCTAACCACCGCAACGCCTGTTTCACCGATTTCTGTAAATAAAACTCAAAATAATCACCCCCGTCATAACCCGTATGCCTCAACCCAGCCTCACGCCCACACCTATCCAATAATAATATTGAAGGGGTAAATGGCGTCCCATATTTTTCTGCAAAGGCCACCGCACCAACCTGCTTACTACTAAAATCAAGAATCTCAGGGCTGGTGTCCAACTCAAGCTCGCGGATAACTACCTGCTCATCCCAAGATCCAGAGCGTACTAGCGGCAGCATTACCTGCTTCATTAGAGCCTGGCAGTAAGAGCAATCGGAGCGAGTAAGCACTAATAACAGAATTCGCTTATCCCCAAGCAACAGATGCCCGTCTGCGGCAAGATCTACAAGCTGCATATCCGCGCGTTCAACAGCGTCCGCTGGGTAGCTATAGAGACCAAAGATTAAAAGTAATGCCAAGAGGTTTTTCATAATCTATTTAGTATCGTTTTCAACTGCGATTTTTCGAAGCAAGCACTCACCTGAGCCGGCTTTAAAATATTTCTGTCAAACTAGCGTTTTCCTGAAACTGGTAGCTAATAAGCCCTGACTGCCCAGTCGCATCCTTAGAAATATAATCCACATTAGAGTATAAGTAGGATCAAAGCTCTTTTCCATAATTTCGCAGTTAATTTGAAGAAATTTTGGCCCAGCCTGGCATTGCTCCCGCCCAGATGATACTAAATTGGCTGTAGACGACAAACCACTGACGATTTTATTGATTGATTAGCTTGAGCTGTGGAATAACACTGGCTTTATATTAAAAAACTACTAAGTGCTTGTTATTCCATAAATTATACACTATATAATTATATAGCTTAACACTTCTAAGCCTTCATAAACTTTATTTATACCATCTAATGCTACGCATTTTTCAAACTATTCAGAATTATACTTGATCACACATACTATTTCATATACAGTATATATTCATACTGTACGATGCACAGTAAAAAGAAAACCAGATGCACCGCTTTTACTATCGGATGAAATGATGACTGAAATTGAACACTATCAAAAATTGAAATTAGAATTACGCCGAGGGGTGTTAATTCTAGCGGTTCTTTCAGAATTGCGTGAAGAGCATTACGGCTATTCGTTGCGAAAAAATCTGGCCTTACAGGGTCTAGAAATTGACGAAGGTACGCTCTACCCACTGATCAGGCGTTTAGAAAAGCAAAACTTATTAACCAGTGAATGGCGCGAAGAAAATAAACGTAAAAAGCGCTTTTATCAGTTATCCACTATTGGATTAGAAGCCCTCAACAAGCTAACAGCCGAGTGGCGCCAGACTCAAGCTACGCTAAATAAAATATTAAGTTAAGCGGTTACCGGAGACAATTATGAAAATGATAAACAATTACTTAAATAGCTTTGAAAACTATTTACCCGAAGATAGCAAAGAAGAAATTCGAGCAGAGCTAGAATCATCAATTTATGCCGAAGTTGACGATATGAAAGAGGCTCTAGGCCGCGACCTATCGTAACAAGAACAAGAAGCTTATCTATTAAAGCTTGGACACCCAATGCGTGTTGCTGCGAATTATTTACCTAATCAAGAATTAATTAATAAAGATTATTTTCCCGCGTATAAGAAAGCGCTTGAGCTTTCATTTATGATTTTCTCAATCATAATTTTATTAAATAGTATTTATTTGAATTTTGAAGACTTATCAATTATTGGATTTATTCTTGATGTTTTTTGGCGAGTGCTAGAGATGGGGCTGTATGTATTTGTGGTTGTTACAGTATTTTTTTACTTGATGCAAAAGAACAATTATGACCTTAATGAACTTTACTCCTGGTCACCAAAAGACCTAACAAGTAGCGGGAAAAAAATACCCCTAAGTCGTTTTAATCGATTTATTGAAATGATGTTTGAAGGTTTATTTTTAGCCTTTTGGAATTACTACTTTTATTCTGCACAAGCCAATATTGAGACTGCATTCATTGATAGTGGAATATTGCAAAACATCTCTTTATCACCAGAATGGCAAAGTGTTCATTGGATTGTCAATGTAGTGGTTGGTGCAAGCCTTTTATTGAATGTTTACCATTTTTTATCGGCACATAAAAACACATGGACAACTGTGATAAACATATCAAACAACCTTTTGAGCATCGCAGTTTTAATTTTTATTGCCAATTTTGACCAGTTCTTAGTAGTTGAGTCGTTCGAAGTCGCTGATTTTAATTGGCATAAAATAGTTAAATTTGTGAATATTAATGTCTTAATTGGCCTAGGCGTTATCTCTTTAGTTGCGCTGTGGGATATCTACTCTGATGTTAAGCGGTTAAAGTTAAATTAACTACTTGAATTAATCAAGAAAGCTTCTGTTTTCAGAGCACGAACAGGAATCCCATATGGGACTTCGTATCATCCTTTAACGCAGGCAAAGAAAAGGGCACCGAAGTGCCCTCTCTATCAATAATAAAGCTTCGATTTAAAAGAAATAATACTGAAAGTCTACGCCCCAAACTCTAGGATCATTAACAATCCCTTCCAGGTTGTTAAAGTCGATAGCTGCAATTAATTTGTCTTCATTGGTTATATTGCGCCCGTAGAGTCCAGCTGACCATTTTTGGGTTTCAAAGGCTATACGCACACCACCTTCGAGTAATGCATCACCACGGAACTCTTTGGACTCATACAAGAAGAAATTGATATCACTGCGATATGCCCAATCTGTTGACAGCACAACATTACCATGCTCCAGCGGAATAGTATGCTTAACGATTAGATTTGCCATCCACTCTGGTGCTCTAGGTAGAGAGTTACCATCAATTGAGACCGTGCCTGCAATAGCGCCAGGAGGGTCAAGGACTGTACAATCGCTACCACAAGGGGAGACAGTCAGGTTCTTGTCCTGGATTTCGGTATTGTTATAACTGATACCAAAAGTCACCAGCGTGTTAGCGGTAAGCGCAGCGGTAAGGTCCGACTCAAAGCCATAACCAACTGTGCTGTCGGCATTAACCAGCTGATTAACATTGGCAGTACCACTACCGGCAGTTAATTGCTGATCAGAGAGAACATAGTAAAATACCGCTGTATTCAAGCGCATACGGTTATCCCAAAGCTCTTGCTTGATACCGGCCTCAATAGAGGTAATGGTTTCTGATTTGGCTACAGTGACCTGCCCACCAAATAATACCCGACCCTGGATTGAAGGCGCTCTGAAGCCACGCGCCAAACGGGCATATACATTGGTATTATCATCGATAATGTGTGCGATGCTCAGGTTGCCGCTCCAGTTACTATCAGATGGATTAACCGAAACCGGGGCTACAGGTGGTCCACCAAATGGGTGTAATGGCACCGCAGCTGTATAGTTCTTCTCATCACGAGACCAGCGTAAACCAGCCGTCAGCGTGGTGGCATCAGTCAGGTAGAAATCTGCCTGGCCGAAAAGCGCATAAGCTGTGGTGTCCTGAGTTTGGGTAGCATAACCGGTGTAGTTATCGCTAAGGTCTACATAGTTGAAAGACTCAACATCCAGGCTTTCATCAAAGTAAAAAAGACCTGTTTGCCAGAACACATTGCCACTAAGTTTAGACAGCCTGAGCTCCTGGGTGAACTGGGAATGATCAGGAATCCCATCAGCTGTTTGGGCCGGGAAAGGAATAAATCCTGGGCCTGATGGAATACCTGGCTCAAGGAAGATTGCACCATAACCACCTTCTACATCACCGCGCGAGAAAGCTTCTACAGTCTCGTAACCGGTAATTGATGTGAGGTTATAGCCATTACCAAGGCTCCATTCCAGTTTAGCACTAAAGCCGGTAGACTTTACCGTCTGCTCGTTACCACCATCATGAGAAACCACTCTTCTATCATAGCCAGGAACAAAGTTATTACTACCTTTCTGAATTATATTGGCGCGGAAAACACGGGCTGTGCCGTCCATGTCACGACCATGCAGCTTGAACAAGGCACTGAAGTCATCGCCCTCATAAGCTAACTGAATCCGGTAGGCATTTTCAGTATACCCTTCCAGGTCGCCATCACCTTTAGGCTGGCCATTTACCAAAATTAAGTCAGGGTCGACTAATCCTGGCTTGTTTTTAACCCAGTCACCACGCTGATCGTGCAAATACGAAATTCGGGCTGACCAATTCTCGCTAATCGCACCACCAAGCGCGCCCTCGAAAGAAAACTGATTAAAACTACCAAAACCAATTTTGGCGTAACCTTCTTTAACTTCTGATGGTTTAACCGAATCAAACTTTACGATACCAGCTGGCGTATTACGCCCAAACAGGGTTCCCTGTGGGCCGCGCAGAGTTTCAACTCGATCCATGTCAAATACTGGAAAGCCTTTTAACATTGGGTTTTCCATCACAATATCGTCATAAATCAACGATACAGGCTGGGAGGCGTTAAGATCGAAATCGGTGTTACCCAAACCACGGATATAAAAACGCGGAAAAACCCGACCAAAGTCAGATTCAACAATCAAACTAGGTACGCGCCCTGAAAGGAAGCGAATATCACTACCGCCATCACGCAAAAGGTCAAGGTTCTCGCCAGAAATTGCGGTAACAGCGACCGGTATTTCTTGCAGGTTTTGTTTGGTTTTAGTCGCAGTTACCATAACATCCTGGAGCACCAGGCCGTCAAGGTCAGCTTCACTATCTTCGTCTTGTGCATATACAGTAGATACCGAAAGCATTCCAGCAATTGCCAGGCAAATGCTGTTTTTTAGGAAAAATAAATCGTTTTTATTGATATTCATAGGCCTTCTCATAGATAATTATTGATTAAGGGCGGATCTATGTTGCAGCCTCCAATACTACCGCACTAACAAGAAATTAACAAATGAGATTATGCCAAGCAACTGAGATAGACAATGAATAAGAAACATCAAAATATTAAAGTGATTGGCTTTGATGCTGACGACACCCTGTGGGTCAATGAAATATATTACCGTGATGCCGAAAAGGAGTTCGCCAACTTGCTCTCGGCATACGAAACTCACAACCAGATTGAACAAGAACTGTACCGAATAGAAATGAAAAACCTGCCCCTATATGGGTACGGAATCAAAGGCTTTGTAATCTCTATGATAGAAGCAGCGCTGTTAATATCTAACAATCAAGCTTCAAATAAAACCTTCTCGCGGATAGTTGAAATCGGCAAAGAGATGCTCAACAAGCCGGTTGAGTTAATTGACGGGGTCCGGGAAGCGCTTGATGCCGTGGCCCGCGACTACCGCCTGATATTGGTAACCAAAGGTGACCTGCTCGACCAGGAAACAAAACTGGAGAAGTCCAACCTTAGCAAATATTTTCACCATATCGAAATACTCAGTGAAAAAAAGCCCGCTAATTACAAAAAACTACTCCAGCACCTAGACATAGCCCCAGATGAATTCCTGATGGTGGGGAATTCTTTAAAATCAGATGTACTGCCACTAATTAAAATTGGCGCCCATGCGATTCATGTCCCGTTTCATACCACCTGGCTGCACGAGCAAGTTACTGAAGATGAGTGCAATCAATATAATTATCACACGGTAAGCTCGTTGAGTGAAGTCTTGGGGGTTTTGGAAAATGAAAATAATTGATACCAACAAATGGGATAGAAAACAGCATTTCGAGCACTTTATGAACTTGAGGGATCCCTACTTTGGGGTGACCATACCAGTTGATGTAAATCGGGCTTTGGCTTTTTCAAAGGCCCATAAAACCAGTTTTTTTGCAAAATACCTGCACGACTGTATGCTGGCCATTAATGCAGTTGAAAACCTGCGCTACCGAATTGTTGATGGGCAGGTGGTTGAATATGAAGTCATTCATGCATCTTCAACCATTATGCGCACCAATAATACTTTTGGGTTTTCACATATTCCATTTAATAAATCATTAAAAATATTCACTGATAGTTATCTATCCGAGAAGATCCGCATAGAAAATTCCGCTGACTTATTTCCACCGATAAGCGGCCTGGACTGTATATATTGCTCGGTTTTACCATGGTTTAGCTTCAGCGGGCATAAAGAAGCTGTATCCGGTGAACACGAGTCTGTACCAAAGATTGCTTTTAGCAAAACTTATGCTGATGGTGAGCGGCTATTTATGAATGTGGCAATTAATGTAAATCATGCGCTGGTAGATGGATATCATTTGGGTTTATTTGCCGAAATATATCAGCAAAACCTAGATAAACCCTGACTTAGTGACCCTAGAATTTATACACAATACCAGCCTAAGGCTGCATCATCATATATGATGATGCATCATGGTTCACATGGGCTTGATGTACATAGCAACTCACAGCCTATGGTTTATTCGTGCGCAATTGGCTTGCTGGTAAATAAATAATCTTTTAGCTCTTTATCAAACCTTGGATCCTGCCTTCTTATCCACTCAAGCACCATTGCAGCATGCTCTTTTTCTTCATCCCTATTGTGTATAAGTATTGCTCTTAACTCTGCATCTTTACACGCATCTACACGCTGGTTATACCAATCAACAGCTTCCAACTCTTCCATAAGCGAGGTAATCGCTCTGTGCATATCTCTGGTTGCATCGGAAAGCTCATCGATTGGTTCATGGTAGCCTTCATTTGACATTTCTCTGTCCTCAACTATTAATAAATGTGTTTGTATGATACCGCAAACAGGTAGCAACAGTCGCTTACAGAGATTCGGTGACAAATACTATGGCTGAATGACATATACTGTGAGTGACTCGTTTGAGGGTTCTTTTATGGTTGATTTGGCACTTAAAATCCTTGCTGTTTTGCTGGTTGTTGCTGGCATTTTTGGAGCTATTGTTCCGGCACTGCCTGGCGCCTTGTTGGTATTTGCAGGGCTATTATTAATAGCCTGGGTTGATAACTTTGCAATTATTGGCTGGGGCACGATTGGAATACTGGCAATAATCACAGCCTTTACTTTTCTGGTTGATTTTCTTGCCAGCGCCCATGGCACTCGCAAAATGGGCGCCTCTACTCGGGCAATTTGGGGGGCAACTATTGGCGCTTTCGCAGGAATGTTTTTTGGTTTGCCAGGGTTTTTAGTGGGTCCATTTATTGGTGCAATGGTTGCTCAATTTAGTGTGGATAAAAACCTGGTACGGGCTGGCAAGGTTGGCTTTGGTGCCTGGATGGGAATGGTTGTTGGTGTGGCTCTAAAACTGTCTCTAGTATTTTTGATGATAGGCATTTATGCCGTAGCAGCATTTATTTGATGGAATTTCTGATTCGCGAAATTGAACCAAGAGATAATCCCGTGGTAACTGAAATTATCCGGAATGTAATGGCAGTATTTAATTGTATTGGCGATGGCTACTCAAGCGCCGACCCAGAAGTTGACGCCATGTCAGAGTATTATCACCCGCCCCTAGCGGCTTTTTATGTCGTCGAAGTAGCTGGCAAAGTACTAGGTTGTGCTGGCATTGCACCGCTTGAGGGTGGCGATAATCGAATTTGTGAGTTACGAAAAATGTATTTTCTTCCAGAACTGCGCAGCACCGGAGCTGGACATGCCCTGCTTCAACACTGCCTGCTGGCAGCCCGCACCATGGGATACAAATATTGTTACCTGGAAACCATGCAGGATATGCTGGCGGCCAGGAAGCTCTACTATCGAGCAGGCTTTGCAGACTTGTCGCAGCCCATGGGACAGACCGGCCATGGATATTGCGAAATGTGGCTGGGTATGGAGCTGTAGTTAGGCTATCTTTTGAACCTAACCATCGCTGGACTTAACCTTAATCGACCCGTTAACAGTTTCCATTAAAAGGCTAGCGCTACCACCACCTATATCGCCTTTCAGGCTTGAGCCAACAAAGCGTCCTTCATTCGCATCCAGATTAAAATCTGTTGCCCTAATTTTACCGTTGACGGTTTCTGCCTTAACTGTTGTTGAAGCATCGGCTGGCAGATAAACCACAACCGAGCCATTCACGGTTTGAACGGAAGCACTTTGAGAACTATTAAAGGATAAAAACTTCACACTGATGTCACCATTTACAGTCTCTAGCGCTACATTGCCGGAAATATCACTTAACTCAAGGTCACCATTTACTGTGCTTATCTGAGAGCTCACCTCGGCTCCGGCAATCATAACATCACCATTTACTGTTGCAATACTCTCTAGTGGAACGCTAGTTGGCAAGTGGATAGTATATTCAACTTCACCGCTATTTGAGTCACCCCAGTTAAACCAGCTAATTGACTTACCGTGTTTGGTTTCAAACTCGATATGCCCATCTTTATCTGTAACTACAACGCTAATCTTCTCCAGATCTTCTTCACTATCAGCCTTCAGCTTGGCTGTAACCAGTAGTTGACCCCCGCCGGCGGCTCTGATACTGATATCGCCGTTGACATTGGAAATGCTCAGCTTAGTGTCATCACTAACGGTAAAATCCCACTTTTGCTCTTTACTGACACCAGCCATGAGGATAACCGGAGCCAGCAAGGCGAGCCCGAAAACTATTATGAAAAAGGTTTTGTTGTGTTGTCGTGTCATTTGAGTAATACCTCTATTTGAGGTACAGTCTAACTAATTGCGCTGGCTCTGGGATGTGTCAAAGGTCATGTGCGGCAAATATTGGGGGTTAATAAGGAGAATCAAGACCGAGTTACCGCCGGCCGGGCTCTACCTAGGGTAGGTTGTGGTTATACAAGCATTAATCTTAAATACAGCATACAATGAGACCCTTGGTTATAAGGTACCTCCAAAGCCAATAATTTATGACAGCCACTTTAACATCTCTTTAAGTTTATAAGCCGGAAGTATTAAATGTTTGAAGCCATAAGCAGCAAAGTAAAAAAAGCAGCCACTGCTAATAGTTCTGCCCACCCTAACGGGCATTTTTATTCACCCGTTGTAGATGTAACTACGCTTGCTGGTAGAGAAAATGAGATTTGGCCCGAACAGCCAAGCATTAAAGGCGTTGACTTTAATGAGGCATCTCATGAACACATATTAAGAAATGTTTTCCCCAAACATATGGAAAACTACAAATATGTTGAAACCTCGAATGAAGCACAGTCTGACATTCAGTTTTATACACAAAACTCGCAATTTAGCTGGCTTGATTCCCGCTCATTATTCGTTCTTCTTAATGAATGGAAGCCCCGCAAAATGCTTGAAGTTGGAAGTGGCTTTTCCTCACTGCTGAGTGCAGATGTTAACCGTAGGTTTCTTGATAACACTATGGACTTTAAATGCATTGAGCCTTACCCAAGAGAGTTCTTGAAGAAAGAAATAGCGGGATTAAACGAAGTAATAGTTGATAAGGTAGAAAACCTGCCCAGATCTCTGTTTGAAGATTTAGACGCCGGGGATATACTATTTATTGATTCCTCACATGTATCCAAAACTGGCAGTGATGTTAATTTCCTGTTTTTTGAAATTCTACCTATTCTAAAGAAAGGGGTAAAAATACATATACATGATATATTTTTGCCCCACGAATATCCTAAAGAGTGGGTTTTGGGAGAAAACAGAAGCTGGAATGAACAATATTTGTTGCGGGCACTATTGATGTATTCCAACGCCTTTAAAATACTATTTGGGGGCTCGTTTGCACAATATAAATTTCCAGAGCTTGTGGTTAACGCTTTAAACCACCCCAAAAAGCATGGTTTTGGCGGTGGCAGCTTATGGATTGAGAAAACAATTTAAAGAGCAGGGCCTTCCATCTAACATCACACAAGCCGACTATATAGCAGGCAATTCTGGGCTACTCCTCTCCCGCCGCCCCTCTACCAAAGAATACACAGCCGGTACCACCACCAGCGTTAGCAAGGTCGAGCTAATCATTCCGCCGATAACGGCGACTGCTAGTGGTGAATTTATATCAGCGCCGGCACCGGCACCAACCGCTGCGGGTATCATCGCTAGAATAACGGTAAGTGAGGTCATTAATACTGGTCGCAGACGCTGGGGACAGGCATTAATTAGAGCCTCGTCAACTTCTTGGCCTTGTTGGCGAAATTGATTAGTCAGGTCAACCAGCAAGATTGAGTTTTTGGCAACCAGGCCGACCAATAACACCAGACCAATCATGGAAAAAATGTTTAGCGAGTGGCCGGTAAGCCAAAGTGCACCCACACTGCCGATTATTGCCAACGGTTGTGCCACCATTACTATTAACGGCTGAATAAATGAATTGAATTGACTGGCCAGCACCATAAACACTAAGATCAAGGCGGTAACAAAGGCAAATATCATATAGCCTGCGGTTTTGCCGAATTCCTCAGCCTCGCCAATCATTCTCACATCATAGCCGGGCGGTAGCATTCCATCTGCCGCCTCAAGCACTAATTTAACAGCATCGCCAAGTGAGCCAATGGGTGTTGAATAAAAGTAGGCAGCATAACGCAAGTCCATGCGAGAAATTACCGCTGCACCAAGTTGATCTTCGAGCTTAACCAGATTGTCCAAACGGACCATTTCGCCACTGGCTGTACGCAACCAGACCCGCGCCAGATCTACATTTTCTTTTAGCTCACCAGCTGCCGCTTTCAGGCGGATGTCATAACGCTGGCCATCGCCCGGGTCATCGTTATAGCGGGCAACATTAAAGCCCGCTGCCAGCACATTGATAGCCATGGCTATATCGCTACCGGGTATCCCCAGACTGCGGGCTTTTTCCCGGTCTACTACAATGGATTGCTGCGGCAGAGCCAGCTCCAGATCAAGATCTGGTACCCCGATATCGGGGTAATCAACCAGTTTTAGCTTTAAATCTTCAGCCAGCTCTGCCACTCGAAACAAATCCGGGCCACTTAGTACAAACTGTAGTGACTCACCTCGTTGGCCACCAATCATTGGCAGCGCAGAAGAATAGGCCTTGATTCCAGCAATTTGAGAAAACTTAGATCTCAACTCACCAACAACTTGTAACTGAGATTGTTCACGCCGCTCCCATGGTTTTAGGCGAACGATGATGCTACCCTGGTTTACCTGCCGCGACTGGCCGCTACCGATGGTAGCAAAGTAACCGGCGACAGCTTCTTGCTCTGCAAGAATTGCCTCTAACTCACCAAGTTTTCTGGCAGTATATTCAATGCTTGAACCTAAAGGGGTTTTGAAGGTTACCTGAAAGCGCCCTTCATCTTCTTCGGGCATAAAGCCACTGCCTATATTGGTAAAAAAGAAACCACTACTAAGAACTATACCTAGCGTAATAAGCACCACTATACGGCGATGGCGCAAGGCTGATCCTAGCAAGCGTTTATAGAAACTATCAAGCCGCTCAAAGCCTCGGCCCATTGAACTGCTAAGCTTACCCGCATTTTTATCTACCTGTAAATAACGCGAACAGAGCATAGGGGTAAGAGTTAAGGAAACAAACAAGGAAACCAGCACGCCTACCGTCACCACTACCGCAAATGCCTGGAAGAAACGCCCAACTATGCCTTCCATAAATACTACCGGGGCAAAGATTGCCACTAGCGTTAAAGTAGCTGCCAGTACGGCAAAAACCACCTCATTGCTGCCATTTACAGCTGCTCGTTTGGGGCCTGGGTCAACTTCTGAGCGATGCCTAAAGATGTTTTCCAACACCACAATGGCATCATCCACAACAATTCCGATTAACAACAGCAGGGCCAGCAAAGTCATGGTATTGAAGGTGTAGCCCATAAAATACATAACCGCAACCGCGCCCAGTAACGAGACTGGAATTGCTGCTGCAATAATTAAAGTAGAGCGGAAATTGCGCAGGAACAACAGCACCACAAGGGCAGTAAAAAGCGTACCAAGCAACAGATGCTCTTTCAGGGAATTAATAATCCCATCAATTAGGTCACCATCATTATGGGCAATTTCCAAGTTCATACCAGCAGGCAGGTTGGGCATTACCTCAGCAGCCAGGCGGCGCTCAACCTCATCAATAATGGCTGCTGAATTGGCGCCTTGTACACGAATAATCGCCAGGCCAACGGTGGCCTTGCTGTTATAGCGGGCCAGTTGCCGGTAATCTGCCAGGCCATCATCTATATTGGCAATATCACGCAGCCTTACTGGAGCCGCAGGAGAGCGTGAACCTGGCTCTGGCTGGGGGTGCAAAATTATCATCTCGCCGAGTTCTTCAGGGTTATGGAATTCCAAATCCAGCTCGATTAGATCTTCGCGTTGCCCATTAACCAAGAACCCGCCAGGAAGGCGTAAATGCTCAGACCTAAAAGCTCGCACTAGATCAGGCACTGCTACCCGTAAGGCTGCCATTTTGGCTAAATCCAGGTTTACCCGAATGGTGCGTTTTCTTTCACCACCAAGACTAACCTCACCTACACCATCAATAGTTTCCAGACGCTTTTTAATATTGTTACGGGCGTACTGATTTAATTGTTGCAGGGTGCGGTCACCAGATAAGGTAAGCCACATTATTGGCAGCGCCCCAAAGCCCACCTTGGCTATTACTGGCGGTTCAGCATCGCGAGGCAACTCTCTTAATATACCGCTAACTTTTGCCTGTATTTCGTTGAAGGCTACATCTACATCTTTATTATTATTAAATTGCACATTAATAATAGAGGCTCCGGGGAATGATTTTGAATGAATATGCTCTATCCCGGAAACTGCATTTACCGAAGTTTCGATTACATTGGTAATACTCGAATCAATAATTTCCGGGGTTCCGCCAGGAAGCAGTGTAGTTACCGAGATCATTGGGAATTCAATTTCCGGGAAGCGATCTACTCCAATGTTTTTATAGGCAATAACCCCAAACAAAACCAAGACCGCAGAGACCATCCAGGTCATTACATGGCGGCGTACCGCTAGTTCTGGCAAGATCACTGTTGTACCCGTACTCTTGCGCCATCGCTCAGAAAACCAGCACCATCAGTAGCAATTTGCTCATCACCTTCAAGGCCGCTAAGAATCTCAAGTTGCTGACCGTGGCGTTGGCCTCTAGTGACAAGCTGTTGCTCAACTCGGTTGCCATAGATTATATAAACCACATCGCCATCAGGTCGCCGCACAATTGCCGCTGTGGGAATTAATATCGCTGCCCGGTTTTCACCCGTTAATATCCGCGCCCGCACAGTCGCTCCCGGGTATCTGTTTATGGCGGCAACCACATCTGCTATAACCACCAAAGAGCGAGCTCCACTGGTAATAACCGGCTGGATATCCTGAATTTTGGTTTCTATAGTCGTTTCCGAATCTGTAGCGATACTAATTTCAACTAACTGCCCGCTGCGGATTTTCCCGGCAACAACTTCGGGAATCGGCAATCTGGCCTGTAAGCGATCGGTTTCAGCCAAGGTAAACACTGGGGTTCCGGGGCGTAAATAGTCGCCTAGCGACACTAGTCGCTGATCGATTTTGGCCGCAAACGGGGCTTTAATTTCAGTTCGGTCAAGCTGGTCCTGAACCAGTTCCAGCTGGGCTTTTGCCGCCTGTGACTGCGCCTTGTAACCGGCTAATTTGGCATTGGCATCGTCCAGGCCGCTACGAGAAACATAATCCTTCTTACCAAGATCAGTTAACCGCTTTACCCGCTTGGTTTCGTTTTTAAGTAGCACTGACAAGCGTTGCAAGTCTGCCTGAGCGGCTTTCTTTTGCAATACTAGACTCCTTGGGTCAACTCGTAGCAGCACTTGCTCGGCTGCCACTATCTCACCACTTTCAACCAGCAATTCAATTATTTTCCCAGATACCTCGGCTGCCACTCTAGGGCTGTTTACACTCTCAAGGGTACCAACTGTTTCCAGCCAGTATTGCATCTTGCCAACCTCTACAGTTGCTGCCTGGATAATAGTTTCCGGCTTTTCGGAAACGCTATTACTGTTAGCCTCCTCCTGAGCGCAGCCAACCAGAAGTATTAATGCGCCGAGAGTGCTTAGTACTTGATTATGAGCTTTCATGAGCCAGTCTCCCGGGCTGCTATTCCCTGAAATAGAGTGTCAATTACGCCCTCAGAAAACTTATCCGGATTATCAGCAAAACTTACTGTATCCAGATGCGCTAACACCGGCATTGCATCAAAAAAGAATAAATTTGCCGATACCAGCAAAGTTGCGACCATGGCTGGGTCCAGGCTGGCTCGAATTTCACTTTGCTGCTGGCCTTTGCTTATCAGTTTTACCAAGCGGTTGAACTGCTTACCGAGCAAGTCTGCGGCCATTTGTTGGCCATGACCACTGCGTAATGCCAACGACTCTTGCAACAGCAAGCAAGCACCTTGCGGGTTGGATAAGATATTCTGCAGTTGCCCACGATTAAAGTGCAATAAGCGGGAGCGATAGTCATCATCGCCCTCGCCCAACTCATCTAGCAACTCGGTTGAGGCTTGAATAATCTGCTGAATTACCCGCTTATAAAGCTGATCTTTAGTCCCAAAGTGGTGAAATACATTGGCTTTGGAGACCCCCGCAGATAGGGCAATTTCACGAATAGAAACCGCTGCAAACCCTTGCTGGGCGAATAATTCTTCAGCAGCAGCCAAAATTGCTTCGGTGGCACAGTTACATGGTTGGTGGTTAACAGTAGCTTTTATCATGGTTGTTCCGAGCTTTAATTAGCCGGGGGATCAGTCATGTAAAATGAATGACCGACCGGTCGGTCAGCCGGAAGTATAGCCTAGTTTTGTGTTGTATACCAACTTAGGGGATTAACCTTTAGTCAACCGGTACAACCACCGGTCAAACAATACGGTTTCGTAGGGGAAGCGGCTACTGCTGTATTTATTAGCCTGACTTGCGATGTTCGCCAGGTTGCGATTAGACAATTTAACCTCATCCGCTAATACCAGCTTGCCCTCGGCATCTAACCAACGATATGAAAAAGATAACTGGGCTTTATCGAGCTGCTGGAGCACCCGTCGAAATTGCTGGCCCGGCACTACTTGGCCCGCCATATCAACATCGGTGATTTTTATTTGCATGGTATTGCCCTCTGGCAAATACCTTTGCATAGACCTAGTTAACTGGCGCTGTAGGTCATCTTTCAAGATGCTGATGTTTTTTTCCATCGGCATTGATTCAATCCGAAAATCAGTGAACTTTGCAGCGTTCCCAAATACAACCGTGTTCTCTGGTGCTGGTAAAGCGCTAACTGTAGCGGTAATAAATATGGCAATGGCCACACTTAGTGTCTTAATCAATATTTTCATAGTATCTCTCCGTTTAACCCACGCATTTAGCGAGTAAGCTATAGAGCTTAATTATCCACTAAAGTTCCTACCATCAGTGCTGGTGGCCACCAGGACCATGGGCATGACCATGCTCTAACTCTTCGTCGGTAGCATCCCGAATGTCTTCAACTTTGCCGTCAAATGTAAGCGTTTGCCCCGCCAGCGGGTGGTTGGCATCAACATCGGCATGAAAACGCCCAATTTTAATTACCCTGACCTGTCGTGGGCCATCATCAGTTTGCACTACTGCCAGAGTATTTACCTGCAGTTTACCCTGGGCTTTTAAGTTTTTAATTGGCAACCGCATTTGTAGTTGCGGATTGTATTCACCATAGGCTTCTGCCGGAGCCACGGTTATTGAGAACTCATCCCCTGCAGACTTACCTTCAAGGCCTTTTTCCAGTCCGGGAATGATATTCGCCTTACCGTGCAGGTAAACCATAGGATCAGAGTTTTCGGAGCTTTCCAATTGTGTCTGATCGGCTAGCTTTAAGCTGTAGTGGAAACTGACAACCTTGTCGTTAGTTACTTGCATGTTATTTCGCCCTCAATAATATGAATAAAGTATTGTAGCAAAATTGTAACTTTATTAGTGCCGGAGCGTTTATGCTATTGAAATGAGTCGAAAATTCCACAACATGGTCAAATTGCACCAGAATCAGGTTTTACCCTGGCTTTGTATATGTTGCATGACCGTGCCGAGACGGAAGATGTAACTCAGGAAACCTTTATTAAATTGTGACAGCGGCTCCAAAAACCGATGCAGGACTAATAGAGCGCTTAGTGAAGGGAGGTTATATGTCTGTAGTTAATGTTGGCGGTGTGCCCATCCACGGCTACATTATGGCAAAAAAGTAAAGCCAAGCTTTGCCAGAAACTTTTACTGAAGGCACAGTCGCCACAAAAACAAGTCGTTTGAGCACTTAAACCTGTTTCCATACCGGCGTTTGCTGTAACCTTACTGGTAAATCAGCTTGCTATTAATTCGCAGAAGAACAATCAACTCGTTAACTTATATATCTTTAGGAAATAACATGAATACCAATAACAAAATTTTAATCTTACTAACCGCCTTATTTGTCAGTGCTTTACTCAGTAGCCCATCATTTGCTCACGAAGCTACCGAGGAGCAAAAGGCCAAGCATGTAGGCCGTACTGTAAGCACCGGGGTTATGCCTGACTTCAATTTTACCGGTAAAGGTCTTTTGGTGGCATCGGTGAGTGATGGCTCCCCCGCTGCATCCGCAGGCTTACAAAAAGGTGATGTAATTATCACGCTTGCGGGTAATGAGGTTTCAGATTTACGCAGCTACTCCACTGAACTAACCAAACACTCTGTAGGCGACACCATAGAAGTGGGCTATATGCGCGATAATGACACCCACAAAATAAAGCTGACGCTAGCTGCTAGACCCAGATAAACTCCAGTCTGGGCGCTTGCGTATACAACGAGCAGGCGTTTCATTGTTTATCTACGAGAATATGGATATAGATCTTCCATAAACTATAGTCGGCGGTGCTACCTCAAGACTATAGATTGGGGTAGAATTAAGGTATGCCTTTTCACCGCCATACCCTCCAAATTACGACCCTAGCTATAGTACTGCTGCTAAGCCTTAGCGCCTGCGCGGAATCTAAACCTTATGTAAAGCTGAAAGGGCAAACAATTACAGTAGAGGTTGCCGATAGTCCGTCAAAGCAAGCCATAGGTCTAATGTATCGAAATAAACTGGCTGACGACCACGGCATGTTATTTATTTATCCACGAACAGAGACGCTGTCATTTTGGATGAAAAACACCCTTATCTCACTGGACATACTGTTTTTCGATAAAGATTTACGCTTAATAAGTGTGGCTGCTGATACCCCACCGTGCAAAGTTTCACGCTGCCCTTCGTACCAAAGCACAGCGCCTGGTAAGTATGTGCTTGAAGTAAACGCAGGACTTGCCAACAAGTGGGGAGTACAAGTTGGCGATAAGTTGGAACTGCACCTACAATAAGCCAAGCACAATTAACGCCCCGCGCACCCATCAATAATATCTTCTGCAGATTGCGTGCTTTCGACCATGCAACCACCTTCTGTAGCATTACCAAGGATTTTCTCAGGGCGTTGTAAATACTCATTCCAACAAGCTTGCCAGGGAACTAATCTATCGTGGGGGTAAATTTGATCCAGAGCTATAGTCAAATCTGGTGTATGGCCGTTTAAGCCGTCTCCTGCAATTGATCTTGTATAACTTCTTTTCCGTCCTTAAATTTCACGCCTCTGATAACATCAGCAAGTAGTCGGTAGCCTCTCAATCGCCGCCATTTAT
>JAJRYF010000024.1 GCA_024275935.1 Gammaproteobacteria bacterium | reverse complement strand
ATAATTTATGTCATCTGATTCGCCAAATATACATAAGTATCAGAGCTTTGCTGAGTTTTATCCGTTTTATCTCTCGCAACATACCAATAGGGTTTGCAGAGCGCTACATTTTGTTGGCTCATGGTTGGTGTTGCTAGTAGCGGCTTATGCAATCTGGTCCGGGCAGCTGGTTTGGTTTTTATTGACTCCTGTTATTGGTTATGGTTTTGCCTGGGTAGGCCATATTGGGTTTGAAAAGAATGTACCTGCAACATTTACTTACCCCATTTATAGCTTTATGGGCGATTGGGTGATGTTTAAGGATATTCTGCTGGGTAAAATTAAGCTCTAGCCGAGTATGAGGCAGCTAAATCAGTTAACTGCTAGCGAACGGGAGCAACAACTGCGTTTGCAACAAATGAAGCGGCTACCACTATTGTTGCTGGCATTAATGGCGGTCTTGTATGCATTCTCTCTAGGGCGGCCCGACTGGTGGCTGTGGTTACATGCATTCTCTGAAGCAGCAATGGTTGGCGCATTAGCTGACTGGTTCGCAGTAACTGCACTTTTCCGCCATCCGCTAGGTATTCCAATTCCGCATACTGCAATTATTGCCAGGCGTAAGGATGCTATTGGCGACTCAATGGCCAGCTTTGTAGCGAACAATTTTTTGCAAGCAGAAGTTCTCTCAGCCCGCCTTAAAAGCCGTAACCTGACTGAGCTACTAACTAATTGGCTGCAGCAACCAAGGCACAGGCAGCAGTTGGTTAGTAGTATTTTGGCGCTAGGTTCGTGGGCTATGGGGATGATTGGGGAGCAACGAGTAAGGAAGTTTGTAGTTAGCTTGCTGCAGCGTCAAAGCGCTCAGTTTGATTTAGCGAAGGGAGCATCTAAAGTACTGGAATTTCTAACCAGAAGCGGCCGGCATCAGGAAATATTTACTCAGGCGCTTCGCTTCGCGATTGTCGCTTTGTCGGAAAATGAAGAACGCATTCGGAATCGAGTTCAGCATGAAAGCCCCTGGTGGATGCCTGGATTTGTTGACGATAAAGTTGTAAATCAACTCCTTCGCCGAATAGAAGCGCTGTTGTTCGAGATGGCACTGGATCCCCGGCATGAATTACGCCAGCGGTTTGATTTGCAGTTGGAAAAACTGATTCTGGAGCTGGCTGAATCGGAGGAGTATCAACGCCTGGGTGAGACGATCAAGCAGGATTTTCTGGATAATGCCGCCTTACAGGAATATTTCCTCCAATTATGGAGTGATTTGGCAACCAGTCTTAAGCAGGCAGAGGCTGATTCGGAAGCCAGTATTCATAAAAATCTGGATCAGTTAATTCAGGCAGTTACCAATGAGTTACAAACTGATAAAGCTATGGGAGAGCTGCTAAACCAGTGGTTGAATACGGCCATTGTCCGGGTTATTAGTGAAAACCGTGATAGTGTTTCAGCGCTGATATCCGACACAGTTCGGTCCTGGGATGCGGCCACTACAGCACAGCGGGTAGAGCTGGCAATCGGACGGGACTTGCAATTTATCCGGATTAACGGGACTCTAGTTGGTGGCTTGGTTGGAGTTATTTTGCATGCAATTAATGTATTAGCTGGCTTCAAAGCGATTAGCTGAGCGGTTCTTTTTGACCTCCATTGGGTCCCAGATTTTACCGTTCATACAAATATACACCCCGGCCGAGAGGCTTTGAACCGCACCTATAGAGCAGCCAATATTGAATACTGCATCTGAATCGCGGAAGCGTGCGGGCTTTAAAGAGCCGGTCAGAACAATGGTTTTATTTTCTATTCCAAGCAACATTCTGGCAGTTTCGACCATAGTGTCAGTGCCATGGGTAATCAGGATATGTTGGGCTTGGCTATGAGCAACAACCTCACGAATAAGCTTGCGGTCGTGCGCGGTAATATGCAGGCTATCACGGCGCATCAAAGCATTAATGTGGACTTCCAGGGCGACATCAGTATCTTCTAGAATCCTGCCGATTTCTGGTGGGCCTATTTGGTAATCGCTTTTATCATCAAAATATACTTTGTCAATAGTGCCGCCAGTGGTAATAACTTGTAGAGTCTTCATATTAATTTCAGTCTGATTGAATTTGAGTTAATCCGCCACAGAGTAGGGAATAGCGGCTGCAGATGCAAGCCATAAGTGGGGTAATACCCCAAATCTCCAGACAGAAACAGGTCTGCTGACATCATATCGCGCCTCTATCTAGGGATTGGGTTAATATATGCCTTGGTAACCTTTATGCGTGGCGCTAATGTTTCGATGTTCTAACAGATTGAGTTGGCTAATAATGTTGTTGGCATTTAGTGTCTGTGTGCCGGGGGCCGTGGCAAATGAAAATTCAGACTCCTCACCGGGGTTGGCCACAGTTGCTGCCAGTGATGCCAGAGAACACTCGTTGATAACCATGCTGGTACTTAAAAGGTTATTGTTTCACTATCAAAAAGCACAGGCAGAGCTGCCTGCAGCAGATCCAGTTCAGCCTGAAGAGTTGGTCTTGGTAGACTATGCTGCTTTGGCTAACCAGTTTGCGGATGATCGTGCCTGGTTGCAAAGTTTAATTACCAGGCCACTGACACAGGCTATCGAGCCTATTGATTTGCGCAGTAGTGGCTATTTTAACCAGGTGTTACGCCTGAGCTTAGAGCAACATAGCTTGGTTGCTGCGGCCTCTGGCTTAACCGACGCGGTACTTGAAGACTTATTATTTAAGCTGGTGTTTGAGCACAAGCAACGCGCACTTCTAAGGGCGCTGATGCCATATCTGCTTAGGCGTGCTGAAGACCGGGCGCTTATAGATTGGCAGTATATTGAACAAGTAGCGGAAAAAAACCCGGACTTTAAACAACTGCTTGGTACACTGGATCCGAAGGTGGTTGAACCTTTTGCCCAGCCTGTGCTTGCATCCGGCAGGTCTCGCCTGGGTATGGATGCACAAATGTTGACAGATTTTACCAAATTAGTGCAATTACTCCTGCCGGCAGTAGATGCTGAAAAACCTGCCCCCGGCCAGGCAGAGACAGTTGTTGGGTCGGTGGATGAGTTTACGCAGTTAAGCGTTAAATTGCGTACTGATTTGCTTGGAATTTCTGACCAATATGAGGTGATGCTACCAATTTACACCCTTGATGCTTTGACCGCATTACAGACGGGAAATGAGCTGGTTTTCGTGAATGGCCTGGTTGCGCTTACTACTAAACTGATGGACCAGTACGAAGAATCCCAGATTGCCGCATTATCTGAGGATGAGCAGGTTGATAGCGAGTCCGGCAGTACCACTGCAATTAGGGAAATATACCCTGCATATTATGCAGATTGGCTGCCTCATCTTAGTGCTAAGCTACCAGGCTTGCAACAGGCTTTCAGTGCTGATTTGTCTCAAATTGATCTGCGTTTAAATAGCGCCATGGCAATGACTGTTGAGGTATTTCAACAATTATCTAATAAGCAGTTAAAGTTTCCTGAGCAACGGCGAAAACTGCTGGCTGCGAGGGCAGTTCTAACCCCATTATTACCGGACTATGCTTATTTCCATCAGCCGGTGCGCGACCGGATTAGTGAAGAAATTGCAATGTGTGCAAGTATCGTTGCTACCAGTTTGCAGCAGCACCAAAATATCAGTGCAGAACAATTTGCCGGTTGTATTAATTCGTTCAAGGATATCGGGTTGCGCCAGGCGGCTAATATTCCGCTCTCCGGAAACTCTAGAGGGCCGTGGGAGCCGGAGCAGTTACGGCGCGAATTAGATTTAACCCCGTGGCAACGGGTAAACTATGTGCTGGCATACCTGCGCGACGAATATGCCGGCGAGTGCGCCAATGAAGAACGGCTTATAAATCCTCTTGAGTGGTCGTTGCAAAGTACAGTGATGGCATGGTTTGCGGCTAAATGGCCAGCTTTTGCCGGTACTGATGCCAGTGAGGATGTGTTTGAAGAAATGCTTAGTGCTGCCGGGGTGTTCATTCAGCAAGTAGAAGAAAACAAGGCTTGTTTAACTGCTTCAAACGGCAGCCTGGTGCAGCAAATTATGCTTCGTTATGGGCAGCGACTGGAAGAGTTGATCGCCAGCATCGATACCCTTGAGCAACAGTTCAGGAGTGAGAAGTTAGCCCCCGGTGCTGATATAAGGCTTAGTGAAGGGGCTTCCCAGAAAACCAATTACCGCCCAGCAGAGCTCCAGATACTGCCGTGCAATCAAGAAAAAATATGTGAAGCAACGCAAGCTCTTTCAGCGAATTTGGCACTGGTTGGTCTGTTTCCTACGCCATACCTGGTTGCCGACCAATCCCGAATGGGAGAAATCGAAATTTGTTATGACCAGGTTCGCTGGGTAAACCGCAGGCAGTCGCAAGCGAGAAAAAATGATCCGGAGGTTTCCAATTACTACGCTCAGTTAAGTTTTAGTGTTAAAGGGCGGTTTCATCAAGACGAGGTGGTTACCGAGGTTTTTGAAAGAGAGTTCGTAAGCCCGGATGAATATCTGTATCTATTTGCTGCCAGCGATTCAGTTGTGCTTGAAGAGGAGTGCCCGATGGCTTTGGTAGGGCAGACTGTGACTACTCAGCTCCGAAACAGCCGCTTACCCGGAATTGTCCCTAATCGACTAACTTATCTGACTGCTGCTAGGACTCTGCCATCCCGCTTATTCTCTGATAACTGGGATAAAGGTGCTCAGTGGCATGACTGGTTTGTAACCGGAAGTGGGGTTGAAATAATTTCTCAATCGGATGGCTCTGAATTAATAGATTCAGTAAATAATTATCTGCATTCATTGAGTGAATCAAGAGAGGCGATGCTTTATTCCGCGCTGTTATCACCACCACTACGCAATAATGCTGCCGAATCACTAGCTATGCGGGTATCAGCGCTTAGTTTGGAAAAATCTTTATTAAAATCCGTATTGGCAATTTTTTATGGTGATCTATTGAGTAATAATGAGCAACTGAGGGCGGCACTGACGGGCCAGTCGGGGTTGCTGGATAACAGGGTGTTACGCCGCTTGCGTGAAGCCTCGGTATCAATACATGCTGTTGGCCAGCTGGCTAGAAAGCGCAGTCAGGCATATTCTGATTTGTGGTTGCGGTTGATGGCAGACGAAGCCAGCTCAAGACAAAATTCACTTAGTGTGTCACCAATGTTGGCGATGGCCTGGTTACAACTTAAACAATTGCAGAACCTGCACTTTAATCAGCTGGCATTGCCGGAAGAGTCGCTGAGCGAAGATAACCAGACTATGGGCGTTGCGCAGCCTTCCGTCGTCGTCCCCGAGCAATAAGTAATAACCAATAACTTATTATCAAGAATAATTGCAAAATTGCCAACCACCGACCGGCAGGCCTGGCCCAGGCTTCAGAGATTGCAAACATCAGATGCGGCAAGGATAAATATGCGCCAATAATTCCTTTGCGTAACGAGCCTGTGAGTATGCCTTTTAGTGGAAACAGCAAGGGTATGGTCAAAAATATGGCTAACCAGGCAGACTCATAGCCTACTGGCTGAGGTATTAACCAGAGCCACAAAGGTTGTAGCAGCAGTATAAGAACATAGATCGCGGTGGTTAAATGTTTGCTCATTTGGACCATAACTCCAATACGCTCTCAGGCGGTCTGCCAATTTTCGCACCACCATTGGCAAAAACTATAGGCCGTTCAATCAGTCGAGGGTTATTGTGCATAGAATTGATTAATTCCGCTTCACTCAAATCAGGATTATTCAGGGAGTTTTCCCGGTACTCAGACTCCCCTTTGCGCATCAGTTCTCTGGCATCGCCCATCCCTAGTAGCCTTAGTGCCTGTTTGATTTGCTCGGGTTCAGGGGGAGACTCTAGATATAGAATTACTTCCGGGTTATGTCCCGCGTCCTGTAGTAGTAACAGGGTGGCACGGGATTTAGAGCAGCGGGGGTTATGCCAGATGTAGGTGGTCATTGTGTTGGTTCCAATATAGGTAATAGCGTAGCATTGCTGTCTCGTTAACTTTGTGCATTGCTGGCTATAACCCTTACTATGTAAGTGGCGTGTACTATTTTTTGCCACCGGGGACATGAATTCTGAGTGCCCGCCTGAGACACGCCGTGAACCCATCCATGGGGGCTCTTCACCCGCATCCCT
>JAJRYF010000023.1 GCA_024275935.1 Gammaproteobacteria bacterium | reverse complement strand
CTCGCGCGGCGGCAAAACTGGCGGTTAAAACCACCTTTGTTACGAGGACAATGCTGTGATTAGCGCAAACGAATTACGACAGAAGTCTGCTAGTGATCTGAACCAGGAGCTTGAAAGCAAGCTTAAGGAGCAGTTCAACTTGCGGATGCAGAAAGGTGCAGGCCAATTGTCAGGCAGCCACCAGCTGCTGGAAGTGCGTCGCGATATCGCCCGCATTAAAACCATAATGACCGAAATATCGAAGCAAGGTAGCACGGCATGAGTACTAATGAAAAGACCCAGCGCACCCAGACCGGTCGCGTTGTAAGTAATAAAATGGACAAGACAGTAACAGTATTGCTTGAGCGTAAGGTTAAGCATCCACTGTACGGTAAATACATCAAGCGTTCTACCAAGGTACATGCGCATGATGAAAATAACGATTGTGGCGAAGGCGATAAAGTTAAAATCACCCAGTGTCGGCCGTTGTCTAAATCAAAGAATTGGCAAGTAGTTGAAATTCTTGAGCGTTCCCGATAAGGGCGCTGAGAAGGACTTGAGGAAGATACGATGATTCAAATGCAAACAAAACTGAGTGCGGCAGATAACTCGGGCGCACGCCAGGTTCAATGCATCAAGGTACTAGGTGGTTCCAAGCGCCGTTATGCGTGCATTGGTGACATCATTAAAGTGTCCATAAAAGATGCTATACCGCGTGGCAAGGTTAAGAAAGGCGAAGTGTATAACGCTGTCGTCGTTCGGACTGCCCAGGGTGTGCGCCGTCCAGATGGTTCTTTAATCCGTTTTGATGGCAATGCTGCGGTATTGTTGAACGCCAAAATGGAGCCAATTGGCACCCGTATTTTTGGCCCCGTAACGCGTGAACTGCGCACTGGCCAGTTTATGAAAATCGTCTCTTTAGCACCTGAAGTGTTGTAGAGCAGGGTAAATAAGATGAATAGAATTAAAAAAGGTGACGAAGTAATCGTCAGCGCAGGACGCAGCAAAGGCCAGCGTGGTCATGTGCTACGCGTGCTGGAAAATGATCGTTTGATTGTTGAAAATGTCAACATGGTCAAGCGCCATACCAAGCCTGATCCGCAACGGAATGTTGCTGGCGGCATCGTTGAAAAAGAAGCGACAATTCATACTTCTAATGTGATGCTTTTTAATCAAGCCACCAATAAAGGTGAAAGGGTTGGAATCAAGATTTTGGAAGATGGCAGTAAAGTGCGTATATTCAAATCAACCGGTGAAGTAGTTGATATCTGAGGTTTAGAGTGATGATTGCAAGATTACAACAACACTATCGCGAAACTGTAGTTCCCCAATTGATGGAGAGCTTTGGTTATAAAAATGTGATGGAAGTACCACGGATCACCAAGATCACCTTAAATATGGGTGTTGGTGAAGCTGCGGCCAATAAGAAAGTAATGGTACATGCAGTAGAAGACATGACTGCTATTGCCGGGCAAAAACCAATTGTGCGCCTGGCGCGCAAGTCGGTTGCTACCTTCAAAATTCGCGATGGTTGGCCGGTGGGTTGTAAAGTAACCCTGCGGCGTACCAATATGTGGGAATTCATGGATCGTTTAGTGAATATCTCCATTCCACGGATTCGGGATTTCCGTGGTCTTAATCGTAAGTCTTTCGATGGGCGTGGAAATTTCTCCATGGGTGTCGAGGAGCAGATTATGTTCCCGGAAATAGATTTCGACAAGATCGATAAAATTCGCGGTATGGATATAACTATAACCACTACCGCTAAAAATAACGAAGAAGGTCTGGCTTTATTAAAAGCCTTTAACTTCCCGTTTAAAGATAAGTAAAGGAATTATCAGATGGCCAAGGTGTCAATGATCCAGCGTGAGCTGAAGCGAGCAAAACTAGTCAAGAAATATGCGGTAAAACGGGCTGAGCTTAAAGCCATCATCGTTAACCCGGATAAAGACTTTGATGAAAAGCAGGCAGCTGTAATGGCCCTGCAAAAATTGCCACGGGATTCTAGCCCATCGCGCCAACGCAACCGTTGCGCTTTGTCTGGTCGTCCACATGGCTACTATCGCAAATTTGGCTTAAGCCGAAATAAATTGCGCGAAGCTGCCATGCGTGGCGATGTCCCTGGTTTGCGTAAAGCAAGCTGGTAAGAATTCGGGTCACAGACCCATTTAGAAGTTTAGAAGGTAATAACTATGAGCATGAGCGACCCTATAGCGGATATGTTAACGCGCATTCGCAACGCCCAGGCAACCAGCAAGGTAACTGTAACCATGCCGCTTTCAAAAATTAAAGTTGGTATTGCTGCTGTGTTAAAAGACGAAGGCTACATTAATGGCTTTGAGAGCATTGATCTAGATGGCAAGCCTGCGCTTGAGGTGACTTTGCGTTACCAGCAAGGCCGTGGCGTTATCGAGTCAATGAAGCGTATTAGTCGTCCTGGCCTGCGGACTTACCGTGGTAAGGAAGATCTGCCCAAGGTGCTAAACGGTCTAGGCATAGCAGTAGTTAGTACTTCGAAAGGTATCATGACAGACTCAAAGGCTCGCGCTGCCGGTTTCGGCGGTGAAATCCTTTGTATTGTGTCATAAGGAAATATAGACATGTCACGAATAGCAAAAGCACCAATTACGATACCAGCAGGCGTTGATGTAAATATCAACGGTCAGCAAGTTATGGTAAAAGGCCCAAAAGGCACGATGGAACTTAACCTGCACCCAAGCGTAGGCATTATCATGGAAGATTCTGTTCTGCGGTTTGCTGCCAATGATAAAGGCGGTAATGCAATGGCCGGTACCATGCGCTCATTGGTAAACAATATTGTAACTGGCGTAACTAACGGTTTTGAAAAGAAACTGAAATTGGTAGGTGTTGGTTACCGCGCCGCAGCGCAAGGCAATAAGTTGAATTTGCAACTCGGGTTTTCACACCCGGTTGAGTATCAAATTCCAGAGGGGATAAAGATTGAAACCCCAAGCCAGACTGAGATTGTGGTAAGTGGTTCTGATAAACAAAAAGTAGGCCAGGTGTCTGCTGAGATTCGTGCATATCGTCCACCTGAGCCATATAAAGGTAAAGGCGTGCGTTACGCGGATGAATATGTCGCTCGTAAGGAAGCTAAGAAAGCCTAAGGGCAATCTTGAGAGGATAGAGAAATGGCTATTAATAAAAAAACTGCTCGGATCAGGCGTGCTCGCAAGGCTCGCGCCAGAATTAGCATTCAGGGTGTGCCACGGTTAAGTGTGCATCGTACCGGCAAATATATATACGCACAGGTAATAACCGCAGATATGCAAGTTGTTGTCAGCGCTTCTACTTTACAGAAAGAGTTGCGTGAAGGCTTGAAGGGCACTAAGAATATGGAAGCTGCAACTGCGGTAGGTAAAGCTGTAGCAGAAAAGGCGCTTGCTGCCGGGATTAAAGAGGTTGCATTTGACCGCTCAGGATTCCGCTATCACGGTCGAATTAAGGCCTTGGCAGAAGCGGCTCGTGAAACTGGCTTGCAGTTCTAACCCAGTATTTAAAAGAATTTAAACAGGTATTAATTAAATGGCGAATAGAGACAGAGATAACGGCGACGGCTTGCTGGAAAAATTGGTAGCAGTCAACCGCGTAGCCAAAGTTGTGAAAGGTGGCCGGCAATTTGGCTTTACTGCCTTGAGCGTAGTTGGTGATGGTAACGGTACTATTGGTTTTGGCTATGGTAAGGCTCGTGAAGTGCCTTTAGCAATCCAGAAATCAATGGAAAAAGCTCGCCAGAACATGATTACAGTTAGCCTTAAAGGCGATACCTTATGGCATCCGATTAAATCGCGGCACAGTGGTTCGCGTATTTATATGCAACCAGCATCTGAAGGTACTGGAGTAATTGCCGGTGGTGCGATGCGCGCCGTTTTCGAAACCATTGGCGTACATAATGTACTTGCCAAGAGTAACGGTTCCAATAACCCGATTAACCTAGTGCGGGCCACAATCAAAGGTCTGCAAAGTATGCAGAGCCCCGAGAGTGTTGCTATCAAGCGTGGTAAATCAGTAGATGAGATCTTGTCGAATCATGGCTAAGAAACAAATAAAAGTAACCCTGGTGCGTTCTCCGAACGGCACTATTGGTAAGCACCGTGAATCGGTTCGTGGTTTAGGTCTCAAGCGCATGCATCAATCTGTTGTGCTTGAAGACACACCATCGGTTCGCGGAATGTGTAATAAAGTTAATTATCTGGTACGAGTGGAAGAAGTCTGATTGCTGACTTCTCTGCGCTCCAACTTAAGGAAAGTGCTGACATGAAATTGAATACATTAAGTCCTGCCATAGGCAGTAAGAAAAATCGTAAGCGTGTAGGCCGTGGTATCGGTTCGGGCTTTGGAAAAACAGCTGGTCGTGGTCATAAAGGCCAGAAGTCTAGATCTGGTGGTATGCCTAAGATTGGTTTTGAAGGCGGCCAGATGCCATTGCAGCGTCGTTTGCCAAAAATTGGTTTTGCCTCGCGTCAGGCCAAGTTTTCTGAAGAGGTTCGCCTGTATCAGATCCAGGCTATGAAAGTCGATATATTTGACCGTGAAGCTTTGGTTAAAGTCGGCCTGGTTGGTCGCCGGGTAACTAAAGTTAAAGTAATTAATACTGGCGATATTTCACGCGCAGTAACCTTGCAGGGCCTGATGGTCACTAAAGGCGCGCAGGCTGCAATTGAAGCTGCAGGCGGTAAGGTAGAATAATGTCACGCAATCCGTCACAAATAGCGGACACCTTAGGTAGCATGGGACGGCTAACGGAATTACGCCGGCGCATTTTCTTTGTTATTGGTGCGCTAATTATTTTCCGTATTGGTACCTTTATCCCTGTACCAGGGGTGAATCCGGCAGCATTAGCTTCCTTGATGGATTCCCAAAAGGGCACAATTGTTGATATTTTCAACATGTTCTCCGGCGGGGCGTTAGAGCGTTTTTCATTGTTGGCATTGGGTGTTATGCCCTATATTTCGGCTTCGATTATTATCCAGTTGATGACCTCTGCTGTGCCGCACTTGGCGCAGTTGAAGAAAGAAGGTCAGGCCGGACGGAATAAAATTACTCAATATACTCGTTACTTTACTGTCTTATTAGCAGCGGTACAGGGCGGTAGCGTAGCCGTTGCACTTACCGCGCAGAGTGCAGGTTCGTCACTGCCTATTGTTATGGCACCAGGGTTTGGGTTTATATTTACGGCCACTGTTTCACTAACGGCAGGTACTGTGTTTCTGATGTGGCTGGGTGAACAGATTACTGAGCGTGGAATTGGTAATGGTATTTCTTTATTGATTTTTGCAGGTATTGTCGCTGGCTTGCCATCAGCTATTGGCGGTACTCTGTCGCTGGCCCAAAATGGCCAACTGTCTACGCTAATAGTGTTGTTCCTGGGAGTGCTAGCTTTTGCGACAATCGCCTTTGTGGTTTTTGTAGAGCGAGGACAGCGGAAAATTACCGTGAATTATGCTCGTAAGCAAGGTCGTGTGGCTTATCAGAATAACGCCACACATCTACCTTTGAAGGTAAATATGTCTGGTGTTATTCCGGCGATTTTTGCCTCGGCACTGGTTATGTTTCCAGCTACAGTCTCTACCTGGTTCGGCCAGTCTAGTGGTGCTCGTTGGTTACAAGATGTTTCTGCAGCATTGACTCCGGGAACATTGCCATATTCGGTGCTTTACGCATTTTTAATCATATTCTTCTGTTTCTTCTATACGGCAATTGTGTTCAATTCAAAAGAAACTGCTGATAACCTGAAGAAGTCCGGTGCTTTTATTCCCGGTATTCGTCCAGGTCGGCAGACAGCAGAGTATGTTGATCGGGTATTAACCCGCTTGACCGCAGTTGGCTCAGCGTATCTGGTGGCAGTTTGTCTGTTGCCTAGGTTCCTGATAGCAATGTGGAATGTTCCATTCTATTTTGGTGGTACTTCACTGTTGATTATTGTGGTCGTGATTATGGATTTCATGTCTCAGGTACAAGCGCATTTGATTTCGCATCAATACGATGGACTGATGAAGAAAACCAATATGAAATCTTATGGTCGCTCCGGGGTTGTCCGGCGCTAAGTATGAATAGAGGCTGCCATTAATGGTTGCCATGGAGAAAGATGATGAAAGTACAGGCATCAGTTAAGAAGATTTGTCGCGATTGCAAAATTGTTAAACGCAGGCGCGTGTTGTTTGTTATTTGTAAAGATAAAAAGCACAAGCAACGCCAGGGTTGATTTACAAGGCTTTAGTCTTTAAAAATCAAAGAAATTAGGTTACAATACGCCGTTTGCATAAATCGGCTTGAAAAATTCAGGAGAAAGCGATGGCTCGCATAGCGGGTGTCAATTTACCAGTGCAGAAGCACACATGGGTCGGACTTACCAGCATCTTTGGTGTTGGCCGTACTCGGGCATATCAGATCTGTGAAACTACAGGCGTTGATCCGACTGTAAAGATTCGTGATCTGACTGATCCAGAAGTCGAAAATATTCGTGCTGAGGTTAGCAAACTACTCGTTGAGGGTGATTTGCGCCGTGAAGTGGCGATGAATATTAAGCGATTAATGGATCTGGGTTGCTATCGTGGCATACGCCATCGTCGTGGGCTGCCAGTTCGTGGGCAGCACACTAAAAATAACGCTCGTACCCGTAAAGGTCCGAAGCGTCCGATTAAAAGATAAGGATTAGCGAGAGCAATTATGGCAAAGCCGAACACCAAGCCTCGTAAAAAGGTCAAAAAAACTATTATTGACGGTATCGCTCATGTGCATGCCTCATTCAATAACACAATAATCACGATTACCGATCGCCAGGGTAATGCGCTTGCTTGGGCAACTGCCGGTGGCGCTGGTTTCCGAGGCTCGCGTAAAAGCACACCCTTTGCAGCTCAGGTAGCCGCAGAAAATGCTGGTAAAGCAGCGTTGGATTACGGTTTGCAGAACCTTGAAGTAAGAATAAAAGGCCCAGGTCCTGGGCGTGAATCTTCCGTGCGGGCATTAAATGCCGTCGGTTATACCATAACTAATATCACGGATGTGACACCAATACCACACAATGGTTGTCGCCCGCCGAAGAAACGTCGCGTTTAGGAGCTGGACTAATGGCTAGATATATTGGACCAACCTGTAAACTTGCACGCCGCGAAGGTGTAGATCTCTTCTTGAAGAGCCCTGTGCGCGGTATCGAATCAAAATGTAAACTTGATCAAGTACCAGGCTTTAAAGCTGGCGCCCGGCGCCAGCGTTTATCTGACTATGCACTGCAGTTGCGTGAGAAACAAAAACTGCGGCGTATCTACGGAGTGCTGGAAAAGCAGTTCCGTAACTACTATAAAAAAGCCGCTCGCCGTAAAGGTGCTACCGGTAGCAACTTATTACAGTTGCTTGAAGGCCGGCTGGATAATGTCGCCTATCGGATGGGCTATGCGGTAACCCGCGCACAAGCTCGCCAGTTGGTGAGTCATAAATCTATTTTGGTTAACGATATAGTAGTTAACATTCCTTCTTTTCAGGTTAAGCCTGGTGACAAGGTTAGTATTCGTGAGAAATCACGTAAGCAACTACGAATTGAAGAAGCCCTGCGGATTTCCAAAGAACTGGATTTAACCCCTGAGTGGGTAGATGTAGACGCTAAGAAAATGACAGGAGTTTTCACATCTCTGCCAGAGCGGGATGACCTGCCAGCAGATATAAATGAGAACCTGATTGTAGAACTTTACTCCAAGTAATAACCTAGACGCAATTCGACCTGGAAAATATTCCCGGTCGTTTTACTGTCGCTGACATAGAGAGGCCGCATCCATGACGACGGATGTAATTGAAAAAATGCTCAAACCCCTAGGGGTCATCGTTGATGAAATCAGTCCTAGCAGATCTCGGGTGAAACTCGAGCCGCTGGAACGAGGTTTTGGTCATACTTTAGGCAATGCGTTAAGGCGTGTGCTGCTTTCATCTATTCCTGGTTGCGCGATTACCGAAGTAACCATTGATGGTGTTAGTCATGAGTACACAACTATTGAGAACCTGCAGGAGGACATTATTGAAGTCTTGCTGAATCTCAAAGGTGTGGCTTTGATCATGCACGAGAAAGAAACCGCCATCTTGCGTTTAAACAAGAAAGGTGCAGGTGCAGTAACTGCTGGAGATATCGTGGTTGATCACGATGTTGAAATCGTTAATCCTGATCATCTGATTGCCAATTTGAGTAAAGGTGGTTCTTTAGACCTCGAACTCAAAGTTGAGAAAGATGTTGGTTACCGGGCTGCAGTGCGTAGCGAGCTGGAAGAAGGCGAAACCCGTAATATTGGGGCCTTGATGATAGACGCTTCTTTCTCACCTATTCGGCGCGTATCTTATGAAGTAGAGACTGCCCGAGTTGAGCAGCGTACTAACCTTGATAGTCTGACTCTAGATATTGATACTGATGGTACTGTCGACTGTGAAGCCGCCGTTAAGCTGGCTGCTAATATTCTGGTAGACCAAATGTCTGTATTCATTGATTTTGAACGCCGTACTCAAGTAGAGCCAGAAGAGCCAGAAATTGTAGTTGATCCGGTACTATTGTGCCCAATTGATGAGTTAGAACTAACCGTTCGCTCAGCCAACTGCTTGAAAGCGGAAAGTATTCTCTATATTGGTGACCTGGTACAGCGCACCGAAGTTGAATTACTAAAAACCCCCAATCTTGGTAAAAAATCACTTACCGAGATCAAAGATGTACTCGCTTCACGCGATTTATCTTTAGGGATGAAATTGGAAAATTGGCCGCCAGCGTCTTTACAGACTGCTTGAATCGGCATTAAATACGGAAACTAGTCATGCGTCACCAAAAATCTGGCCGTAAACTTAATCGTAACAGCTCACATCGCAAAGCCATGTTTAAAAACATGACTTCGTCGCTGTTCAAACACCAAATTATCAAGACCACCCTGCCTAAGGCAAAAGAATTGCGCCGGGTAGCAGAGCCCTTGATTACCTTGGCTAAAGAAGACAGCGTAGCGCATCGCCGCCTGGCTTTTGATCGCCTGCGGGATAAAGAAGCTGTTGCTATCTTATTCACCGACCTTGGGCCGCGCTATCTGGAACGCCCAGGTGGTTATTTACGGATCCTCAAGTGTGGTTACCGCACCGGTGATAAAGCGCCAATGGCCTATGTAGAATTAGTAGACCGTCCACGGGCGGAAACGGCAGTAGCTGAGGTAGAGTAAAATTTGCCACAAAGTTATATGAAAAACCGGTCTTTTGGCCGGTTTTTTTTTGGTGCGCCAGGCATGGCGCGTAGCGCCTTGACGGGCGCTGTTCCGATCACTGTGGTGGTGGTTGGATGACTTGGCGGTGAAAGTCCGCTATCGGCCCGACAAGGGGAACGATTAGCTGAACGGCAAGGGTGT
>JAJRYF010000022.1 GCA_024275935.1 Gammaproteobacteria bacterium | reverse complement strand
TCATCTATCTCTGATGGTTCCGATGCTTTGCGCCCAGCTACACTGCGTGGCTTAGGACCAGATCAAACTCTGGTGTTGGTTAACGGCAAACGCCGCCATAACAGTGCTTTGATCCATGTAAATACATCAGTTGGCCGTGGTACGGCTGGTACTGATCTAAACGCAATCCCTTTATCAGCAATTAGTCATGTAGAAATTCTGCGTGATGGCGCAGCAGCTCAGTACGGTTCTGATGCTATTGCTGGTGTAATTAATATTGTTTTACGCAGCTCTGCTACCTCTGGTTCTGTTGGTATGGAGTTTGGTGAGACCTACGAAGGTGACGGTGGTACTTATGTTGCCAGTGTAAATAATGGCTTCCAGCTGGGTGATGGTTTCCTGAACCTGACTTATGAATACCGTAATCGTGATGCGACTAACCGTGCCGGTTTGTCTGGTAAGCGTCAGTACCCATGTACCGATGGCGTGAATATTGACTATTCATGTACCAATATTACTACTCTGGATCCGCGTGAAGCGACTTTTGAGCGCCAGAACTTCCGTATTGGTGACTCCGATTCTGTTCAACACGCTTTTGTGGCAAACTTTGCGGCACCTTTAGGTAACGGCGAGTTGTATGGCTTCTTTACCTACTCAGACCGTGAAAACCAATCGGGTGGGTTTTATCGCTCGCCGGTTGATGGAAACAGAGTAATACTCTCGGATTATCCAGATGGCTTCTTGCCATTGATCAATACTACTATTGATGATTGGTCTGGTTTCGGTGGGTATCGGTGGTCAACTGATAGCGGTTGGGACTATGACTTTAGCGTTGGTACAGGCAGAAACAGCTTTAACTTCTTTATCAGTAACTCACAGAACGCTTCTCTAGGTCCTGGTAGCCCGACATCTGCTGATGCTGGTACGCTCTACCTGACTCAAACCACCATGAACTTTGACTCAACCAAGGTATTTTATCGTGGTGACCAGTCAATAAATGTAGCTTGGGGTTTGGAATACCGTGATGATCTTTACAGGATTATTCCTGGAGAGCCAACCTCCTATGTTGATGGCGGTGCCATCAACCCGGTTACCGGGCAGGCTTATTCGTCTGGTATACAGGTTTTTCGTGGCTTCTCACCCCGTAATGCGGTAGAGGAAGATCGTACTTCATATGCAGCGTATCTGGATGTTGAACATCAGATAACAGACCGCTTCCTGCTTGCAGGAGCTCTGCGTTATGAGGACTTTAGTGATTTTGGTAGCACCGTAATTGGTAAGCTCTCTACTCGCTATGAAGTATCCGATGCCTTTGCCGTACGCGCATCAGCATCTACTGGTTTCCGTGCACCATCTATGCAGCAGTTGTATTTCAACAGTATTAGCACACAGTTCGTTTCTGGCCCAGGTGGTGGTTTAGTGGCTGAGGAGCGTGGTACTTTCAGAAATGATAGCCAGGTAGCTGCAGCAATTGGTGTACCTGCCCTGAAAGAAGAAGACTCTACAAACTTCTCTATAGGCTTCACATTTGATCCTGCTAACGCTTGGGTATTCTCAGCGGATTATTACAATATCTCGATTGATGATCGGATCGTGCTCTCGGGCGCAATCAGAGCCAGCAATCCAGTATTGCCACCTGATGTGGTTGCAGGCATGGATGCTCTGGGAATTTCTTCTGCCCAGTTCTTTACCAATGCCGGTGCTACTGATACCCAGGGTATCGATCTGGTTGCAACTTGGGATACAACCTTCAGTAATGGCGCTAACTATGAGTTTGCTGGTGCCGCTAACTGGACAGATACAGAAGTCAAAGCGGGCGTAAACAGTAGAGGTTTACCGCCAGGGCTTGCCAGTGTACTGTTTACTGATCAGGATCGTTCGATCATTGAAGAGTGGCAGCCTAGTACTAATCTCTCGATTACCAACACCTATATGCACAATGGTTGGCAGGGTGTTTTACGCTTAAGCCGTTTCGGTGAGTATACAGTGCAAGAAGGTAATGGAGATCGTCAAACCTTTGGAGCTAAAGTTCTGATTGATGTATCGCTTAGCTATGATATTGGTAGCACCGGCTTGGTAGTAACAGTTGGCGCCAATAACCTGTTTGACACCACTCCTGACAAGAATCTAATTGGCCAGTCTCGTGGTGGTACGATTCCAGGGATTGTAGATTCTCCTGGAGTATTCCAGTACTCTCGTCGTTCAGCCCCATTTGGCTTTAACGGTGGTTACTACTATGTTAAGGGCGTGTTCCGCTTCTGATCTAAGTAGTAAATGTATAAAAGAACGCGGTCTGATGGCCGCGTTTTTTTTGTGCTATAAAAATAGAATTTATGCTTTAAGATATGCCAATGAGTATAGATTCCCTAAAAAGCCCTGAGTTTGAAACTGCGCTTCTGGGTGGCGGTTGTTTTTGGTGCCTAGAGGCCGTGTTTGAATTGATTGCTGGAGTAGAGGGGGTAGTTTCAGGTTATAGCGGTGGTAATGGCCAAGGCGTGCCAAGCTATGCGGAGGTATGTTCAGGTAATACAGGCCATGCCGAGGTGGTACAAATCACTTTTGATCCAACACAAGTATCCTATGCGGGTATTTTGTATATGTTTATGACCAGTCATGACCCCACTACCTTAAACCGCCAGGGCGCTGATATCGGCTCACAGTATCGTTCGGTGATCTTCTATAACTCTAAAGCTCAACAAGAGATCGCAGCTAAAGTTCTAGCCGAAATGAGATCCCACTATGCTGAGCCAATAGTGACGGAAATTAGTCCGCTAAAAGTTTTCCACCAAGCAGAGTCTGAGCATCAAAATTATTACGAAGGTAATAACGATGCCCCTTATTGTAGTATGGTGATTACCCCTAAACTCGCTAAGTTTAGGGAGTTGCACGCGAAGAAGCTGAAGGCAGGCGAATAGCCTGCCACCTCCGGGATGACTACTCAAACTTATAGGTGTTGTTGAAAAAACATCATCACCGCTTGCTGATAAACATCACGATTTTCTTTCTTGCGGTAGCCATGACCTTCATTTAATGCATTCATATACCATACTGATTGACCCATGTCGCGCAGGGCTTTCACCATTTGCTCGGCCTCAGTTACCGGCACTCTTGGGTCATTTTGACCCTGAACAATAAACATCGGCACATTCATTCTATCGACATTATTTAGCGGACTAATCTGCTGCAGGAATGCGCGCATTTTAGGATTTCGCTCATCGCCATACTCAACCCGGCGTAGATCACGACGGTAGGCCTTGGTGTTCTCAAGGAAGGTGACAAAGTTGCTGATGCCTACAATATCGACTGCGGCACTGAGGCGGTCGCTATAATGTACCGCTGCGGCGAGGGCCATATAGCCGCCATAACTGCCGCCAATAACTGCTACTCTTCGGCTATCAAGAGATGGCTCAGTTGCCACCCAGTCAAGCAAGCTGCCTATATCTTTCACCGAGTCTTCCCGGTCGAAGCCATTATCCAGTTGCATATAGCTTTTGCCATAGCCGGCTGAACCGCGCACATTTGGCACTACCACCGCAGCCCCAAGTTTATTTACCCATAACTGTATGCTGCTATTGAACCCGGGGCGTGACTGTCCTTCAGGGCCGCCATGGATAGAAACAACCACCGGAAATGGTCCCGGTCCTTCAGGTGTGTAAATAAAGGCCGGAATCATCCGTTGCTTGCCATTTTTCGTCTGATCAAAGGTCGGGTAATGAACCAGCTCTGGTTCGACGAATTTTTCTGTGTCCAGACCGCCAACCTCACTAAATGTCCACCTGGCTAACTCACCAGACTGCAATGGCTTCTTGCCCAGGTTAAGAACAAAAGTATCACTGGGGGTTTTCGGGGTGTTCAGGGTTAGTGCGAGTTTATTGCCATTGGGTGAGAACAGTAAATTGCCAATGATGCCCACTGGTATGTTGGCGACTTTCTTGTATTTCAGGCTTTCCGGGTTGAGCAGATAAAGCTCACTTAGACCGTCTGCGTTAACAGTAAAAGCTGCCCGTCTACCATCATCAGAGATACCGAAATCATCAACATTCCAGGGGATTTCTTTGCTGATGATAGTGGCTGCATCTGGATTTTTATGCTTGGCCCACGCTAGTTGAGAAAACTCGCCATTGCGATTGGTGATAAAGAAAAAACCCTCATTTTTAGCATCAAATGCAAGTGAAATATTTACGCTTTTATCTTCCTCGCCACCAACCAGTAGCTTTTTCTGGCCAGTCTTTAAGTCCAGCAAATGGATTCTTGAGTCGGCTGCGCTAACATAGTTGAGAACCAATAGCTTGCTGTTATCACGGCTAAACCCAGACGGGCCCCACCAAGTTCCATCGGCTGATTCCAAAATGGTTTTTGCAGCCGCAGGGGAATCTGGGTCCATCAGCCAAATATCATTTGAATCCCCGTTTCTGCGAGTGCTTTGGTAGGCCAGTTGCTTGCCCTGATGATCCCAAAGCATAGCCCCGTTTCTGGACTTCCCATCAGAAAGCATCTGGCTTTCACCGTTGGTGGGATTAAAGGTAAATATTTGTGCGTACTCACTACCGCCAGCATCCATAGTAAAATTCAGTTCTTCATGCCCTGGCCGGCGTCTGACGCTACCTACCGGCTCATCAAAGAAAGTCATTTGATAACGGGCGCCACCAGGAGCACTAACTCGGTGCAGTTGAGTAACCCCACCAAAACGAGTCCGCACATATAGCGATTGCCCGTCTTTGCTCCAGCTTGTTACCGCAGCGGAGCGGACATTTTGGTAACGATTTAAATCGCTAACTAGCGCTGCTGGTATTTCCGGGATGTCTTCAAGAACCAGTTGCCCGTTATTGATGCTGCGTTTGTTTACTTCAGCTGCAATATTGGTGCTGAGGCTAAATAGCAGGGCAATGAAGAGCGCTGCTAGAAAAGGTTTGATTAATTTAGACATAAGTAGTTCCCGCACAATGGTAGCAGAGATTATAGATGATCTAACTAATTGGGGCATACCCCAAGAGTCACAGATGTTTGCTGGCGCTGGTATAATGCCCCCAAGGTTAATTCATTATTTCGCAACTCGTAGACAACAATATGCCCAAGCCAGCACTACATATCATCATCCTCGCCGCCGGTGAGGGCAAAAGGATGAGCTCTGATTTACCGAAGGTTTTGCAACCGCTAGGTGGTAAGCCAATGCTGACGCACTTGTTAGCCACTGCCAGACAGTTGGCACCAGAAAAAATCCATGTGGTTATTGGTGCTAAGGCCGATCAGGTTAAAGCTGCATTTGCCGATCAATCTGACCTGAACTGGATTTCCCAGCCGGATCAGCTTGGTACCGGGCATGCAGTTCAGCAAGCTTTACCATCGGTGCCAACTGGCGCCAGAGCATTGGTACTATATGGAGATCATCCATTAGTACCCCTAGACGATTTACGCTCAATGTTGGCATCAACATCCCCGCTCACTTTGATGACTATGCTGCCAGTAAATCCGCGTGGCTATGGGCGTATTTTGCGGGATAGAAATGGGCGAATTGAGGCTATTATTGAGCATAAAGATGCCACTCCAAATCAGCTCCTGATTCAGGAGGTGAACACCGGAATCGTGGCGGCCAGTCAAGAGTTATTGCAATCACTACTGGCAGAAATTAACAACGACAACGCCCAGCACGAATACTACCTGACCGATATTTTCGAGCTTGCCTATGAGCAGGGCCTAGACATCCAGGCGGTAGTAGCCAGTAACGAGGATGATATTCAGGGAGCCAATAACCGCCGTCAGTTAGCGAGTCTGGAGCGGCGTTATCAATATCACGCTGCCAATCAACTTATGGACGCAGGTGCCATGCTGGCAGACCCTGCACGGATTGATGTGCGTGGTGAAGTGGAACTGGGTCGAGATGTTTGTCTGGATATCAATGTTCTGCTCCAGGGCAAGGTGGTATTGGGTAATGATGTATATATTGGGCCTGCAGTAATTCTTAAAGATGTGGAAATTGCTGCTGGTAGCCGGGTTGAAGCTCACTCCATAATCGAGCAGGCTAAGGTCGGTAAAAATTGCAGTATTGGCCCATTTGCACGAATCCGCCCCGGAACCCAGCTTGCCGATGCGGTCAAAGTCGGTAATTTCGTAGAAATCAAAAAATCCACCCTTGGAGCTGGCAGCAAAGCCTCACATTTAAGCTATATCGGCGATACCAGCATGGGTGAGCGGGTAAATATAGGCGCGGGTACAATTACCTGCAACTATGATGGGGCAAACAAACACCAGACCATCATTGAAGATGATGTTTTTATTGGCTCAGATACCCAGTTAGTAGCCCCCGTCAAAGTTGGCAAGAATGCAACCGTTGGCGCTGGCTCAACCATAACTAAAGATGTGGCTGCAGGTTCATTGGCAGTCAGCCGGGTACGCCAGTCGAGCATCAGTAACTGGAAAAGTCCACAGTCGAAAGGGGATAAATAAAGTGTGCGGCATTGTGGCAGCCTGTGCCAACCGGCCAATTGCTGATATTTTATTAAATGGTTTGCAGGCGCTTGAATACCGTGGCTACGACTCTGCTGGTATCGCTCTGCAAACTGATAAGGGGCTGCAGCGAATACGCACGCCCGGTAAAATCTCCGCACTTAGACAGCTTTGGCAAGCTAACCCAATACAAGGCGAGTGCGGCATTGCCCATACTCGCTGGGCAACCCATGGCGTACCCAATACCGCCAATGCTCACCCGCACCTGTCCGGCAGCAAAATTGCTCTGGTACACAATGGAATTATTGAAAATCACGCTGCACTTAGAGCCGAGTTGAGTGCGGCAGGATACCAGTTTGAATCGGAAACAGACACCGAGGTCATGGTCCATCTTATCGACCAGCTGGAACAACAACATGGTGATTTGTTCAGCGCACTAAAGGCAGCCTGTAAGCGTTTTGAAGGTGCTTTCGCAATTGCGGTGACATCCAGCCGCGAGCCAGGCACAGTGGTTGGTGCGCGCCGTGGCAGCCCGTTAGTAATGGGTTTAGGCCGTGATGATGCGGAACATTTTCTGGCCTCAGATGTGCATGCTCTATTGCCTGAAACCAGACGCTTTATATATCTTGAAGAAGGCGATATGGTAAAAATTCGGGCCAGTGAGTATTTACTGACCGATAGCGAAGGCACTGAAGTCAGTCGAGCTATAAAGATCAGCCAGATTGATGCCGAAGCTTTTGATAAAGGCCCGTATGCTCACTTTATGTTAAAAGAAATATACGAGCAGCCAGCCGCCGTTGCCGAAACCCTGGAAGGGCGGGTGTATGCTGGCCAGATACTGGCCAATATTTTCGGGGTTGGTGCCGATGAAATGCTGGCTCGGGTTGAGAATATCCATATTATTGCCTGTGGTACCAGTTATTACGCTGGTATGGTGGCTCGTTATCAGATTGAAGAACTAGCTGGCCTGCCATGTACGACTGAAATTGCCAGTGAGTATCGTTACCGAAAGCCAGTAGTTCCTGCTAATACATTATTTGTAACCATCTCCCAGTCAGGCGAAACTCTGGATACACTGTCAGCTTTACGCCATGCAAAACAAGCTGGTTACTTGGCAACTATGGCAATTTGCAATGTGCCGGAAAGCTCGCTAGTGCGAGAGTCGGAACTGGTATTGATGACCCGCGCCGGCCCTGAAATCGGAGTTGCTTCTACCAAGGCCTTCACTACCCAACTAGCGGCATTGCAGCTTTTAACCCTGCGACTGGCAGCAATCAATGGTATGCCTGGTAAGGAATATCAAGACCGAGTGCAGGAGTTGGAGCAACTACCCGGCCTGCTGGCTTCAGCCCTGGAGTTAGATTCTGAGATCCAGCAATTAGCTGCCGAGTTCGCAGACAAACAGCACGCCCTGTATTTAGGTCGCGGCGATCACTTCCCAATCGCCCTTGAAGGCGCGCTTAAACTCAAAGAAATATCATATATCCACGCTGAAGCCTACCCCGCAGGCGAGCTTAAACACGGCCCGCTAGCACTGGTAGATGAAAATATGCCAGTAGTAGCAGTTGCCCCAAATGATTCGTTGCTGCAAAAACTGGTATCAAATATCGCTGAAGTTAAGGCCCGTGGTGGCCGTATGATAGTAATTGCCGACAAGGACGCAGTAGCATCACTCGCTGCTGATCACGGCGAGGTAGTTCAAGTAGAAACAGGCGGCTCCTTAGTGGCCCCAATAGTGCTGACTATCCCCATGCAACTACTTGCCTATCATGTAGCGTTACTCAAAGGCACGGAGATTGATCAGCCGAGGAACCTAGCTAAGTCTGTAACCGTAGAGTAAGTACGATTAACAGTCTCTCTTCATTGGCACTTATCTGAGTGGTTGATCAGTAGGGTAATATACTCGCTTCTTATAAATCACCTAAACGACTGTCCATGCTTGGGTTCGCCGCCCATGCAGCCACATCTTTACCCAGCGTTTTTACGCATCGTCCCAATATTGAACAAGTGCCTTTATAACCACCAAATGCCCCTCCACCAGAAGCGCGTAAAGCTCTAAAGGTACCTAATACTTTGCCGTTCTGGGTGAGTGTGCCTTCTATTTTTACGGACTTACTACCACTCCATGCTCCGCCGCCTTGCCCGTGGACATCGGTAATGCTTATAGTTAATTTCTTGCTGTTTTTATCTGCATCACTTATCGACACCACCTTGTCAAAGTGCTTGGCAGCGTAAGTGCGAATAAACTTGGCTAATTTAGTATTAAGATTGCACTCATTTCTAACCGCAGCAGGCACATCTGCATCCTCAGCGAATGGGATGGAGTCGGATATTGCAAGTGTTTCAGAAGAGGCGGTTATAGATAATGTCAGCATAGCAACTAACAGAATCGATAATGCCACTGGGTGTTTGGAATAAGTCATTTTACTACCCCTCCGTTGGGTATAGTGGAAGTAAGTCAAAAGCAGTGTTTTAGAAAGACCGAGTATTTTAGACTACAATTTGCTTCTACGAGACTTCTTAAATAATTTACTGTCGAGTCACAACTAGAATATACCAGTTGTGAGTAAGCCTGTCTCTAGGAATTTATCCCTAATAGCATACTGAACACCAACAACGGGCGCTTTATGATCAATGAACTGTCGAATTTACGATGGTGGTTTGGGCGGCTACAATCAGGTTAAACCACTGCTATCGCGTTAACTTCTTCAAATATGAGTTCTAAGTGCTTGTGCAAAAAAGTGTTTGACAGTTGCCATTGATATCCCTACACTTGTAGATATTGAAGTCTACAGATGTAGAGATTATGCGATTATCAGAATTTGAACTTGAGTTAATGCAGTTGTTTTGGGAACAGAAGGAGTCAACGGCTCCATCGATTCATCATATTCTTGAACAAAAAAGACCAGTCAGCTATTCCACGGTTAAAACAATTATCGATCGTTTGGAAAAGAAAGGCGCATTAGAGCGTAAAAGCAAATCTGGCAGGACTATTTCGTATTCCCCGCTAATAGAAAAACAAACCTATAACAAATCACTGGTTAACAGCTTTATAGATCGTGTGTTTCTTGGAAACTCTCGACCGCTTGCCGCGCATATTCTTCAGTCGGAGTCACTTACTGTGGATGATATTCAGTATCTAGAAAAGATTCTCAAGCTGCGCAAGCAGGAGTTGAAATAAATGCTAATTCTTTTTCTGGTCAGTAATATTGCTATAAGCTTGGTTGTTCTGGCTTTCCTAAGGTATGGGAAGGCTAACAATATTAGCAAGTTATCAGCGTCTCTTTTTGCATTGATTGCCTGGGTGCTACCCCTGCCCTATATCCATTATCTATTTCCGAATAAGTTAAGTGCTGAAATCATAAAGCTTGCACCGGTCACTTTTGAGACAGAGTACATAGCAAATATAGGTGCCGCCTCAAGCAGTTCTGATATCTACACTTTGACCAATGCGTTTATTTTGGTTTCGATTATTGGCGGCATCAACTTCTTGATTAGGTTGTTCCTGCATCGGAAAGCACAAGCCCGTATAGAAAATCACCACCAAGCCAAATTTATTGGTACCAGATCAGGCACTAAAATTTATACTTCAGCTGAAGTAGAAGCAGGCTTGCTCTCTGGTTTTATCCGGCCCAGTATCTGGGTTAATCCAAACCTGATTGATTCAGCAAGTTATGAATTGATAGTTACGCACGAACTTACACATAAGAAGTTGGGTGACAATTACTGGATACTCATGATTGAATTGGTTAGCTCACTTTATTGGTGGAATCCATTAGTTAACATAGTAGCGAAGAAGTCTTATTTACTGCTTGAAGCTCGCTGTGACTTGTTAGCGAGCAAAGAGTTTGGTGCCGATAAATATCGCGCCGGGCTAGCGGAGCTTTTATATACAGGTGCATTCGAACACCAAAGTTATTTGTTTAGTAAGGCCTTAAGTAACAACATTAATTTACAAAGGTTAATTATATTAAAGGAGAAGCAGGCTATGAAGTCATTCACTAAGTTAATATTTATTTCGACATTAGTTTTATTAACAGGGATTTTAGGCATTTCTGTAGTAATGGCAAAATCTCTGTCCGATAAAGAGACCCCAGAGTTTACAGCAGAAGAGTTTGAGAAAGATTGGAAGCTGGTTTCTTTTACACCTCCTTCAGTTCCGGGAGGAGCGGGCAAACCGCCGCTTGGTGGGAGCTATACAATAAGCGCAGAAATCCGGCGTGATGGCCAATTGTATAATATACAAATACTTGAGTCCAAGGCTCCAATTAACTGGCTCACAAATGAAATGATTGCAGTTATGCAGTCTTCGAAATATGAAGCGCGACATCCGAATGCTAAAATTGGCACTTTCCTGTTCGAGGTGGAATCTATGGTTGGTGAGGCTGGTTTTGCCAACATGAGTCTTGAGCATTGTGAATCGTTAAAGGCGGCTATAATTAGATCTGGCGAAAAGGATGTTAAGTTACCTGCTAGCGCGCCTTGTCAAATCGACTGATTCTCTGATCTGTTCATATAAACTAATAATCAGCATGGCAGAGCCTCCCGCAGGAGACTCTCTAATTAACCCTAATCGCTAAGCTTGAACTCAATGGTCTGCCTGGCGGTGAACTTATGATCTATAGGTACGAACCGCCATTTCCCCATGGCGCGAATTGCCTCGACATCGAAAACAGAATCTGGTTCTGATGCAACCACCCGGACATTCTCCACTGCGCCATTTGTAGTTACTTCAAACTCCATAGTCACATAGCCTTCGACCTTATCAATAACAGCAGAGTAGGGATATTTTGGGTGTATTCTCACAATAGGCCTGAGTTCTGGTCCTGGCTGGATGTCCTCCGATGGGGTGCTCTGCTGGTGTTTGGTGGCGCTTTCGTTAACTGCAAGAACTGCTGTGGTTGTCATTAAGCCAAGGGCTGCCAATGAGAGTATAGCTGTGCCAAGCCAGGCCCTAACATGGCCTTTGTTTTCTGGGTTTAGTTTCTTAATCATTAAGATTCGCTCCTTTAAAAGTGAAGTGGAAGAACAGTAAAGCTCGGAAGTATCAGTTCTGAGATTAAGCTCTGAGGTAGTGCTTTGTACGCTTTGATTTATCGCCAGTAATAATTTTGAGTACTCAAGGGCCTCACCTTTATTTCGAATAACTAGTTGGTCGCATGAGGTTTCTTGATCGTTTTTCATTGCCTGATTCAGCCAATAGAAGACCGGGTGAAACCAAAATATGTTATTGATTATTTTGTAAGTTAACCGTAGTGCTGGGTCATATCTATCGCAGTGTGTTTGCTCATGCGCAATAATTAACTGCTGTTGTTTAATGGTAAATAGCTCATAAAATAATCCGGGAATATAAATTCTTGGTGAGAAGAACCCAAACGCAATTGGAGTAGAAGCAACATCTGATTTAGAAATATTTTCGTTTAGGTAGGTACCATTGCTTAGTAACTTTCTTTTTAAGTATAAGTACTGAACTAGCAGGCGAGTCAGTAAAGCGCTTGCAACTGTCAGCCAGACTATAAATATAGCAGTTTGCCAATTTACATTGATATTTGGAGTGGCGGTTAATGTAGTAAACATCAAAGGTTCCAGAGCTAATATTTTGGGTATAGCCAACACCTCTGGTTGAATGCCTTGCAGGCTGGCAAGAAGCGCGATTCCAACTGGAAATATCAGCCATAACCTATAGGCCGTTAAAGCGTTACCCCTAAGTTTATTTAGCAGTGCTCTTAAAGCCATAAACAACGCCCCCACTACTAGTATATAAATGCTAAATACGAGCAGCCATCGCAATACCTCAGCAATAAACTCATTCATGAGTTCTTCTCCATTTGCTCAATTATTTGTTTTATTTCTGCCAGCTCGTCTTTGCTGATCTTTTCATGCTCACTAAAAGAGGCCATCAAATTACTTATGCTGCCAGCGTATAAGCGCTGCAAAAACTGTGTGTTTTCATTCTTAAGATACTGCTTTTTTGTAATCTCGGCACGGTATAGATACCGCCTGCCGTCTTTAGTGAATGATAAGTATCCTTTCTTCAGTAAACGATTAATCAAGGTTTTAACCGTCACATAACTCCAGGACTCTGTGCTTATAATGGCGGCGATTTGTTTGCCGTCTAAGGGTGATTTCTGCCACAGTGCTTGTAAAATTTTGGCTTCAGATTTGCTTATTGGATTATTCATGAGTAATAGATTACGCCTGTAAACGATGATTTAATTATTACAGATGTAATCGATTAAATCAAATTATTTTGTTCAGTCCTTAGTCTGATGCAGGTCAAGCCTGGCTAAAATACTGGACAGATACCCGTTATACCGTCTAATTTACACCAAAAATCAACAGATTAATTGTTATGCTAATATATAGAAGTTATAAATCACCGTAATACTTGAGAGGGATATGTTGATGAAAAAATTATTCATTATTGGTCTGTTGTTATTATTGTCAAACTCCGGCCTTGCTGATTTTCTTAATGCTAGTGATGCATACGAGAATAAAGATTATGTGAAAGCGTATAAGGAATTCAAAGAGCTGGCGGTTATCGGCAATAAGCGCGCGCAGTTTAACCTCGCTGTAATGCATTTGCGGGGAGAAGGTGTTACTGAAGACCTTACGGAAGCTTTTGCCTGGGCCAGTCTGGCACAAACTGAGGAGCATCCTGAGTTTCAAGCTTCCTTAGATTACATTACTAAACGGCTGTCTGCCGCTGAGCTTAAGCTAGCCAGCCAAAAGGCTGAAGAACTTAACCATAGTTTTGGAGATGATCAGGTTTACATTGAGCTTTCCCCCATAGTCTATGCTGATGTAACTGATGGGGGCGAAACCAGGGAGAAATACAAGTTAACGCCTATAAAGAGGGTGCAACCAAAATATCCCAGGCAAATGGCAATTGACCGCGTACAGGGCTGGCTAACTATACACTTTGAGGTGTATCCGAATGGTTTAGTACGCAACCCCAGAATTGTTGACTCTTTTCCGGAAGGTGCATTTGACAAGGCTGGTATGCATGCACTCTCAAAATGGAAGTTTGATGTGTCTTATGCAGAAGGGATAGAGCCATATCCAGTGGCGGCAACTCAGACCATCCAGTTTCGGTTAGAAGGTGGGAATTTAGTGAAGCTTTTTTCAGAAGTTTATGCTAAGCGCCTAAAGGAGCTGAAAAAACACGCGGATAACGACCACCCTCAAGCGCAATATATATATGCAGTTGCTTCCAGTGCCAGAGGCTTGTTAGAAGTAGACCAGAGGATGGAGCCTGAGGAAGTCAATAACTGGCTGCTTAAGTCAGCTCAGAATGGCAATATAGATGCTCAGTACCTACTCGGCAAAAATATTCTTTCAGGTAAAGGTTGTAAGGTTGAAAAACAAAAAGGTCTGTTCTGGATATCTACGGCGGCTGAGAACGGTAATGACTTAGCATCAAGGCACACTTATGAGCTATTAAAGTCAGATAGGTATGTCAATAACACTGGTAAATCTAAGGAGCAGTGGTTAGCTGAGTCTGCTGGTGCGGGTAACCCGGACTCCATGCTTGAATGGGCAAAGCTAGTAGCCTTCGCAGCAGATCCAAGCCCAGCAGATTTGAAGCTTGCCAGAAAATATCTTGGAAAGAGCCTTGGAGAGCGCAGAAAGTCGTTAGACTGGTATCTGGCCTCGGCTGAGCTTTACCGACAGAATGGCAACTTTAAAAAGGCTGAAAAGCAAAGTAGGAAAGTCAAGAAGCTAGAGCGCCGGTGATCTGGGTTTTGTGTAATTGATCTAGAAAATAGGCCTAAATACTGGTCAAACGCTGCCGTTTCGGTTAGTCTGTTTGGTCTTGTAGCTCTGTCTTAGGTCAGAGTAGAACGATTTGTAAAGGAATCTAAATGAAACGCAGACGTCGTACTGAAGAAGAAGCGGAAATTAATATCACACCGATGCTAGACATCGTCTTTATTATGTTGATTTTCTTTATCGTAACCACCTCTTTTGTAAAAGAAAAAGGCCTGGATATATCTCGTCCGCAGCAAAGTAAGGACCAGAAAATTGATAAAGATAAATTGCCAATTGTGGTGAAAATTGATTCTGCCAGCATTATCCGTATCAATAATCGAATTATTGAGCCGAATGCGGTACGGGCTAACCTTGAGCGTGAACATGCGGCTAAGCCTGATTCTATGATGATTTTGGCTATGCACCCGGATTCTGAAGCTGAAGCTATGGTAAATGTACTCGATGGCGCTAATGTTGTTGGTATTTGGAATGTCTCGGTGGCAACTACTCAGCGTTAGCCTGGAACTTATACATATTCGAAAGCCGCCTTATTGGCGGCTTTTTTATGTGCGTTCGCTCTATCCGGCTGTAATCATCCACAAATTCAGTGCCAACCCGCCTACTAGCAAAAGAACGAACAGGACAAATGCCAGAATTAGTGGCTTCATGCCAAGATCCCTGAGTTTATGGAAATTGGTATCCACGCCTAACGCGCCCATAGCCATGGATAGAAATACCAGGTCAGCGGTAACCAGTATCTGATGTAGGTTTGCGGGTATTTCCACCCAGGTATTGATTGCAGTAACTACAATAAAGGCGAGTACAAACCAGGGGATGTATAGCGGTTGTTTTTCGTCACGGGCTTCTCTTAGCCAGATGCCCATGACTATTAATAATGGTGCCAATAACATTACCCGTACAAGCTTTACTACCACGCCAGTATCTGCTGCCTCCTGGCTTACCGCTGCCCCTGCCGCAACTACCTGAGCAACCTCATGGATAGTAGAGCCGGCATATATGCCGTAGGCAGCCGCATCGCTTAGCGGCAACCACGGATAAATTAGTGGATAAACAAACATCGAAATAGTACCAAACAAGACCACCGTGGCAACGGCCATAGCTACCTTTTGCGGGCTAGCCTTGGTAATTGGTGCTGCAGCCAGTACTGCCGCTGCGCCACAGACTGCTGCGCCAATAGCAACCAAGGCTGACATGGCGCGATCAAGGCCCAGTATTTTACGCCCAACAAACATACCCACCAGCATGACTACAATTAGCACGACCACATCCAGCCAGACTACTGCCATCCCTAAATCAGCAATGGTTTTGAAGCTGATGTTTAAGCCATACATTGCAATCCCAAGGCGTAATAACTTTGCCTGAGAAAACTTTAATCCAGTCTCAAGTTTATGTTGGTGGCGACTGTAGAAGGTATTGCCGTAAACCATGCCGAGAATAATAGCGGCAACCAAGGGGCTAAAACCCAGAGCTTTTATTGCTGGTATTTGGGTAAGAATAAATGCTAGTAATGTGATTATTCCGGCAACCAGCAAGCCGGGCAGCAGTTGTTTGTACTTCATCGTTTCAAGCTTATCTCTGCTGGCGGCACCTGCAGGTAATAACCAACTGTACGCAGGCCATCTATAACCTGGGAGATTTGCTCCCTGGCTAAACTTTGGCGCTGATCTAAATCCAGTTCCATAGCCAATTCTGGGGGTGTAAACAGGGCCTGTAAGTCTGCTGGAATATCTGCTTCATCCCAGCATGTTGATAGGTATAGGTAAGCATCAGCTTTTATTGACGAGCGGTATATATAGCAGTGCATCTTGGTGGCGCCTTAGTCTCTGCTTGGAGACTTGTCGGTCTGTTCGGCTGTGTTGGTGCTGAGTTTGCGTTTTTCGCGGCTATAACTTACGAAAAAGCCCTCCAGATCTCCATTTTCGGTATACAACTCCATGCTATTGAAGCACCAGCCCTTAGCCTCCATCTTTTTATGGGTTTTATTGATGCCAGAGGCGCCGCTTTTTTTGCGAAAGCCAAACTTAGCATCTAACCATACGGTGGTTGTTTCTGTATTGGCAGCCCCCCCAGTGCAGCTGGCTATGCCGGTAGTTGGTAATATCAAGGCGGCTAGAGTTAGTAATATAAAGCGCATGGTAGTGCTCCTATGTGATGCCTAATTTAGTTACTGATAGGTAGGCATAATTCAATGGTTTTTTTAGTAATTGCCTGACAGTTTACCCATAAACTGGCATGATAGTAATATAAGTTACCGATTAGAGGATAAGTTCTAATGAGTCTAGGTTTGGTTTTCTCCCGATATCGATGGGGTATGAAGGTTTCATTGGTATTGTGCCTGCTTGTAGTTTCGCTTGCGGCTCAGGCAGCCGAGGAGGCGCGGCTGAAAGTTGGTTTGGCTTTGGGCGGCGGCGGGGCCCGCGGGGTATCGCATATTGGTGTGTTGCGCGCAATTGAGGAAGCGGGTATACAAATAGACTGCATTGCTGGTACTTCAATGGGTTCCATTGTTGCTGGTTTATATGCAGCGGGGAATTCTCCCGATGAAATTGAAGAAGTTGTTGCGCAAATGGATTGGGGGTTTGCATTAAGTGATGCTACAGACCGCAAGAACAAGCCGATTCGGATGAAAGAACGGGAACTGCAAACCGCCCATAGCGGCAGGTTGGGGGTCTCCGGGGTTGAGCTGGGCTTGCCACTAGGGGCTTTGAATGGGCAGAACCTGAATATTGTACTCTCAAGGATTAACATTCAGTCGCTGGATGTGCGTAACTTCGATGACTTCCAAATTCCTTATCGAGCGATTGCTACCGACTTGGTAACCGGCATGGAAGTCGTTATTGGCAGTGGCAGTATAGTCGAGGCAATGCATGCGAGTATGGCGGTTCCTGGGGTGTTTGCACCAGTGAAGAAAGGTGATATGTTGCTGGTTGATGGTGGCTTGGTGAATAATCTGCCGGTAAATGTAGTTCGCGAGATGTGCGCTGATGTTGTGATTGCAGTCAGTGTTGGCACCGACTTAATGCCGGTCGATAAAATTACTTCTGTGCTTGCTGTTACCGAACAAATTTCATCTTTTCTGGTCTGGGGGAATACTGAAAAGACAGTTGCTAAGCTAACCGCAGATGACCTGCTGTTAAGGCCTGAGCTAGGTGACATTAGCAGCGCTTCTTTTAGTAGTGGTGGAGATGGCATTCCTATTGGCTATGAGGTAACCAAGGCTGCGTTGCAGGGCTGGGTAAATACCGAGCGCCTAGCTGCTAGGAAACCACTCCCGAGACTAGTCAAACATACCGAATCAGTGATAGCTTTTATCGAGCTGGAAAACAATACCAGAATGGATGATGAGTTTCTGCGCGCAAGGATTCATGTCGAGATTGGTGAGAAATTGAATCTTGAGAGTTTGGAGAAAGATATCAATTTGCTTTATGGCTTGGGCATGTTTGATGCTGTGAGCTGGGATTATACGCGCAACGACGCGGGTGAGATTGGGCTGAAAGTAGCCGTACATCAGCGGGACTTAAATCGCAATTTTATGCAGTTTGGTCTACAACTGGCATACGACTCTACTAGTAATAATGACTTCACTTTAGCTGCTGCATACGAGATGTCGGCACTTAATGGGCGTGGCGGAAACCTGAGAGTTGACGGGTCTTTGGGTAAAAGGTCTGGTTTGGGGGTGAATTTCTTCCAGCCAATTGATATGCAAGGTAACTATTTTGTAAATCCAATCCTGAAATACCAGGTGCGCCAGCTAAGTATTTTCCTTGATGATCGTAAGGCGGCTGATCTGGAGTTGAAAACCTTGGGTTTTTACCTTGGTGCAGGGCGAATGTTTGGTGCTCTAGGTGAGCTAAGAGTGGGCTACGAGAGGGCTGCTGGAGATACAGAGGTATTATCCGGGTTATTGGTTCAGCCGCCAGAAAGTTTTGATATTGGCGAGCTTACTTTTAGAGCAAAGTATGACTCATTAGATGATAATTATTTCCCCCGTTCGGGCCATGCATGGGCACTAGGTTACCGTCTGGCAAGAGAGAGCATGGGGTCAGGCACCGACTATGAGCAAATTGTTGTTTCGGCAGCCGGAGCTAAAAGCTGGGGCAAAGGTTCACTTAATTGGCGGGTGCACGGAGGCTATAGCTTTGATGAGGCCGCACCACTGGAAAGGTATTTCGAACTCGGTGGCTTTGGCCAATTATCCGGTCTGGTT
>JAJRYF010000021.1 GCA_024275935.1 Gammaproteobacteria bacterium | reverse complement strand
TGAGGATGTTGAAGAGTTAATTAATACCTCAGTAGAGCAGGCTGGCGAAAGCGAGCAGGGCTTATTATCCAGTCGCGGTTCGGTAACGATAGACCAGCGTACCAATACTTTATTAATCAATGATACCGAGGATAAAATTCAAGAAATCAGGCGCCTAGTTGAAGTCCTTGATGTTTCGGTTCGCCAAGTTCAGATTGAATCCCGTATCGTTATTGCTAAAAGCGACTTCAACAAAGAGTTAGGAGTTCGCTGGGGTGTGACTGCATTTAGTATTGGCTCAAATATCGGCAGTATCTCCGGTACTGGTGCTGGTGCCAGGTCATTGCTCGCCTCGATTATTGACCCTGAAGATGGCGCTGACATTATTGAGTTCCCTAGTCTGGGTAATAGCTACAATGTGAATCTGCCGGTAGCGAACCCGGCTGGATCATTTGGCCTGTCTTTCCTCTCTAGTGATATCCTGCTGGATCTTGAGTTAACTGCATTGGAAGAAGATGGTCAGGGTGAGGTGATTTCTTCACCACGGGTGATTACTGCAAATCAGTCTGAGGCCTATATTAAGCAAGGTGTGGAAATTCCATACCAACAATCAGCGGCATCAGGCGCAACTACGGTACAGTTTAAAGAGGCTGTGCTTGAATTACGGGTGACACCATTGATAACACCAGATAACCGGGTGCAGCTAGATCTGCAAGTACGCCAGGATACAGTTGGTGAGCTATTCAGGTTAGCAAGTATAGGTGGTGTAGTAGAAATACCCGCGATAGATACCCGTGAACTGGTAACCAGTGTTCTGGTTAACAACGGCGAAACAGTGGTTCTGGGTGGTATCTATCAGCACGAAACCAATAAATCTGAGTCCAAGGTTCCATTCTTGGGGGATATCCCGGTTCTGGGCGCAGCATTCAGGAAGCGTGGCACTGAAACCAAGAAGCGTGAGCTGTTAATCTTTGTGACTCCAAATATCCTTGATGACAGAGCCTCAATTAGATAAGTAGTTGTTCATTGAAACCTAAGAAACCCGGGCTAGCCCGGGTTTTTTGATTAAGGAGCCACTTATTATTGTAAACTGGAGTTTATGAATAAGCATGCTTTTGTTCCGCCATTTGCATTCCGGCCAGGCAATACCCCATTGTTGCTTTCAATTCCACATGCTGGGGTAGAGCTATTGCATGGGATGGCCGCTAAGCTGACTGAGGAAGCAGTGTGTTTACCAGATACCGATTGGTATGTTGATGAGCTGTACAGTTGGGTCGCTGAGCTAGGCATCGGTTTGCTAGTAGCCAGATATTCACGCTATGTAGTGGACTTGAACCGACCGCTTGATAATACCAGACTCTACAAGAATCAAGTCACTGGTTTATTTCCTCAGCAAACTTTTGCCGGTCAGCCAGTATGGCAACAACAGACTGAGGGAGCTAACAGCCAAGCCTGGGTTATTGAAAATATCTGGCAACCATATCACCAGCAAATAGCCACTGAGCTGCAACGCTTAAGAAATAAATTTGGTTATGCTGTGCTTTTGGATGCACACTCAATTGTCCCTGTTGTACCAGCGCTATTTAACGGCCAATTGCCCGACCTTAACCTCGGTAGTTTTGCTGGCGCAAGTGCATCTGCGGGGTTGGTTCAGGCGGTTTGGGAAAGTTTGAGCCACTCCGAATACAGCAGAGTGCTGAACGGGCGCTTCAAGGGCGGAGCTATTACCAGAGGCTTCGGAAGTCCTGCTGATAATATTCATGCATTACAACTAGAACTTTCACAATCAACATATATGCGTAAGCAGGCAAGCCCGCCGCGAATCGATCTGCAAAAAGCGCAGCAGATCAAACCAGTACTGGTGGCTATGTTAACTGCAATACTGAACTGGCAAGGACAGGTCGATGACTGACTACTTTGCACCCCATATATTTACCGACCGGGGTTGGCTTAGCTCGATAAAAGTATCAGTTACAACTGAGGGTATTATTAGCTCGTTAGAACCTGGTCTGGCCGCAGACTGCGAGCATATTTTTGCCGGGGCTTTGATTCCGGGTATGGTTAATCTGCACAGCCATGCTTTCCAGCGCTCGCTGCTAGGTGAGACCGGATTAAGGGCGTCTGGCAGCGACAGCTTTTGGAGTTGGCGTGAAGCAATGTACCAGCGGGTTGCACAATTGGACCCGGATAAAATAGAGGCACTTACTGCCTACTGCTACATGGAGCTGCTCCAGGGTGGCTACACTTCGGTGGCAGAGTTCCATTATCTGCACCACCAAAGCAATGGTGGCCGTTATCAGAATCCGGCTGAAACTTCCGAGAGAATCTTTAGCGCCGCTAATAGCAGCGGAATAGATTTGACGTTGTTGCCAGTGCTCTATGCCTGGGCCGGGTTTGGAGAGCAGCAGTTAAGCAAACGGCAACTCGCATTTCAGCATAACCTTGATAGTTATTTAGAGTTGCTCACTAGGGTAGAAGCGTTAGCTTCAACTTCTAGACTCTTTAACTGGGGCGTGGCGCCGCATTAACTGCGGGCAGTCAGTGAAGCACAGCTACATACTTTGCTGGAGAATTTGCAACAGCAGGGGTTTAACGGTCCGATTCATTTACATATTGCAGAACAGTTACGCGAGGTGGAAGAGTGCCGCGATTTTTATGGGCTGGAGCCGGTAGCCTGGTTATTAGATAATTTCCCCGTTGACAGCAATTGGTGTCTGGTACACGCAACCCATGTAAACAATAACGAACTCGAATTAATGCACAGGTATGCAGTGGTGACAGGCCTGTGCCCAACTACTGAGGCGGACTTGGGCGATGGCATTTTTCCGGCAGCCGCCTGGCAACAGTTAGGTGGAGCCTGGGGCATAGGCTCTGATAGCAATCTTTGTATTTCCCAAAACGAGGAGTTACGCTGGTTGGAATATACTCAGCGCCTACAGAGCAGGCAACGCAATGTACTGGCAAAAAGTGGAGAGCAGCTCGGCATCAGTCTTTACCGGCAGGCCTTAAAAGGTGGGCTGCAGGCACTTGCACGCACTGCGGTTAGTGGTCTTGCGGTAGGGCAAAGTGCGGATTTTTTACTGCTGGATTTGCAGCACCCTTTATTTTTGGGTAAATCTCAGCAACAGTGGTTAGATTGCTGGGTCTTTGCTGGGAATACAAAAATGTTATCACAGGTGTGGGTTGCCGGGGAATGCCGGGTCAATAACGGTGAACATATCAATCAGACCGAAATTACCGCAGCATGGCGCAAAGTATGGCAACAACTAAGATAGGTGCGAAATTGAAGATGGAATTAAATACGCAATTAGAAATCCAGCAAAGAAATTGGGCAAGTCAGCGCAATATGAGTGTGGCAGAACGCAGGGCACAACTTAAAAAACTGGAAAACATGCTGCTGGAAAACAAACTTGAGCTTGCTGATGCGGTAAGTAAAGATTTCGGTAATCGCTCACAGCATGAGACCATGTTTGCGGAAATACTGGTCTGCGTTAATGACATTAAGCACATTCGCAAACATTTATCTAGCTGGAGTCGTAGGCAACGAGTTTCGGTTGGTTGGCAATTTTGGCCAGCCAGAGCCTGGGTTGAAGTTCAGCCCAAAGGCGTGGTCGGAATTATGGCACCATGGAACTATCCGATTTCATTGGTGATAGAGCCGTTAGCGGCTGCTCTGGCGGCTGGTAATGCAGTGATGATAAAACCCTCTGAAGCAGCTCCGCAGACTGCCGCTTTGCTAAAGAAGTTGCTGGCTGAGATTTTTCCTGAAGACTGGGTGTTCGTAGCGCTAGGTGAGGTTGAAGTTAGCCGTGAGTTTGCGGCGCTACCTTTTGATCACTTATTGTTCACTGGTTCCACTGAGGTCGGCAGGGCGGTAATGCTAGCTGCGGCAGAAAAGTTGACCCCAGTAACTCTGGAGTTAGGTGGAAAATCCCCGGTGTATATTGCCGATGATTGCTCGCTTGCTGAGGCTGCCCCCTTGGTTGGTAGAGGC
>JAJRYF010000020.1 GCA_024275935.1 Gammaproteobacteria bacterium | reverse complement strand
CGTTGGAAGTATTGCTCGGAGAAGGCGCGAAGGGGTTGTCAGCCAATACAGTCAGCCGACTAAAGCAAGGCTGGGAGACAGATTACGATCACTGGCGGAAAAGAGATCTAAGTAATCGCCGTTTTGTTTATATTTGGGCTGATGGTGTTTACTGCAATGTAAGAATGGGTGATCGCTTATGCCTGCTGGTTATTATTGGCTCTGATGACACGGGGCGCAAAGAGATTCTAGCGGTAGTGGATGGCTACCGGGAGTCTGAGGCGAGCTGGACTGAGGTCTTAGAGCAACTGGAAGAGCTATAGTCAAATCTGGTGTATGGCCGTTTAAGCCACCTCCTGACATAGACCTACGCACTAATTCCTAACTACAGTCCTTACCCTGCCCTAAGCGAACTGGCGAACCAGCTCCAGCGATATAACCGCCTTTCACGCCCTTGGTGATTACAGAAACTGCATTATGTGGGTGCAGGCTTTCATAGTGCGAGCAGCGCGCCCAGTAATCCATAATTCCAGCTTCAGCATCAAGAGCTGATTGCAGTTTACGGGCGGCATCTTCACAAAACATCAAGTTTTGACCATTCAAGCGGGCAAATTCTTGCTCGTCTTCTCTTTTTACCGCAGTTTGCACTGGCGTTTTAACTGCTGACTCTACCCGATCTATTAATTCGACTATAGGAAAGAATTCAAACTCTGGTTTCAGGCGCACCCTTAATTCTGCCGCGCTCCGCTGCGAGTGTGGGGTCGCCATTATGCCCTGCTCGGTTCCAAGCCAGCTATGCACAGCATTGAAATCGAGCTCTTTTGCAGTGGAAAAATCAGTTTCAAATTGTTCCTGAATTAATTGCCGAGCTAAAGCAGCAGAGCATGGACAGGTGCTGGAATACAGGACTTCCAAACCCATCTCAACACTAAATTCTTTGTCATCGAGAATCCCAATCAGGGTAACTGGGTAACGCTTCCAGCCAGCATTATCACTAGCTAGTGCCCGACGACGGATCATATAATCAAAATCAACCCGAATTAAGGCGCGATGGCTAAGATCATGATGTGACTCCAGGAAGCTCCCTAAAATCTCGCGCATACTTGCCGGACTTAGTGGTTTTTCAGCAAAAGCCTGATCCAGGGTCAGGTAAAGCCTGGACATATGAATTCCACGAACTTCAGGCTGATTGAGGTTTACAAAGGCTGTCACTCTGGCGATTGACTGCTGAATTTCGCCCTGATCGGTTTCTATCCGTACCGGCAACTCGATTTCATCCATCCCCACCCAATCAAGCTCACCAGCCAACTGCGCCTGTTCTTCGTTGGCGATATCTGGCATCTCGCGGTCGGTATCTACTGAATTATCGTTCTGGTACATTATGATTCCATCACTGTGGGTTAAGTTTTACCAAGCATTTGATATATCTGGGTTTGACTATGCTATTTCAAGTAGCAACTATTATACTCTTATACGAAAAAAAGCAGCTTACGCTGCTTTAGTTGCTGATTATTGATGGTCGGGGCGAGAGGATTCGAACCTCCGACCCCTACAACCCCATTGTAGTGCGCTACCAGGCTGCGCCACGCCCCGCCATTAATAATCAATACCGGATATTGAACTCTACCGGCGGGGAATAATACACCTTATCGCAGGATTGGTAAACCTCCATAGGCGTGCTGGGTTACTCTAGCCCCAGTGTAATCATACCGTACAGGAGCTTAGGGATGAGAATAGCACCTTGAAACTCCAACATTTTGTATCCTCGGGCAATTTCAGGCATAGTAGGCGAGTTGATTTTTTGGCGTGGGAGCCTGGTGTATATGATTACTAATGATGCGGTTTTATTTGGTATATTGGCAGTTATGCTGGGCGGGGTTTTCTATACCACGGGTAGCTCAAATCCATTCTGGAAGAAGTTTTATAAATGGATTCCTGCCCTATTAGTCTGCTACTTCCTACCTTCACTGTTAAATACCTTAGGCTTGATTGATGCAGAAAATTCAAAGCTGTATTTTGTAGCCTCGCGCTATTTACTCCCAGCCAGCTTAGTGCTCCTGACCCTCAGCATTGATTTCAAAAGGCTTATGGCACTTGGCCCTAAAGCTCTGATTATGTTTTTTACCGGTACTCTGGGAATTGTAATCGGCGGCCCGATTGCCATCATTATTATGTCATGGATCAACCCTGACATCGTTGGCGGTCACGGGCCTGACGCAGTTTGGCGTGGTTTAACCACGGTTGCCGGCAGTTGGATTGGCGGTGGTGCCAACCAGGCCGCTATGAAGGAGATATATGCGGTTGGTGACCAAATGTTTTCGGTGATGGTTACCATTGACATTATTGTTGCCAGTACTTGGATGGCAGTACTATTGTTTTTTGCCGCCAGGGCTAAACAAATAGATGCCAGGAACGGCGCAGATGTCAGCGCTATAGTTGAGTTACAACACACCGTTGAGTCATTTCATAAGAAACACTCACGCAATCCAGAGCTTCGTGACTTAATGCTAATATTAGCGGTCGCTTTTGGGGTTGTCGGTTTCTCTCATTTTGGGGCAGACCAACTTTCTGCTTACATCGGCGGCATTAGCGGCTTGGAAAACTCCAATTTGAGCAGTCACTTTTTTTGGCTGGTGGTACTGGCTACAACCTGTGGACTGTTACTATCGCTGACTCGCGCGCGTAAGTTTGAAGCTGTTGGTGCATCTAAAGTGGGTTCTGTTTTTATCTATATTTTAGTAGCCACCATCGGTCTTAAAATGGACATTACCGCCATCTTCCAAAACCCGGCTATGTTTTTGGTGGGCGGCATCTGGATGCTGGTGCATGCCAGCTTGCTGTTAATTGTGGCACGCTTGATTAAAGCCCCGATATTCTTCCTTGCAGTTGGTTCTCAGGCCAATGTAGGCGGGGCGGCTTCTGCGCCTATAGTGGCATCAGCTTTCCACCCATCATTAGCCCCGGTTGGGGTTCTGCTGGCGGTAGTGGGTTATGCCCTTGGAACTTATGCGGCTTTGTTAACCGGTACTCTGATGCAAATGGTTGCACCGTAGAGTTTCGGATTTGTGTCCACCTGCCTTGCAAGCGTACCTAGGCAAGGTATTCAATTCGCAAATAAATTAAAGGCTCCCCAGGGAGCCTTTAATTTATTCTGAGTGAAGCCGGTTGAACTTAACGCCTGAGGATATGCAGAACTTCTTCCAGTTCGGTTCTTACCTGTTTGATGATCTGACCACTACGACTCACATCATTCTGCGCGTTTTCACCTTCCAAACGCTGGCGCGCTCCACCGATAGTGAAGCCTTGCTCGTACAAGAGGCTACGAATCTGGCGAATCATCAAAACATCATGGCGCTGATAATAGCGCCGATTGCCACGCCGTTTTACTGGCTTTAGCTGCTCAAATTCTTGTTCCCAATAGCGCAGCACATGCGGCTTTACTCCGCAAAGCTCACTGACTTCGCCAATTGTGAAATATCGCTTCGCCGGTATCGGCGGAAGGTTTGTTTCAATCCCCGGATCCAGCATACGCCTCCACTCTTGCCCTTAGTTTCTGCCCTGGTCGGAAGGTTACTACCCGCCGAGCGGTTATTGGAATTTCTTCGCCAGTCTTTGGGTTACGCCCTGGGCGCTCAGCTTTATCGCGTAGCTGAAAATTTCCGAAGCCGGATAATTTAATATTTTCTCCGCTCTCCAGGGACAAACGCATAGCCTCAAAATAGCTATCTACAAATTCTTTTGCTTCGCGTTTATTCAGACCTACTTCTTCGAATAAACGATTAGCAATACTAGCCTTAGTTAATGACATTACTTACCTCTCAATTTGGCACCAAGTTGTGCCTCCAGCGCAGAAATTACATCATTTATGATGGAATCTACGGTTTCGTCCCTTAGAGTGCTTGAAACATCTTGTAAAATCAAGCCAATAGCCAAACTTTTATAAGTTTTTTCTACACCTTCACCCTGATAGACATCAAAAACCCGTAAATCGGCCAGTAAATCACTGGCTGAAGCTCGGATTACTCGTTTTAACTCGGCAAAACTAACAATCTCTGGAACTACTATAGCCAGGTCTCGGCGGATTGCCGGGAAACGCGAAATTTCTTTCGCCTGTGGCAAGGCTCGTTGCTGGAATGCTTCTACCTCCAGCTCAAAGGCAAATACATCGCTGCGAATACCAAATCGTTTAAGTATTTGCGGATGAATCGCTCCAATCCAGCCGATAGTTTTACCGTTCAATTGTAACTCAGCTGCTTGCCCTGGGTGTAACCATGAATATTTCTTGCTTGGTAGCAACTCTATATCAGCCTGTCCCCGTAGAGCTATAACTCGTTCAAGGTCGCCCTTGAGGTCGAAGAAATCCATCGCCCGGGGTTTTCCTGCCCACTGCTCAGGTAAAGCCGTACCGCAGGCCACAGCAGCCAGGCGCAGGCTTTGCACGGGCGCCTCGGTTGTGGCTGCAAACACATTGCCTAGCTCGAAGAAACGAATCCGTTCACGCTGGCGGCGTTGATTGCTATCGAGTGTGGTTAACAAGCCTGGCAATAAGGCAGTACGCAAGACATCCATATCCGCAGATAATGGGTTAGCCAATGCATAAGCTGCTTCACCCTGGTCACAAGCCTCAAGTAGTTGCCGGTCAATAAAGCTATAGTTAATCGCTTCGCTATAACCGTTGGCAACCAGTGCCTGACTAAGGCTGTTTAAGGCCACTTCCCGTTCGGGCATAACCGGGGTTGGAATTCTGCCGCCGGGCATCCGTGTGG
>JAJRYF010000019.1 GCA_024275935.1 Gammaproteobacteria bacterium | reverse complement strand
TGAGGATGTTGAAGAGTTAATTAATACCTCAGTAGAGCAGGCTGGCGAAAGCGAGCAGGGCTTATTATCCAGTCGCGGTTCGGTAACGATAGACCAGCGTACCAATACTTTATTAATCAATGATACCGAGGATAAAATTCAGGAAATAAAACGCCTAGTTGAAGTGCTTGATGTCTCGGTTCGGCAGGTGCAAATTGAGTCTCGTATAGTTATTGCACAGAGCAACTTTAACAAAGAGCTGGGAGTTCGTTGGGGTGTAACCGCGTTTAGTATTGGTTCAAATATTGGCAGTATATCAGGCACTGGTGCCGGCGCCAGGTCTTTGCTTGCCTCTATTATTGACCCAGAAGATGGTGCAAGCATTATTGAATATCCTGCTTTAGGTAATAGTTACAATGTAAACTTACCGGTAGCAAATCCTGCCGGATCGTTTGGTCTTTCCTTTCTCTCGAGTGATATTTTGCTGGACCTTGAGCTAACCGCACTGGAGGAAGATGACCAGGGTGAGGTGATTTCCTCCCCGCGAGTGATTACTGCAAATCAATCCGAGGCATATATCAAGCAAGGTGTAGAAATTCCGTATCAGCAGGCAGCGGCATCCGGTGCAACTACGGTGCAGTTTAAAGAGGCTGTGCTTGAATTACGCGTGACCCCCTTGATAACACCAGATAATCGCATCCAACTGGACTTACAGGTTCGCCAGGATACAGTGGGTGAACTATTCAGGCTGGCAAGCATAGGCGGTGTAGTGGAAATACCCGCGATAGATACCCGCGAGTTAGTAACCAGTGTTCTGGTTAATAACGGTGAAACAGTGGTCTTGGGTGGTATTTATCAACACGAGACCAATAAATCAGAATCTAAAGTCCCATTCTTGGGAGATATCCCCATTCTTGGTGCAGCCTTCCGGAAACGGGGCACGCAGACTAATAAGCGCGAGTTGTTAATCTTCGTGACCCCAAATATTCTGGATGACCGGGCTTCAATTAGATAAGTATTTGTTTGGTTAAATTTAAAGCCCGGGCTTGCCCGGGTTTTTTTGTTCTACCCAAAATCTCTTATTCAGATTGCTGTAAACTTGAGTGTATGAATCCCTCCGCCTTTTTGCCTCCGTTCTCATTCCTACCAGGTAGCACACCACTGTTGTTGTCTGTCCCACATGCCGGGCTGGAACTGTTGCCCGGAATGGCCAATAAATTAACCCCAGAGGCAGCCTGCCTGCCAGATACCGACTGGTGTGTTGACGAGCTATATGCTTGGGCGGCAGAGTTAGGCGTTGGCTTGTTGGTGGCTAAGTACTCCCGCTATGTGGTGGATCTGAATCGACCAGCTGATGATGCCAGTCTGTATGTAAACCAGGCTACCGGTTTATTTCCTCAGCAAACCTTTGCAGGTCAGCCGCTATGGCAAGAAGCAGCACAAGCGAGCAACCAAGCCTGGATTGTTGAGAATATATGGCAGCCATATCACCAAAAAATCGCCACTGAACTGCAACAGCTAAAAACCAAATTTGGCTATGCAATGCTTTTGGATGCGCACTCAATTGCCCCAATGGTGCCAGCATTGTTTAGCGGCCAATTACCAGACTTTAATCTTGGCAGTTTTGCTGGCGCAAGTGCAGCCCCAGAATTGATTCACGCTGTTTGGGAAAGTTTGGAGCATGCTGACTATAGTAGAGTGCTGGATGGGCGCTTCAAAGGTGGAGCTATTACCAGGGGCTTCGGGGATCCGGCTGCCAATATCCACGCATTACAGTTAGAGCTGTCGCAATCAACTTATATGAGTGAGCAGGCGCAGATAGATATGACAAGAGCGGAGCAGATCAAGCCGGTGCTAGTGGCTATGGTAACGGCAATGCTGAACTGGCAAGGGCGAGTTGATGCCTGATTATTTTGCCCCGCATATATTTACTGACCAAGGTTGGCGTAGCTCAATAAAAGTCTCAGTTACAGATGCTGGCATAGTTAACGCACTGGAGCCAAGTGTGGCAGCCGAGTGCGAACATGCCTTTGCAGGCGCACTGGTTCCGGGAATGGTGAACTTGCACAGCCATGCTTTTCAACGCTCACTGGTTGGCGAAACCGGCTTCAAGGCTAGTGGTAGCGACAGTTTTTGGAGTTGGCGCGAGGCAATGTACCGCCGGGTTGCGGAGTTGAACCCGGATAAAATAGAGGCGCTTACTGCTTATTGCTATATGGAACTACTCCAAGGTGGCTATACCTCAGTAGCAGAGTTCCACTATCTGCACCACCAACTTAATGGTGCAAACTATCAGAATCGCGCTGAAACCTCCGAGCGGATCTTTAGCGCCGCCAATAGCAGCGGCATAAATTTAACCTTGCTACCGGTGCTCTACACTTGGGCAGGCTTTGGTGAGCAGCAGCTAAGCGAGCGCCAACTTCCATTCCAGCACAACCTCGATAGTTACCTGGAGCTTTTATCGGCGGTAGAATCGCTAGCGGCAACCTCCAACCAGTATAGCTGGGGAGTAGCGCCCCATTCACTGCGGGCGGTTAGCGAAGCTCAGCTGCGAGCTTTACTAGAGTGCTTGCAACAACAGGGGTTTAGTGGTCCAGTGCATTTGCACATTGCGGAACAAATACGCGAGGTGGAAGAGTGCCGTGAGTTCTATGGAGCTGAGCCAGTTGCATGGCTGCTGGATAATTTCCCGGTTGATAATAATTGGTGTTTGGTGCACGCAACTCATGTAAACACTAATGAGCTTAAGCAAATGCGTAAACATGCAGTGGTGGCCGGCTTGTGTCCCACTACCGAGGCTGATCTGGGTGATGGAGTTTTTCCGACAGCAGCATGGCAGCAATTGGGTGGTGCTTGGGGGGTCGGCTCAGATAGTAATATTTGTGTTACCCAGGCCGAAGAGTTACGCTGGCTGGAATATACCCAACGGCTACAGAATCAGCAACGAAATGTATTGGCAAATAGTGGCGAGCAACTTGGAGCCAGCCTCTATCAACAAGCCTTAAAAGGCGGTCTGCAAGCACTTGCCCGTACCCCGGTTGGCGGTATCGCAGTAGGCCAGAGTGCAGATTTTTTACTGCTGGACTTACACCATCCATTGCTTCTAGGTAAGCCTCAGCAGCAATGGCTGGATTGCTGGGTTTTTGCCGGGAGCACCCAGATGTTGTCGCAGGTGTGGGTGGCCGGTAAGTGCGTGGTAAATGGCGGCAGGCATATAAACCTGACTGCAATTACTGCAGCTTGGCGTAAAATTTGGCAATAGTTGCGATCTATATAGGATTGGAAATGGAATTAAATACACAATTAAAAACCCAGCAAAAAAGCTGGTCTAGCCAGCGAAATCGGAGCGTAGCCGAGCGTAAAGAGCAGCTTAAGAAGCTGGAGAATATGTTGCTACAGAATAAGACTGAGTTGGCCGCCGTAGTAAGCACCGATTTTGGCAATCGTTCTGAGCACGAAACCTTGTTCGCAGAAATATTAAGCTGTGTTAATGATATCCGCCACATTCGCAAACATTTATTTAGCTGGAGTCGCAGGCAACGAGTTCCGGTTGGCTGGCAATTCTGGCCAGCGCGCGCTTGGGTTGAAATCCAGCCCAAAGGCGTGGTCGGAATTATGGCACCCTGGAATTACCCAATCTCATTAGTGGTAGAGCCATTGGCAGCAGCACTGGCTGCTGGTAATGCGGTGATGATAAAACCTTCAGAAGCTGCTCCAGCGACGGCGGCCCTGCTAAAGAAACTACTGGCGGAAATTTTCCCTGAAGACTGGGTGTTCGTAGCATTAGGTGAGGTTGAAGTTAGCCGTGAGTTTGCCGCACTACCTTTTAATCACTTACTATTCACCGGCTCCACTGAGGTCGGCAGGGCGGTAATGCTAGCTGCGGCAGAAAAGTTGACCCCAGTAACTCTGGAGTTAGGTGGAAAATCCCCGGTGTATATTGCCGATGATTGCTCGCTTGCTGAGGCTGCCCCCTTGGTTGGTAGAGGC
>JAJRYF010000018.1 GCA_024275935.1 Gammaproteobacteria bacterium | reverse complement strand
CGAGTTTGCGAGTTTGCGAGTTTGCGAGTTTGCGAGTTTGCGAGTTTGCGACAATGATTTCATATACTACTCCTTTAGTCCAGCAGTTGCTTTAAGACCCCCGGCCACCTTCCATAAAAATCCATTCTATTTCCGATGCCTTGGTACAAGACTACCACTAGTTGATAAATACTGTCAAATGCATATATGGGTCCACAACATACTGCACCTTCCCCCAACCCCACGGAAGCGGGACTTCAGTCCCGCATACACACCGCCGGGACTGAAGTCCCGGTTCCGATAGGCTTGAAAGCACTCTAACGAGGCTGTAGAAAAACCCCCGAATATTAAAAAACTCTATTTATAGTAAAAATATATCCTTAATAATCAATGTTATATACCTCACGATTTTCAATAAAATAGGGTATTTGGGGTTTTTCTACAGCCTCAACTTATGGCTTAACCCAAAACTCCGGTGCTTCCACTACGCTTGACGACACCCTACGCTGAATGCATCAGTGACTCAAGGCGGCGACGATATAGGGGCACTGATGTGCCTATCTAGGCGCTTCTAGGCGCTCTATACTTTCAATTAGCCGAAGTATACCTTTCAATTAGCCGAAAATAGATTTACAATCAGCCGAGAATACAATGGATCGCAAATAACCCATAATAATGTCAGCCACAACTTACTACAGCCGATTCTCAGAAGCCCTGCTGCGTGAAGCACTGGAAGATACGCCTGTCATTCTGATTTATGGTTCACGTCAGTGTGGGAAAACCACCCTGGCGACCAGAGTGGGGCAGCAACTGGGCTATAAATATTTCACCTTTGACGATGATAATCAATGCCAAGCAGCTAAAATAGATCCCATTGGGTTTGTGCAGAGCCTGCCAGAGTACTGCATTCTGGATGAAATCCAGCGCGTCCCGAAGCTGTTTGCCGCCATCAAAACTTCAGTCGATACCAACCGCAAACCGGGGCGCTTTATTCTCACCGGTTCAGCCAATGTACTCTTGTTACCCAAACTAGCAGATTCTCTCGCGGGGCGCATGGAAATCATTCGTCTACGGCCACTAGCTCACGCTGAGATTGCCGGGCAAGCACCCAGGTTCTTACAACAATTATTTGCAGCTGACTTTGGCCCAGCCAGCAATCAGCGCCAGTACCCCCGCCTGGGTGAAGGACTCGCCAGCTTAATTGTAGCAGGCGGCTACCCAGCAGCCCTTGCGCGCGTTAGCGAAAGACGGCGCAGCAGTTGGTATAGAGACTATATCATTACTCTGGTTCAACGAGATGTACAGGAGCTGGCGCGCATTCACAAACTGGATGTACTGCCTCGCTTACTCGCACTCTCAGCCGGACAAACCGCTAGGTTGTTTAATGCCACCGACCTGGCTTCACCTTTTTCACTAAGCCGACCTACCATTCGTGAATACTTGACCCTGCTTGAGCAGGTCTTTTTAATTGAGCAATTGCTCCCCTGGCACAATAACCGTTTAAGCCGCTTAATCAAAACTCCAAAACTGCACATGACTGATACCGGGCTGGCAAGTGCCTTACTCGGCATAACTGGCAAAACCCTCTGGCAGGATAGAAGCCTACTGGGGCAATTACTGGAAACCTTTGTTTATCAGGAACTACGCAAATATGGCGACTGGCATGAACAGCCCCTTAACTTCTATCATTTTCGTAATAGAGATAAAGTAGAAGTGGATATTGTTATCGAACAAGGTAATCAATTTGCAGGAATAGAGGTTAAAGCCGCAGCTACCGTTACCGCTAAAGACTTTAAAGGTTTAAACAAATTAAAAGCCGCGACTGGCACAGCATTTAGTGCAGGCGTGGTATTTTACGACGGTGAAAACATTATCCCCTTTGGTGACAAGCAGTTTGCCGTTCCCATCAGCCTGCTAACGCCACAAATACTAGAATAATCTAGTATCTATGTATAAAAACCCTGTTAATTGATATGAATGTCTAGGCATATGTACCCTAATCCAAATGCGTCAGCGCCTGTAGGCGGCGGCGATATAATTCAGCGGCAATGGCTTTGCCATCGCCTAGTTCAGATAAACCCTCGGTACTCACTGCCCTGACTTTACTACTGGCGGCCTGCAAATAATCGGCCTGTGGGTAAGCTGCATTTTCAAAGCCGGTGCGCCCTTGTGAATCGGCCTTGCAAGCCAGAGTAAATTCTCTGAGTCGTTGCGGCTGGCGGAAAACATCCAATCGTTCCAGTAAAGCTAATACCTTTTTTGGGGTCATCTCTTGAACCCGGTGGCATTGCAAATGCCAGTGACAAACAAGTTCGGCTAACTGTTGCCAGGATTTGGGGGCTTTAAGGCGCTGGCAGACTGCACGCACCAGCGGTACTCCCTTTGCCTCATGCCCATGATGTGAAGGCAAGTACTCGGCTTTAGTCAAGGCTTTACCAAGGTCGTGCAACAACACTACAAATACCATCATCGCCTGGTCATCTGCTGCGGTTACTAACTCCGGCACTCTATCCAACGACATTAGGGTATGCACTCCGGTATCAATCTCAGGGTGATATTTCGCTGGCTGTGGCACCCCGAATAAAGCCTCCACTTCCGGCAGCAAAACTGCCAGCGCCCCGCAGTCGCGTAATACCTGGATAAAAATCGAGGGTTTAGCCAAAGCAAAGGCTTTTCTTATTTCAACAAAAATTCTTTCTGGCGGTAGTGTTTCAAGTTCTCCTGCAGACACCATCTGTTGCATTAATTGCATGGTTTCCGGGGCGACCTTAAAACCCAGTGGAGAGAAGCGGGCGGCAAATCGGGCAACTCTAAGAATTCGTAATGGGTCTTCAGTGAAAGCCGGCGATACATGGCGTAAGACTTTCGCTTTAATATCTTCAAGCCCACCCCAGGGATCAATCAAGTTACCCCCACTATCCTGGGCAATAGAGTTAATACTCAAATCGCGGCGCTGGAGATCTTGTTCAAGCGTAACCTCAGGATTAAAGTCCACTTTAAAGCCGTGGTAACCGGAGCCGGACTTTCTTTCTGTTCTGGCCAAGGCATATTCTTCACCCGACTTAGGGTGAATATATACCGGGAAATCGGCGCCAACCTGCCGGTATCCGGCGGCGATCATTTCTGCAGGGCTGCTCTGCACCACCACCCAGTCTTGCTCATTTACCGGCAATCCCAATAAGTTATCGCGAACTGCTCCGCCTACTAAATAAGTTTTCATCAAGGGTCACATCTAGCCACGGTTAGACCAACCCCACCGCGTGCAGGCGCAGCTTGGCGCAAGCGATAACTCACTCGGGTAAGGGGCACTCCCAAACGCCAGGCATAGAGCGTAGAGAAGGCCATTACCCTGGGGATGTAATCACGAGTTTCATAATATGGCATAAGTTCTAACCAGTATTCAATATCCAGATTAGGGCGCTGTTTTAACCACCGATCCACAGCTCCTGGACCTGCATTATACGCACCCAACACATACGCTGGTACGCCATTGTAGCGCTGCAACAACTGCTGCATCTCCTGGGTTCCAAAAGCTATATTGGTTGCTGGATCTAGCAGGCTGCTTCTACCCTTATAATTTAAACTGGTTTTGCCGGCCAGTAACTTGGCGGTGGCTGGGAGCAACTGCATTAAACCATAGGCTTTTGCCGGCGAAATGGCCCGGTGATTCATCGCGCTTTCTACTCGCATCAGGCCATATATCCAAGCCGGATCCAGCTTATGTTTATTCGCGTTAGTATTAACCTCTTGCTGGTAGTCTAGTGGAAAACGCCATTGGTAATAGCGCATATCCCCAGTTTGCCCCAGCGCCAAAATAGCTTGTATAGACCAGTTATTGGCCGCTGCCAAAGCCGCAGCTTGGCGTTTTTCGGTTTTATTTAATCCGCCCATAGCTGTACGCCATTCACGATTGGCAAAATCATCTAGCCCAACTTTGCGCAACTCAAGCGCCCGCTTTATCGCTGACAAGCCAGCAATTGCTTGGTATTGGCTGGCATTGGCAGGTGGTTCCAGTGGACAAATTCGGTAGTCTTGATGTAGCTGGTCAGCGGCCATAAAGCCCCAGAAGGTCGCCTCCAAAGCGAGCTTATGCAAGATTTTATCCGCCTCCTGGTTACGGCCCAGTTGTTGCAACGCCCGGGCCTGCCAGAAGCGATAGCGCCCTTCATTTTTGGACTTATCACTCATGCTTGCCACGCTGGCCAATAGCTCATCCCAGCGCTCATGCTTGAGGGCAGTACGCAATCGCCATTGCAGCAGTTGATCGTTTACTTGCTCTGCTGGCACTGCGTCAATTCGGTCCAGCACATCCTTATCCAGCTCAACTGCCGAGAATAAAGCAATATCAAACAAAATTTTCCCTTTGGCATTTTGGCTCCAGGCAAACCTAGTTGCAACTGTTTGCCAATAACGCAGCGCATTGTCCGGATTCTTGCGTGCCTGCTGCAACAAAGCGGCCAGCATAAACTCTCTGGCACGGCCACTGTCATTCCAATGTTTAGTAGCGGCAAAACCAGCCCCCGGCTGTCGCCATAATTTCAGATATGCATCCAGCCGTTGTTGGTCGGCTACTGACAAGCGGCGTTTTAGATATTTGGTCAAACTCAAATTGCCAGCCTGCACCGCCAACAAAGCTCTTTTCCAGACCCTCTCAGTTGAAATGTGTTGTTGCTGGTCCATCCATTTAAATACCGGATCACAGGCCTTATGCTGAGATTTACCGACCAACCACATTCCCAGTGCGTCACTGGAAAGTTCAGGATCATTTTTATTAGTATGCAATCTTGCGTTGATATGCAAACATTTAGTTTCTCTATCACGGATATTCTCAAACTTTCCGCTATAGCTTAATAAATCTTGCCAGCGTTGTTGTCGACCCAGCGTGCGTAACCAGGCACGGCGCAGGCCACTGGCAAAAGCCCATTGCTGGTGCTGCTGAATAAATGCATTCATTTCAGCCACCGGTACTGTGGCCCTACGCGCGCGATAATCTTCATACTGTAAATATGGATAAAGCAGATAGTTCTGCAAGGCTGGCATTTGCTGCTGGAAAGCACCGCGCTTACCCTGGCGAGCAAGCTCCCAGGTTTGCTTGAACTTAACAGCTTCTGGGCTAAGCGTAGCCGTGGCCAGCGATGGCTTACTCGCTAAAAGCAGACAGGTTGAAAATATAGCTGCAACTACAATCTTGGCAACTGAGCTTGAAATAGTGATACTCTTGTTCTGTATAGACAATGAAGTCCCCTGCTTTTAGTAAAATGCCAAACCGAGTTCACAATATGACTCAAGTCTCCAAATAATGCCAGATTTAAGCTTCCTCGACTGGCTTATTTTCCTAGCTACCGGCGCTACCGCCGGACTTGCCGCCGGGTATTTAGGCGTTGGTGGCGGGATAGCAATTGTGCCAGCCCTGTCGCTATACCTGCAAGCTAAATTTCCGGATTTTTCTGCACCAATCCAAATAGCAGTGGCAACTTCTCTGGCCAGTATACTGGCTACTGGCACCGCCGCTACAATAGCCCATTACCGACATGGGGTTTTACACCTACACTGGCTGAAAATTCTGGCTCCAGGATTACTGATAGGAGCAGTGCTTGGCGTGGCAATAGCCGATCGCATTAGCAGTAAACTGTTGCTGTATATTTTCCTGGTATTCGCACTTCTAAGCGGTCTGCGGATGATCAAGGGTTCTAGCATAACTGTTTCCGCCCGCAAAATTAGCAATACTGCCGTCGGCATCGGTGGCCTGTTTATTGGCGCTTTTTCCAGTCTACTTGGAATTGGTGGTGGTACTTTAACCGTACCGTTGCTAAGTACCATGAAACTACCCATCCACCAGGCTGTTGCCATCGCCTCTGCCGCCGGTGTGGTGCTGGCAACTTCTGGCACTATTGCGTTTGTTGTTGCTGGTCTGGATACCCCGGACTTACCAACCGGTGCGCTTGGCTATATCTATCTGCCGGCGCTGCTGGGAATAACAATTACGAGTGTACTTACCGCACCACTAGGTGCCATGCTGGTGCATAAAAGCCGGCCCGAGCTAGTCAAGCGTATATTTGGCGTGTTACTGCTCCTGGTAGCCCTGCGCCTTTTCTGGCAAAGCCTGTGACTCACGCAGTGCCTGCGGGGTTGCCAGTTTTACGCTAACCGGGCAATGATCTGAAAATGGTACATCCAAAACATCGCTCTCCAGGACCTCTAAAGAGCTCGATACCAGAATGTGATCTATGGCACGCAAGGGCCGCCAACTAGGAAAGCTGAGCAGGTCAGCTGTGGGAGCCTGAAGCTTATTTTGGCGAATAAACGAGCCTAACTCCATAGAATCTACATCAGTATTTAAGTCACCCATAATCACCACATCACGATGCCCGGCTAATAGCTCGCTAGCAAAATCTAGTTGGGTAGTACGGGCGCGACGCCCCAGCGCCAAGTGTAAAACTATTATCAGCAGAGCATCTTCACCAGAACCATAACGCAGCGTTAGTGCACCGCGTCCGGGAATAGACCCCGGCAGGCGATGGGAAGTGACTTCATCAGGTTGCCATTGAGCCATTGCGCCATTACCAGCGCAGGCAACATTACCCACCCGGCGGTTTGATTGGTCGGTTTGCCAGGCAAAACCGGCCTGCCGTGAAAGGTAACGGGTTTGATTGATAAATCCGGAGCGTAAACTGCCGGTATCGGCTTCTTGCAAGCCAACCAGGTCGTAAGTAGAAATTAACTCAGCAATCGCATCCAGATTCCGGCTGCGCTCATTATGTGGCAATAGCTGCTTCCAGCTACGGGTAACATAGTGATGATAACGCTCAGTAGTAGTGCCTGCCTGAATATTAAAACTCAGCAGATCAATACTTGTGCCTGGCGCGGGTGGTTTTAACATTTCAGAATCAGGGCAGACAAAGAGCCTGCCCTGATTAACTTCTTAGCAGCTATTTAGCTGCCGCTTCTTTGGCAATCAGGTAGTCTGCAACTTCCAGCATTACTGGCTGTGGTACAGTTTGACTAATACTAATCAAATACTTGCCATTAATAACCATGGAAGGTGTACCGCGCACACCCCATTTGCGTACCAGCGCCTGATACTGACGAACTTTTGCATCTACCGCGAATGAACTAGCGGTTGAAAGAAAAGTATCCCGCTCTACACCGTAGTTGGCAAAGAAATTAGCGGCATCTTCAATGCTGCGTATTTGCTTGCGTTCCTGGTGAATGGCCTTATACAGATCATCATGGCCTTTATCAGCTACACCCAACATTTCTGCAGTCAAATAGGCGCGGCCTAATGGCTCCCAAGCAGCACTAAAAATTGCCGGTACTCGAACAAACTCTACTGAGTCTGGCAATTTATCATGCCAGGCGGTGACATAAGGCTGGAAAGAGAAGCAGTGCGGGCAGAGATATCCAAATATCTCATACACGGTAACTTTATCTTCGTTATTGGGCTTGGTTGCCTCAGCAATTAGCGTGTAATGAACACCTTCTTTGAAACGGTCTTCCTGAGCTAATGCGTTGGTGCTTAACAATGCAACAAATGCTAGTACTACTAAACGAGTCATGTTAAATCCTTTATCTTAAAATTGGTTGCCGGTTAGTGATAACCGGCAGCTGTGTGACTATGAGAACCTCAAGAGGTTCACGAAAACATCTATTTAACCCCATTTCTCACAGGGTGGCGGGGTGATCACGCCGAGCTTTGGATTTACAAGGGGGTTTGCGAAGGAACGCCATAACATGGTGTATTGCCGACTGAGTAAAACGCCTTGTAGATTCAAAGAACAAGCGAGGACCCGTCAATCCGGTGAGGAACCTGGGTTAACTGCGTGCAGGCCCTGCATATAACTTGCAACGGCCTCGATTGCTTCATCAGTCAATTGCTTGGATACACCCGGCATTACCATCCCTGTTGCATCATTTGCGAAACCTTTACCAGCACGAAAACTCTTCAGGGTCTTGACGCTATAGGCAGCATGCTGACCAGCAACTGCTGGATACCCGGCAACCGGGTTACCTGCACCGGTAGGGCCATGGCAAGCAATACATGCAGCAACCCCGGCAGCAGCATCACCAGCACGATAGATTTTTTCACCTAAAGTAACCAGGTTTTCATCAGCGCTGCCAGTGGCAATTGCATTGCCATTGAACCAGGCCGCCAAATCAGCCATATCCTGCGCGCTTAAACCAGCAACCATACCTGTCATTTCAGGAATGCTGCGAGTACCGCTTTTTATTAATTCAAGCTGGCGCACCAGGTATTGTTGATGCTGACCTGCAAGTTTAGGCCACATCGCCACCATGCTATTGCCATCAGGGCCGTGACAGCCAACACAAGTGGCGGCTTTTGCCTGCCCGGCTTTGGCATCGCCTTCTAGCGCATTGGCTTGTAGGCTGAAGCCCAATAACAGGCTAAAAATTGCTAAAAATCTCATTTTTCTAACTCCTCGAAATCACCCCGGAATTATCCTGGGACACTAAAACTGATATTATCCTGCTTTCAGATAGATCAATCCAGCAGAAACCATGAATAAATCACCTAAAAACAGTGAAACAGTATATCAGGATAAGGACTACAACCTTGCCCAGTACACTTTAAGCGCACATGAACTAAAGCAATTGCCTACCGATAGTGGTTTTGAAGTAGCTTTTGCCGGGCGTTCAAACGCAGGTAAATCCAGTGCTATAAATGCCTTGACGCGTCGCAACTCATTGGCCAGAACCAGTAAAACCCCGGGGCGTACCCAGCAAATCGTGATCTTTGAAATGGCCAATAACCGCCGCCTGATGGATTTACCCGGCTATGGCTTTGCCAAAGTTCCAGAAAAGTTGCGTGGCCACTGGAAGAAGCTAATGAGTCAGTACTTTGCCAGCAGGGAGTCACTTCAGGGAATTGTTTTGATGATGGATGTCCGCCACCCGATGAAGCCCTTTGATGATCAGATGATTGAATGGAGTTGTGGCAACCAGGTTCCCTGTCATATCCTTCTGACCAAGGCCGATAAGCTAAAACGCGGCCCGGGCCAGTCAGCGCTGCTCAAACTCAGGCGAGACCTGCCTGAACTAGCCAGTGCCCAGTTATTTTCCGCAAAAACCCGTGACGGCGTAGGCCCGCTGATAGAAAAACTGAACGGTTGGCTACAGCTACCAGTAGAAAAGTAACTATTTCTTGAGGGGCCTCTGATTTACTCAACCCGTACTACTATCAACTCTGTATCATCAGGTTTGTCAGAGTGCCTGCCAACACTGAATGGGTAGTTATTATCATTTACTATCACCAGCGTTTGCGGGTCGGGCATAACCACGCTCTCAATAGTGCTGAAGGGGTAGCGAAACACAGCGCCCATTCCAACCAAATTATGCGGGTCATCCAAGCTTAGCAAGTCAGCTATTTCTCTGGAAGCCCCCGTTTCAGGGTTAAATAAAAATACTTTCTTATATGCAGCTTTTTCGCCCTGCTGCCTATCGCGCTCAATTAACACTAAATCATCAGTACTGGTCTCCCCAGCTGCTCCCACCCTATTCTGGCTGGCATGCAAGTGATATTGCCAAGCTAGCCCGGAAAACTTTTTTGTTTGTAGGTCAAAGCGATAGGCATTGAGAGTGCTGGCCTCTGAGTTCTTTAGCGGTTTTTCTAACAGAGCCACCAAAGCGCTACCATCTTTAGAAAAAACCAAAGACTCAAAGCCGCCACTTCGTTGCACCAGCGCCGCCGCCGGGTCGCGCAAGGGATTGTTCGGGGACCATAAGCCCGGCAACTCTATAGGTGCCTCCAGTAGCTCACCCTTACTGTTGGTTCGCAATAGAAATGGGCCAAATTCATCTCCAAACCAGTAACTTCCATCGGCGGCAATGCGAAAAGACTCGATATCAAAATCCGCGCCGGTTAATAATCGTCGAGCCTTAATTATTGGGTCAACTTTTACCTCGCTACCGGGGTAATGTTCCATTTCCGCGATGATCTTGAAGGGAACTTTGCGAAAGGGGTCGGTAAGCGCAAAATGTAACTTGCCAACCAGCACCCCACTACCGCCACTAGCTGATTTCCATCCCGGTGATAAGCTAAAAACCATTAACAGGTGGTCAGCTGAATTTTGCTTGCTACCAAAACCATTGTCGCCAATCGCAAGCCATTGCTGTTGATAAAAGAGGATGTCAGAAAACCCTTGCAGTGGTTGCCCGGCAAATGGTGGTAGCACTCCGTTTGCCGCTTCGATTAAATGCCCACTGGCTGGACCAGAGACAAAGCTAGCGGCAGGCAAAACCGCTATAGCACGCAATTGCGCCGCCATTAATGAGCTTGCTAACAAGCTTGTCACCACAAAAATAGTTAGCCTGAGCTTGAAGTGCCAACGCCTATATCGGCAATTTTCCACCCTGACATTAAAAGATCGAGCGCCCTCAAAATGCATGGAGCTATCATTTTTATTAGTAATGTCAGTATACATACGCTACCGCTCCACCATGCAAGTATTGCTACGAAATATTGACTCACATTATCACGCCACACCCAAGAATATAAGCTCTAGCCACTGAGTTTGTGAAGGTATGGTATTGTGTTGGCTTAAATATGAGGCCCTTTCATGACCATCACCACCCAAGAATTTAGCGGATTTAAACCGACTTTTTTTAGATTCTTTCGCGAGATCAAGAAAAACAATAACCGCGAATGGTTTCTGGAAAATAAGTCACGCTACCAACAAGATGTAGTAGCCCCCATGCTGGCCTTTATCACCGCCATGCAAGCACCATTAACCACTATTGCGCCGCGTTACCGGGCCATATCCAAGCAAATGGGTGGCTCGATGTTTCGGATATATCGGGATGCTCGGTTTTCAAAAAACAAACAACCATATAAAGAACATGCCGCCTTTCATTTCCGCCATGAACTTGGCAAAGATGCACATGCGCCGGGATATTATCTTCACCTTGAGACAAATAAAATAATATTTGGTGCTGGTATCTGGTTGCCGCCACCCAAGCATTTAGCGGCTATACGGGAAACCATTATGGATAGCCCAGCGGCATGGGCCCAAGTAAAGGCCGACCCTAGAATCGAGAAATACGGAGGTGTACAGGGTGCTGGCCTGAAAACCGCTCCCCGGGGCATTGCCAAAGATCACCCGCAGATTGCAGATCTACGCCGTAAAAGCTTTTTCCTGATGCAGGAGGTCAAACCAGCAATTGCTCAGAACGCCGACTTTGTCGACCTGGTTGCCAGTGCATATAAAGACTGTGAGCCCTTGATGGAATTTATCTGCCACTCATTGGAGATACCGTTCTGAATAAGGAGATAGGTAAAAATAAGTCCGGTTGTATGACCATATTTGCCGGGGTTTTCTTTATTGCTGGCCTGATACCTGGCTTTATAGCTTTAAAGCATACCTATAATTACCTGGATGCGCGTGACTGGGTGGCGGTCCCTGCAACCATTACCGCAGCTGACCTGCAAGTTAGCCGCAGCGACGGCAACGATACTTATCTAACAACCGCCGAGTACAACTATCAGTATGAAAACCGCACTTATACCGGCAACCGAGTGGGCTTTAGCTCCAGCGCGGACAATATCGGAGATTTCCACCAGCGGGCATATTCTGAGCTGAATAATTATCTGGGTAAACCCCAGGGATTTAATGTTTGGGTAAATCCGGATAACCCTAAAAACTCCATCCTTTATCGTGAACTTCGTTGGCCACTGATAGGCTTTTTGAGCTTATTCCTACTTATCTTCAGCGGGGCCGGAGCGGGTATTTTTATGCTCGGAAAACTGGCTCTAAAACGACAAAATGAGGCGCGTCAACTACAGGAGAGTTACCCGGAACAGCCCTGGAAATGGCGTAATGACTGGCAAAACAATACTATTGCAGGTAATACCGGCCCTATACGCTGGTTTGCGACAGGTTTTGCGATCTTCTGGAACTTACTCTCACTACCACTATGGTTTGTGATTCCCCGTGAAGTTGCCAAGGGCGACTATATAATCCTGATCGCGTTACTCTTTCCGCTGATAGGTATCGGCATGATTATCTGGGCAATACGCAGTTGGCGACAGCACCACCGGTTTGGGAAATCGCAGCTGGAGCTGCGAGAAATGCCAATTGCGCTGGGTGGCATGTTAGTTGCCAAACTAACCCTACCCACACAAGTACCAGGTGGGACGGTTTTGAAGCTCACCTTAAATTGTATCCGCAAAACCCAAAGCTCCGGCAGCAAGAAAAATACCAGCGAAGATGTCATTTGGCAAACCGAGCAGGAAATCCAAGTGCCGGAGATTATTGGTCGCTATACGCTTATACCAATCCGCATTCAAATACCTACAGAGCAACCGCCAGCGAGTGCAGAGGTCAGTAAAACCGGCATAATCTGGCGGCTGCTAATAGATACAGATATACCCGGTGTAGACTATCAAACAAACTTTGAATTACCGGTTTTTGATACTGGCATGGGTTTACAAATACCGCCGGAAGAGTATCAGCACCACACCATAGCTGAGACTGGTAGAGTCGGAAACCCCACTAACACCGGGGCAATAATAGATGGCCAGAGATATTGGTTTCCCCCGGCCAGGCATACAACAGCTGCCTTCGTAATCCTACTCCTCGGAGCACTTTTTGCTGGTGGTGGAGCTATGTTAATGGCCTTTGCAAGTAAAATTTTTGGTGGCATTTTTGCAGCAGTTGGCGGGCTTATTATTTGGGGCGCAGCAGCCCTACTTTTCAAACGCTCTGAAGTGCGTATAGAACAAGGCGAGTTGATTGCCTCAAATGGGTGGTTTGGTATCAAAGAGAAACTGCGACTGCCCAGCTTTCAGGTCAAAAAACTCTGGATTAAATCTAATATGAGCATAAACAATGTTAAGTATTATGATCTTTATCTGAGCGACCAGCAGGGTAAAGAGTTTGCTCTGGCAAGCAACCTAAAAGGTCGCCGAGATAGTGAAGCCCTGGTCGCTCAGCTTGAAGCTACCTTAGGCATTACCAGCACTGAACATTAAGGCTCAATAACATACCTATGTTGTTCTACTTGATAGCGGCGCTTGCTGATTTGTTCAGACTCTTGCTCGGCAAAAATCGCAGTCAAATCGGCTATAACGCTAGCATTACTTCGATAATAATCATGCCCTGGGAAGCCCTCAACAACAGGCGTACAATCTATCTGGCAAACTTTTGCCGGAGTTAATAAGGGTAATTGCAAGCCGGCTTTTCCTAGCCGTTCGGGATTGCCCTTAGTAAGATCAGAGATTGCCATTGCCTGATCTTTGCGATTGAAATACACACTCACCCGACTAGCCATTTGTGGCAGCAATTGTAATTTGCGTTTTACCTCAAAGGCATTGCTATCTTCATCGGCTGCTAGCAACGCTATCTCACCTAAAACTTGCCGTATTTGTGGGCTACTTTTACGATAGTACTGCAAGGCATGGCGCAGTACATAGGCACCCATAGAGTGCGCCATTAAGTGCACTTGTTGCTGGCACTTATCAGCATCGCTTTGACACAGAAAGTCGGTAAGTTTTAGTAGGCCACGCGCCAATGCCGGACCCGATGCGGCTGCATCATGGCGGTCACTGGCATACGCCAGCCAGGGTGCCATAGAGCCATCTGATGGCCACGAAAAAACTAAAATATTTAACTCGGGAAATTGCGCTGCCAGTTTAAATCCTGAACGCAGTGAATCCCGAAAGCTGGAGTTATATCCGTGTACGAAAACCAGAGTGTCCTGGGCATTTCTCGCCATAGCATCCCGAAGCTCGGCAAACACTTCCAGCGAACCATAACGGCATTGCTGGGGATCTTCAGCCGTACCCTGAGCATTAGCCACTAGCTGCTCCTCAGCTATATTTACAGCAATAGCCGCCCCCGAGCGCTCTGCCCAGCCAAAGCGCAGGCAAGCTAGGCCATCGGGGCTAAACTTACTTCCAAAACCAGTGCCTTTACGGTTAGGGTCACGATTTGTGGCGAAATATATTCTCCTCATAGCATAACTATACCTGATCCGCCACAAACTGTGCTGCAGGGCAGTCTATTCGATACGATATTTGTTGACGCGCTGTACTAATAACAAGGATAATGTCATCAGTTAGTATCAATTACTCAAAGAGGAATACAAAGAATGCCTGAAGTCACACATAAAAACGCTGCAAAACAGACCTTTATGCCGCTAATGCGCGAGTTTGTTAGAGCCTACCAAGTATTTTCCAGTTATTCGGCCGATGGCTTCCGTCTATCTGGCGGCAAACTTACTCTCCCTCAGGGGGATGTAATTTTCACTCTAGGCAATACCGCCGGTATGACTTTTACAGAAATCGGGGAAAAAACTTTAATAACCAAAGGTACTTTGACCGGGGTTATTGATCGTCTGGAAATGAAAAAACTAGTAAAACGCAGAGTAGATAAAGGCGATCGCCGGCGTGTAATTGTAAGCCTTACCCGCCGGGGCGAGCGCCTGTTTGAATCTGATTTTCCGCGCCAAGTGCTGTGGATGAAAGAGAAGTTCAAGAAACTCAGCAAAAAAGACCGTGATGCTGCCACCGAGTCTATGCTTAAAATCCAAAAGCTATTTGAGGACTAGCGGCCCTCTACTTTATAGGCAGGCGCTCAGTATGCGCCTGGGTTGTGTAGCTTGGTCATGGCACGCACTTATACTACCAAGCGCGTTTCGAGAAATAAAAGTACTGCCGTAACGCTAGTCACTTTTTTTCGGCGGCAAAGGCACAATCATAGACACCTGATCTTTGTATTCCTCATAGGACTCCCCATGTGAGGCAACTAAGTCTTTCTCTTCAAAAAATATCCCTATAAATACATAAGCAGTAGTTGCCACCGCAAACAACAAATGTGCTGTCGTCATTATTGGGGTTGCCCAAAATGCTACTATGAAGCCGAAATATATGGGGTGGCGAACAAATTTGTAAAAGCCCGGCTTCACAAATCCAACTTCCTGCATATCCTTGCCCATAAAGTTGAAATATATTTGCTTCAATCCAAATAACTCGAAATGATCTATCAAAAATGTGCTAACAAGTACAAATAACCAGCCTACCAGCGAAATAGCTATAAGCACCGTAGCTAAGGATGAATCTGACACATCCCAAATTACACTGCCCATGGGTTTCCATTGCCAAAATAGAAGCATCAATGCTAGGCTTGAGAAGAGCACATAGGTACTTCTTTCTGCGGCGGCAGGCACAATCTTAGTCCACTTTTCCTTAAATCCTCGGCGCGCCATTACACTATGCTGGACTGCGAAAACCCCCAATAGCAAAGCATTAATAAACAATGCTTCAAGCAAGGGTGTCGTAGCGCCCGTATCCATAGACTTAGGCACAACAAAGTTTCCAACGAATCCTATTGCGTAAAGAAACGTTGCAAAAAATATAAAGTAACAAATTACACCATATAGCAAAATTAGAGGGCGTTCAAAATTCTGTGTCAACATAGTTACTGCTTACTCATAGAATCATAAATCCAGAACTTTATCAAGCCAGTTGATACCCAGCCTGCAGCCAATAAATACTGTATATGCAGCACTATTTAGCCTCTGTTGTAGTTTAGCTTCGACTTAAAGTAATAGCACGCGTTAGGAGGTACCGGGTCAAGCCCGGCATGACTATTGTCTTTAACTAAGACAACATAAACCGCTGCCAGATAGCCAAAACCCGCTGACGACCGTTAGCTAAATCCTTCAGTTCAGATTTACTGGGGCCCATACGCTGGAGATGAAGTTGCTGGCGTTGTTCGCTGAGTTTGATCCAGGTCTGGGTTAATTGCTCGGCATCACGATTGCCTAGAAAGCCACACTG
>JAJRYF010000017.1 GCA_024275935.1 Gammaproteobacteria bacterium | reverse complement strand
CCCCAGCAAATCAAATTCCTCACAACTAGCCGTCAAGCTGACTGGTTGGAACTAGAACTTGATAACAAGCAGGAATTCATCCTGTTTAGTTACCAGAACAGCTTTTGTCTGGTTAGCGATAATTCTCGGTTTTCAGCACAAAAGTTGAACTGGATGCCCAGTAACGATACAGCTCTGGCAGCCAGTGAAAATATTATTGCGCCGATGCCAGGGAATATAATTGAGATTAGAGTCAAGCCTGGCGATAAGGTTAGCCAGGGTGAAGTCTTGGCAATAATGGAAGCCATGAAAATGGAGTTATCTTTACGAGCTGAAATAAATGGCATAGTTGCTGCCGTACCAGCGCCAAGCAGTGGTTTTGTAGATGCAGATACTGTGTTGGTACAATTGACTGCGGAGACTGAGGAGAAATGACTTATCCAACTACTCATTGCTGTCCCATTAACTGTTCAAGTATGAATTCTGAGTGCTCGTCTGAGACCTCCACCCGCAGGGATGCGGGTGAAGAGCCCCCATGGATGGGTTTACGGCGTGTCTCAGGCGGGCATTCAGAATTCATGCCCTCGGTGACAAAAAGTAGTACACGCCACTTACATAGTAAGGGTTGTAGCCAGTAATGCACAAAGTTAACGGGACAGCAATGCCAACTACTGTAAAAATTGTTGAGGTTGGCCTGCGCGATGGCTTGCAAAATGAGCGGCAAATCATCCCTATGGAAGTCAAACTTTCACTACTACACCGGCTTGAGAAGAGTGGCTTGCAGGTTATTGAGCTAACTGGTTTCGTCCATCCGCTGTGGGTGCCACAACTAGCCGATGCAGAAAAAATGTTAGCCGCTCACAAACCTAAAGATGGAATTCATTATCCGGTGCTGGTGCCGAATCAAACCGGTATGGAACGGGCACTAGCCGCTGGAGCTACCGAAATTGCACTATTTACTGCTGCCTCAGAAGCTTTTAATCAAAAAAACATTAACTGTAGTATCGAAGAATCCCTACAGCGGTTCGTGCCGGTTATGGAAATGGCGCGCAAACACAAGATGCGGGTGCGTGGCTATGTTTCTACCGTGCTTGGCTGCCCTATCCAGGGTGAAGTGCCATTATCGGCGGTAGTTGAAGTCAGCGAACGCCTGCATCAGCTTGGTTGTGATGAAATCTCCCTGGGTGATACCATTGGCGTTGGCACACCATTGCAAGCTAAGCAAATGCTAGCAGCCGTGGCTGGCAGCATTCCGATTAAACAACTGGCAGTGCATTTTCACGATACCCGTGGTCAGGCTCTGGCAAATATTCTGGCCTGCCTGGAACTCGGTGTTGCCACTGTAGATTCGAGCGTAGCCGGCCTTGGTGGCTGCCCCTACGCACCCGGCGCAACCGGCAATGTTGCCACTGAAGATGTAGCCTATATGCTGGCAGGCATGGGGATCAAAACCGGTGTCAATCTGGATGCACTAGTGGCCGCTGGGCGATTTATCTCAGGTGCTCTAGGGCGCAGCAATGGCAGCGCGGTTGGACGCGCCTGGGGCTAGTTTTAGCTTTAATTTTTAATCTATATGAGTATTTATTTATGAACCAACAAATAAAAGCAATTATCACTGGCGGTGCCTCTGGCCTGGGGTTCGCAGTTGCCCAGCGCATTATCAATGACGGCGGAAGAGTATGTCTATTTGACATTAACGATGAACGGGGCCAGCAGGCGGTTGCTGAGCTTGGCGAGAATGCCAGTTTTGTAAATACCGATGTCAGCTCAGAAAAAAATGTTCAGCAGGCGGTAACTGTTGCCAACAGTAATATGCAGTCAATTAATGTGCTGATGAATTGTGCCGGCATCCTCGGCTCTGGCCGGGTACTGGGTCGTGAAGCACCAATGCCACTGGATAATTTCAGACGCACTATCGAGGTAAATTTAATCGGTAGCTTTAATGTCGCCAAGAGCACTGCTGCCGTGATGGCAGAAAATGAAGCTGGCGTAGACGGCGAACGCGGCGTTATCATCAACACCGCTTCGGTGGCTGCCTATGAGGGCCAAATTGGTCAGGCAGCTTATTCAGCTTCTAAAGGCGGTATAGTCGGCATGACCCTGCCGATGGCACGGGAGTTTACCCGCTTTGGTATTAGAGTTATGACAATCGCCCCTGGGGTTTTCCATACACCCATGGTCGATGGAATGCCGCAACAAGTGCAAGATGCCCTCGGCGCAGCAGTACCTTTTCCTAGTCGTTTGGGCAAATCAACGGAATTTGCCGACTTAGCGGTGCATATAATTAACAATCCTTACCTTAACGGTAGTACCATTCGCCTTGATGGCGCGATCCGCTTAACCGCAAAATAGAATGGTAGTGTCTGTCCCAGAATGGTACTAAACCCCGCATAGCTTGGGACTTGAAGACGGTAATGAATGAAATAGAGAAAGTTTAAAAACTGTAAAATGGCTGTGCAGCCCGAACAAAATAAAACTTTGTCGCTAGCGTAACCATTTGTTCTAAATGGCAAATCATCGCATAGATAAATTTAACCCATTTCAGGGTTCGATCTTACCGTTCGAATCCGTGTTTGTCATTCATTTCTTGCCGATCCGCTTTTCAATGTCATTGATTTCAGATTCAAGAGCTGGTGCCATATCACGAATTATAGCTTCTATATTCCTACGCCCATGAAGAACAGTGGCAACAATGATGCCTTTTTCAAAAGCTCTATAGATAACAAAATGCTGCTCCGCTAAAACCATTAAAAATGGCAGAGAACGATACTGCCTCAATCCCCCGTGTTCAGGATTTTTAGAGGTTTTTTGTAAGGTTTTGATAATATCATTCACATATTTATCCGCCCTCTTGTCACCCCATTGATCTATGGAATAGCGATGGATATTACGCAAATCACTTGCAGCACGACGGGTTAAAAAATACGCTGGAGAACTCTGGGACATCTTTTATTTCCAGTCTTCAGCTTCTTTTTGTGCAAACATATCCATATCTTTTTTGAAATCACCCGTTCCTTCAAAATAGCGACCCTCGGCAATGTCTTCAAACCCCTCAACGATAGAGCTATACATTTGAAAAACATCCGTCTCCATATCACGCCGTATAAGAGAGCGAACATATTCGCTTGGTGTCTCATACATACCTTTCGCCCCAACAACACGGGCAACATGCCTGGCAAGAGGTTCCGGTAGTCTTGCATTAACGCGATCTGAGGCCATGATCTTGCTCCTTAATATTATTTCGTAGTTGCATTATCTCATTTGTCGCAATAAATGTAAATCCTGTCGCCAGCCATTGTTAGTAGTACATAATATGCCCGGTTTTGTAGCAAGTAATATGTCCGGTTTCACACACAACGAGAAAACAGGTGATGAAGCGAACAGAATGGCTACAGGAAGCTCGACTCATGCGATTTGAAGAGGCTTATAGTATTTGGCAATCTAAACGCTTGGCCCAAGAATACGAATGGTAGTGTCTGTCCCGAATGGTATTAGCCTACGCGGTGGGCGATAGTATGCGTTAGTTGATTGAGTTCATCTCCCGTTGGTGCCTTGACCCGACGAAAGCGTACTTTGATGCTCTGAGTAGGTTCAATGTAAACACCAGAATGTCCTTAAAGTTCTCCGCATACACATATGCGGGTATTAGTTTTTCCTCTAAGCAACCTTCGGCTTTTAAGCCTTCCAGATGTGAAATTATAAAGTTCATATCCTCTCTGGCATCATCTCCAACCCTGCTGGATTCCTTTTATTTTAATCTTTACCCGCTACACGAAATGCATTCTTCATCATGTTAATTTCACGAGATGGAATTTTAAGTTTCTTTGCAAACTCTAGCCAATTACGCACAGCAGAGGATACTTCATTTATGATCTCAACAGTGCGTGCATCACTGATACGAAAGACAGGAGCAATACTACGAACAAGCTCAAAGCTCTGGCTATTATCCCCTCTTGATATATTAAGAGAGAGACCGCCGCCTGTTACAACGGGATTAATATCATAGGCAGGTGATAGCGACCAGCCGTTGTTCTCTAACATAAAGCCGTGGTTACGCAAGTGGTCATCGGTATTAGAAAAACAGACCAAAATTACCATGACCGTCGCGGGCATATTGAGGGCCAGAGAATAAACCTAAATCAGGATCAAGTGATTGTGCATAAGAAGATTTTAACCACGCTTTATCATACTCAAAAGAATACACCTCTTTACCTCGCGAAGGCGTAGCAAAAAACATTCCCGTCAAGACCGGATATTCCATACCCTGCCAGTGAGCACATACTTGTATCGCTTTTTGTGTTTTCGTTTAGCAGACACTATTTACCCCTCTTTGCCACACGCTCTTTCGTGTGCACTAATTCAGCATCTTGCAAGCGCCGTCCCAGAGGGTCATCACCAGCAAGCAGCAATAAATTAGATTGCTGGCCAGCTTCATAGGCGGATTTAAGGGCATCTTTCAAACAGCAAACGGCAAATTCATGGAAATCAAGGATGTCGGCGTTAGTTGAGTAAGCTCATCCCTAGTTGGTGCCTTGACCCCGGCGAATGCGTGCCTTTTCCCAGTCATTTTAGGAAAATCCGAAGAGTTTGCTGACCGGGCACTTCATATAATCAACAACCATTACCTTAATGGTAGTACCATTAGACTGGATAGTGCGATACGCTTAACCGCAAAATAGTCGGGAATACTAATGAATACACACACATTTGCAGAAGTAAGAGCTCACATTGAAGCCAGTCATAGCCTGTTACATGAGGAACCATTCCTTATTGGCTTTGAATATATGATGCTTGACTCTGAGCGAAAACAAAGCATTTTTCTCGCAGAAATAAAAGATGATAACGGTCATCGTTACTTAAGAGTAGAAACTACGGTTATACCATTAGCCCATTTCGATGCGGAGAAATGCCTGAGAATTAACCAGATGCTTAGAATCGGCTATCTGGCGGTGGGTGACTTGGCAGATACACCATATATTAAAATGTGTCACAACCTGCCCTACTCCAATCTGGATATGGCGGAAATAGATAAAGTTATTGCCTACCTTGCACCTATGGCAGATGACTTTGAAAAACAATTTGAAGGCGGCGCAGATATCTTCTGAAACAAAGCCGCTAACATACCCTACGGATAAATTATGAGCTTTAAATCACCCCCTTATATTTGGCACAATGGTGAAGTCATTGATTGGGCCGACGCTACAGTGCATGTGCTGACCCACGCTCTGCACTATGGCTCCAGCGTGTTTGAAGGAATTAGAGTTTATAACACTCCTGCTGGGCCAGCAGTATTTCGGCTACAAGACCACATACAACGCTTATTTGACTCTGCCAAAATCTATCATATGGATATCCCCTGGTCAGTTGCAGAAATTGTTTCAGGGTGTAAACAGATAGTCCAAAAAAACCAACTAGAGTCAGCTTATATCAGACCACTAATGTTCCGCGGCTATGGCAATTTAGGCGTGGTTCCAGGGGCGGATATAAAAACTGAAGGCTCAATAGCGGCATTTAACTGGGGCACTTACCTTGGCGATAATGTTTTGGAAGAAGGTGTTGATGCCTGCATTTCTAGTTGGACCAGACTGGCCCCTAATACCATTCCGGCAATGGCAAAAGCCGGAGGAAACTACTTATCCAGTCAGCTTATTGGCATGGAAGCCAGACGGTTAGGATTCCATGAAGGCATTGGGCTGTCAGTTGACGGTATGCTCAGTGAGGGGGCCGGTGAAAATCTATTTTTAATCCGTGACTCAAAAATTTACACGCCGCCACAGGCAGCCTCTATTTTGAGTGGTATTACCCGCGATAGCATTTTCAAGCTAGCGACACAAATGGATATCGAGATAATTGAGCAAGCCTTGCCACGCGAAATGCTCTACCTTGCTGATGAAGCATTCTTTACCGGTACAGCGGTGGAGGTAACCCCGATTCGTTCAGTAGATGGGATACCCCTGAAGCACGCTGGTAGGGGTCCAATTACTGAGAAGCTCCAGACTGCATTCTTTGGTCTGTTTAACCACCAAACTGAAGACCAATGGGATTGGCTGAATTATATTCAGGAATAGTAAGCCCGACCCACACTACAGCTAAGCTTTCCATTAACATTAAGCTTCATTGATGTCCCGTTAACTTTGTGCATAGCTGGCTATACCCCTTACTATGTAAGTGGCGTGTACTACTTTTTGCCACCGGGGACATGAATTCCGGGTTCGGCTATTCGCCGCCCGTAACGACGGGGTTTTGTTACCATTGTACTCATCATGCAAGCATAACGGGTAAGGGGTAACGGGTACCATGAAACCTAGTAACTTCTCTTAATCATACGCTCGGCTAAAAACCTGAGAAAATCTGCCGACTCACCAAAGTGTTCCAGAGCAACAATCGCCCTCTCATATAACTGCCCTACCCGTACATTCGCCGCCTCAACCCCAAACTGGGATGGCCAGGCAGCCTTATTAAGCCCTGCATCTGAACCCTGCGGCTTGCCCAACACCTCGGTATCGCCAGTAATATCAAGCACATCATCACGAATCTGGAACGCTAAGCCGATTGACTCCGCGAAGTCTGCTAAAGCTTGGCAGTGGGCTGCTGGTAATTGCTCCACATACGCTGTGGGTATTAGCACGCTGGCACGAATCAAGGCTCCGGTTTTCAACTGCAACATCTGTTCTAATTCTGCCTGGTTCGGAGAGTGGTTTTCAAATGCCAAATCCAGTGATTGCCCCTTAACCATGTCCAGTGCGGCTTTTGAAACAATCTGCATAGACTCGTTAATGCAGCTTGCTGCCACCCCGGTTTGATTAGCCAGCAGGTTAAATGCCTGGGCTTGCAGTAAGTCTCCGGCAAGAATTGCGGTAGCTTCATCAAAAGCCCGATGGACCGTAGCCTGCCCACGCCGTAAATCATCATCATCCATAGACGGCAAGTCATCATGCACCAACGAATAACAATGGATCAACTCGACCGCCAACGCCGGTTGATCCAGCACTGTTGCATTGACGCCAAGTGCTTCGCCAGCGGCATACACCAACAACGGGCGTAAGCGTTTACCGCCACTCAAACTAGCGTAGCGCACAGCATTAGGCAAAGAGTGTAATTGCTTGTCCACACCTACATCCGGGAATAGCTGTTCAAGCAGTGCCGTAAGCCTCTGGTTATATTGGCTACTTAGTTTATTCAGGGACATGGCGACCTTTTCTCCTCATTAGCGTGCATTTTACCTGTGATCAGAAACCACTGCTAAAAAGCATCAGTATTATTTGAATACCCAATATTTTGCCAGCAAAAAATTCATAATAGTTAGTAACGCAGTTACTAAAACCTGGGCCAGCCACACTTGCAAGCCGACTGCCATAAACAACATTAGCATCCCAGCATTTAGCGCCATGTGTATACTCAGTGCCGCCAAAAATCGTAGCAGAGCGCCAGAAATATGCGATTCAACCACAAAAATATGGAAATACGAGAAACCAAATCTGACCAAAGCACCAACTAGAAACCCCAGAGAGCTTGCTAGTAGCGGCTTGATGTCGGTTGATAAGGCCGCCAACATAATCAAATAGTGAGCCGCGGTAGCCAGCAGCCCCGTGAGCATATGCTGGAAAAACTGAGCCTGCCAATTATTACTCTGTTGACCGGCAGTCAGTTGCTTTAATCGGCTACTCATTCTTGGGCGGATCGAACAAACCACTTGAGTAAACGCCAAGTCTCTGCAACAACCCGAGCCAAGATGTTTTTAACACTCCAAAACCATATTGCACCGAGCGTCTAAAATTAATTGAGCTGGCTTCCTCGAAATACTTAGTCGGCACAGAAATTTCCCCCATCCGAAAACCTGCGATTATTGCTTGTACCAGAAACTGATTATCAAAAACAAAATCATCAGAGTTATTCCGCCAGTTTAGCGTCTCTAAAGCCTTGCGTGAATAAGCTCGGTAGCCTGAGTGATATTCAGAAAACTTGGCCCCTAACAGAATATTCTGGAATGTAGTTAAGGCGCGATTGGCAATATACTTCCACAACGGCATACCACCACGGCGAGCACCACCAGCAATAATTCGCGAGCCTAACACCACATCATAAACCTCAGATTCAATCATGGCAGCCATGGCAGTTGCCAGGCGCGGTTCATATTGGTAATCAGGGTGCACCATTACCACTACATCGGCGCCATCTTTCAACGCTGCCCGGTAACAGGTTTTCTGATTAGCTCCATAACCCAGGTTTTTATCATGCAATAAAACATCGATACCTAACTTCCTGGCAACTGCAACTGTGGCATCGTTACTGGCATCATCTACTAACAAGACCCGATCCACAATGTCGTGCGGTAATCCACGCCAGGTGGACTCTAGAGTTTTCGCAGCCCTGTAGGCTGGCATAACCACCATTATTCTTTTACCGTTTAACATCTTCTATTACCCTAGTGCAGCCCTAGCTCCAGAACTCAGCGGAAAAGCTATCAACCACTCATCTTCATAAACTGGCAAGGGTAAATTATCCCTTAATTTACGCTCACAATTCATGGTTTTTTCACCTAAACTCAAACGCCCCTGCGCGGTTAGGTATGTAACTGCCTTCTGAAACACCAGAAAATCAAAACCCCGCCTAATCAAATCTTCTTTATCTATCGCATAGCCAGCATTCTTAAACCGATAATTGTGATTATTTGGCACCTCTCCCCAGCGTTGGTTACCGCATAGCCCCAAAAGATATGCAGGCATCACTCGCTGCCCTGAGATTTCCTCCCAGCGGACTGCGTTCCAGTTATAACTTTCAAAATAAAATGGCGCGGCGGCGATTTTCATTGAATCTGCCGGTAGCGAAGAAAATTTAGCCCAAAACTGGCTAACTGGAATATTCGCCTGCTGCTTAGCAATAACATTTTTTTCGGTACGAAAATCAAACTTATATATCAGGTGCAAACTATTCGAATTAGGTTTAGCTAGAAACTTCTGCACTGGTGATGTTGCAATTACGAAACCGATGTACCCAAAGCCGAAGAAAATCACTAGCAACTTACCAAATTTACCAAACACTCGATTAACCCAATCTGACACTCGCAACAAACCAAGCGCTAGTGCAAGTAATAGCAGCGGCATCAATACCAGCAAATACCTGGCAAAAGTCAATGAGTGCCTTACCCAGGCAGGTTGTGACAAAAACATAACTATCAGGGTAAGAGCCAGCCCAAGTAAAATTGCGGGTAAAATTTTCAGTTCACGCCAAAGCCGCCGTGAACCGATGCCTGCCAATACCAGGCTAACAACAACTAATACCGAACTTGAAGTACCAAACCAGAGAAATAATGCACCAGAGACCGTCTCAATACTGAAATCATCAATCCCGAGCTTGGCCACAAGTGCCTGCGGGTGTGCCAACAGAGGCGGTAGTAGCAGCACCAGCAGACAGATTCCAGTAACCATTCCCAGCCAGAACATTCGTGACACTGACTCCCAGTCTCGCTGGTATAGCGCAGTTAAACCAAGCGTCAGAAATGGAGCTAACACCAGAGGCAGACTGATTAAATGCAGCCAGACTGAGAGTACACCAGCGCATATATACACTGCCGCTACTTGCCACTGATTTTTATCTGCGGCCACAAACCGATAGAATGCAGCAATTGCCAGCAAAGAAAAAAGCAAAGTTAACGAATATGGCCTAGCAGTTCGGCTATAAATTATCAACAATGGGGAAATAGCCAGTAGCCCCGCAAAAACCAACACTAGCCGATCACCAAAGCGTTTGCGCATATATAAAGGCAGCACAAATAGGCTGGCGATTCCAGCCAACATCATTGGCCACCGCATTAATAACTCACTAAGCCCGAAATATTTAGCCTCTACGAAGTACAACAAAGCCAACGGAATGCTGTAATCCGCATACCCTATGCTAAGAAATAGTTCTTTTGGGGTTTTTTGCAATAACTGATGAACAGCGTGCCATTCATCATCCAATAACACCTGCAAATAGAATTGATCCAGGCGTAGATATATACCGATTATCACAAGGCATACAAATATCAAGTAAAACCTGAACTCAGGTGATTGTAGTTTATCTAGAGCCAGCATATTTTGTCTAAAAACAGCATAGATTCATTATACTCATGCAAGTCTGCACCGCTAATTTAATCACTTCATATAAAAAACCCGGCGACTGCCGGGTTTTCTTTGGAACAAATTTATTCTGGTTTTCTAAACTTCAAAGTCCAGCGGTCAGAATTGCCGGTTACCGCTTTTCTGCCAACTTCGTAGCGCAGTTCATCATCAGCCCGATAATGCAAATTTGAGCTGGCTTCAAGCACAAAGCCTGACTCCTGAATTTCTAAAATAGCAGTTACCGGGTCAAACCGACGGCCATTTTCTGGTGTATCAGCTTCCATATGCCGCTGGGTATGATCTACAAGTGCATATACTCCACCTGGCTTGAGCGCCGCAAAGGCTGCCTTATTCATCGCCATCCGGCCTTCACGATTAAAGTTATGGTAATTCCGGAAAGTAAGCACCATATCTGCATTAGTCACTCCCAGGTCAGACACCTCCAGAAAATACAAGCGCGCACCAGGCTTTTTACCCATTTTGGAATCTGCTGCCACCACCGAGACTTTCGAAAAACCGTCTTTTTTCAACAAGTTCTTTTCAATATTTCCAGTACCCAGGGCAACATATAACTTGCCTTTATCTGCCATTATTGGAGCTAACAGCTTGGTATACCAACCACCGCCAGGAATCAATTCGACTACTGTCATATCATCACGCAAACCAAAAAACTCTAAAGTTTTCGAGGGCCTGCGATTGCGGTCTCGCTTAGTATCGGCATCTCCTCTAACCGATGACTTTAAGGCTGTTTTCAGCTTCTCGGCGACGGCGTCAAACTCATTAGCAAAACTGTTACTGGTGCTCAAACTAAAAAGCAACAAAGAAAAAGCTAGTGTTTTAAAACATTGTTTCATTAGAGACTCCTTGAAGGGTTTTGTATAAATGCAACCCATTGTAACAATTTGCACCGGCAAGCACATCATTAGTGCGTCCACAAGCTAACCACCAAGAATGTCGTATACTTATGGAACAACATGAATCATTGCAAACGCAAGAAGGACCCGATGAATAACCGCAAAATAATATTTATCAACCCGCCTTACGAGAGAGTTGCGCCCGGCTATGGTTTTGTCCGGCATATCACTAATCAGGCTTCATCCTTAGGTTTATTGCATCTGGCAGCAGAGGTCCGCGAGCATGGTTTCGTGCCCTCCATAATTGAGAGTGACATATTTAATCTGAGCGTTGATGAAATTGTTCAAAGAGTGACTACAGAGCAACCAGCATATGTAGGTATAACTTTATTTACAGTCGGGGTCTGGAACGCCGCGTTAATCGCCAAAAAAATAAAGCAACAATCACCAGACACAACCATCATAGTTGGCGGCCCACATATATCATCAATGGGAGAAGAAACCATCAGTCGCTTCAAAGAGTTTGATTATGCAGTTAACGGTGAGGGCGAAAAACCTCTGGTAGAACTATTAAAGGCGCTGGAAGACGGCAGCAACTTATTACAGGTACCTAGTCTTATTTTCAGAAAGAACTCATTCGTGCATGAAACCCCCAGCAAAGCCATTAACCGTATATTAGATGAATTACCCATGCCAGCCTGGGACTTGCTACCAAATTTCCCGCAAGCATATAAACCGGCCATTTACGACTTCCCTCGCGGCCCGGTTGCCACTATTGCGGCCTCACGCGGCTGTCCGTTTCATTGCAAATTTTGTGATACCTCAACCTTTGGTGACAAGGTAAGGCATTATTCCCCTACAAAGGTATTTGCCATGATGCAACACTTGCATGATACCTATGGGATTCGGCATATCATGTTTGTTGACGACCTCTTTCTCGCCAGCAAGGTGCGGGTAACCCAGCTTTGTAATTTACTTCTTGAATCAGGCCTAAAAATGACCTGGAGCTGCACAGCACGGGTAGATACGGTCAAACCCGGAGTATTGGAGTTGATGAAAAAAGCCGGCTGTTGGGAAATATCATTCGGCCTGGAAACCGGCTCGAATAAACTTTTAAAGAAAATGGACAAGATTGCAGAGGTAGAGAAATCCGAGCAAGCGGTAAATTGGACTGCAGAAGCTGGAATTCGCACCAAAGGTTTATTTATGCTTGGCTTTCCTGGAGAAGACATGGAAACTATTGCCCAGACCAAAAGTTTTGTTCAGCGAATACCCATGACTATCATGAATCTGAGCAAGTTTACACCCTACCCAGGCTCACCAATTTATCGAGAGTTATATGGCACTAATATCAGGGAAGATCACTGGGAAAAAATGAACGGAATGAATTTTATCTGGTCACCAGATGGTTTATCAGTAAATGAGTTGGATAAACAATATCAGGAAATTCTGATGGCCTTTTACCGGCGTCCTAAAATTGGGCTTTATTATTTAATATTAACCATTATGTACCCTAATCATTTTATCCGGCTACTACGGTTTAGTTTAGGTTATTTGGCGGCCAAAACCCGCAGCATCTTAGCGGGCCGCAAAGGGCTGTTAATCAAATCAACTGAGCCAAGCCTGGATTAATGAAACTGGAGTCAACCGACGCTCTAGACAAAGCCTTACTTACAATTTACCATGTCACCAAGCAAGCACCGTTACCAACCAAGGACAGGAACCCTTCTATGCGAAAAATTATTCTTTGTTTAATCATCTCCACCCTGCTCACTGGCAGCGCATTCGCTCGCAATGACCGAATTAACCTGGATATTAAAGAAGCCTATAAAAGCCTTTCGATTGAATCACAGCTAAGTGGGGTACAGATGTTCTTTGGTGATCAGACTTACCCAGGCACTGACAAAGAGATGTCTATTATCCGTACCAATCGCAAAACCAACGCATTCAATAAATCAGATCGACAGGCCTGTGAATGGACCTTCCTTTCCGCGCTACTGGCACTAAAAGATAGTGCCCTGTCACAAGGTGGTAACGCAGTAATCAACATAAAGAGCAATTACAATAATGTTGAATACAGCAACCCGAGTGAATTTCAGTGCGGCGTTGGCAGAATCATTGCTGGGGTTGCCCTAATTGGACAGGTAGTTAGACTATCTGCTGATGGCCAAGCCAAAACACCAAGCAAAGTTAACCAAAAATCCGGAAAATGCACCTCCAAGCAAATTCAGGACATGAAAAATATCGGCCTCACAAAGACACAGATTGCTTCTGCCTGCGAATAACCCGCACGCCGTGGCCAATAAGTCTGTAACCGCAATTGCCCATCCAAATATTGCCCTAGTTAAATATTGGGGCAAACTGGAGACTACACTTAATCTTCCGGCAACCCATTCACTTTCAATCACCCTGGATAAACTTGAAACCAGAACCTCGGTAATTTTTGATCCAGACCTACAGCAAGATCAAATAAAAATAGCAGGACATATTGCTGGTACTGATTTCAGTGCACGGATACGCAACTGTCTGGATCAACTGAGAGAACAGACAGCTAGCAAGCTTTTTGCCCAGGTAGATACCACTAACAATTTCCCGACTGCTGCCGGGCTTGCATCTTCTGCATCCGGGTTTGCTGCCCTGATAACCGCTGCCAACGGTGCTTTAGGCGCACCGCTTGAGTTGCGTGATCTGGCACTACTCGCTAGGCAAGCATCTGGTTCTGCCGGGCGCTCATTATTTGGCGGCTATGCTATCCAGCACCGTGGCTCTAAGGATGATGGCAGTGATAGTTTTGCCGAGCAGTTATATCCGGCAGAGCATTGGCCGCTTGAGGTGGTTGTAGCAATCACCAACACCGCCAGAAAAACCACCAGCTCAAGCGCCGGAATGCTGCATACTGCAACAAGCTCGCCATATTGGGATAACTGGATGGCACAATCCGACCCAGACATAGCTATCGCCAAGGCCGCCATTAAAACCGGTGACTTTACTGCCCTGGCTGAAATTTCCGAGGCCTCCTGTATGGCCATGCACGCAGTTATGCAAGCGGCCAGACCAGGTTTAATTTACTGGAATGCAGCTACAGTAGACTTAATCCATTTGGTTAGGTCCATGCGTGCTTCCGGTATAGCGGTTTTCTTTACCATTGATGCAGGCCCACAACTAAAAGCTGTTTGTCTACCAAAGGACGCTGCTGCAGTTGCCGCACAACTAGGCTCAACACCTGGGGTTGTAGAGACTATCCATTGCCAATTAGGCGCTGGTGCTCACATAGTAAATTAAATGATTCAGACGGCTACAACAAGCAATTTTAGTGCTCCCGGCAAACTAGTGTTAATAGGCGAATATGCCGTTACACAAGGACTACCCGCATTGAGCCTGGCAATTGATCGCCGAGCCAGAGTTAGTCGTAAACCAACAACCGATAAAGCACATTGCCTGTTAACCAGCCTGGAGCCTGAAATCAGGTATGAATTTGAGCAATATAATGGTTCGATTCGTTGGCACAAAACGCCCCCGGATGCAATTGCCAGATTCACCGAGCTACTACCTTGGCCAGATACTGGAACCCATGCACCGGGAACTCAACTAAACTTAAACACAGACCAGTTCTACCTGCCAGACTCAGACCAAAAACTAGGGCTTGGGTCCAGTGCTAGCCTGATGTTAACCGCAACCACTGCCTTAGGTGGTAACTTTGCTCTAGCCAGGCAACTACACCATGAGTTTCAGGGCCAGGCTGGCAGTGGTGTAGATATAGCGACTTCCTATCACGGCGGTTTAATTTGTTTTCAACAGCACCAGGTAAATCCGCTACAGTTACCAACAAACTTCTTCTGGCAAGCGGTATGGACTGGGCAGAGCGCCAAAACCAGCCACTTCCTACAGGCGTTTGCAAGCTGGATCAAGGGCCATCCTACACATTGGCAAACACAATGCGAATCTGCCGCCATTCTTATAGCCGCTGCAATTACCGCCTGCACCAATGATGATGGTCTGGGTTTATTAGCAAATATGCGCGCTTATGCCGAGTGGATGCGTGAACTAGGGGGGCTAATTAATGCACACATTTATACCCCTGAACATGAATTCCTACGCGAACTGGCTTTAGCTTCAGGCGCTGTTTGGAAGCCCAGTGGCGCTGGAGGTGGCGATATTGGCATAGTTTGTGCCCACTCTCGGCAGAAACTAGAGCAAATCTGCCAGACAATTACCGACAGTGGCTATACAATACTTAATCTACATCCGGATATAGATGGTTTGAAATGAGTTTGTCTAAAATACCCAAGTTTTACAAGCTATCGGTGGCAGAGCGGCTGCGCGAGGTGCATAAGCGTGGTTTGCTTTCCAAAGAAGACTATTTGAGCCTGCTAAAAGGCGAGCATCTGCTTGATTCTGAGTCTGCCGATAAGATGATCGAAAATGTTATTGGAGTTCTTGGCTTGCCGGTTGGGCTGGGGGTTAACTTCCTTATCAATGATCGCGAATATGTAATCCCGCTAGTGGTTGAAGAGCCGTCTATTGTCGCGGCCCTGAGTTCTGCGGCTAAAACCGTACATCAGGCTGGCGGCTTTCATACCGAATCTTCAGAATCATTATTGATTGGTCAGGTGCAACTAGTAGATGTGCCCAATCATGCTAAAGCCAGAGCTGCGATTATTCAAAATGAAATGGAACTGCTTAATTTAGCAAACTCACTACATCCTAATTTGGTCGCTCGTGGTGGTGGTGCCAGAGAATTAGAGGTGCGGACCATAGCAACAGCCGGTGAAGTCGGCGATATGTTGGTAATCCACATTATTGTTGATACCTGCGATGCTATGGGAGCCAACTTGGTTAACACCATGTGCGAAGGTATAGCTCCATTGCTGGAAAAAATCACCAACGGCAAAACTTTCTTGCGAATCCTATCCAACCTTACCGACCGCTCACTGGTACGAGCCTGGACCCGGATACCGGCAGAACTACTAGCTAATAAAGGCCTCGATGGCGAACAGGTACGCGACGGCATAATTATTGCCAGTGATTTTGCTCTGGCCGACCCATACCGTGCAGTAACCCACAACAAAGGGGTAATGAACGGTATAGATGCCCTGGCGTTGGCCACTGGCAACGACTGGCGAGCAATCGAGGCGGCAGCACACGCCTGGGCTGCCCGTGGTGGTCAATATACCGCCCTGACCCGTTGGAACAAGGCCGAAGATGGCTCGCTAATAGGCTTTATCGAAGTCCCGATAAAAGTAGGCATAGTTGGCGGCACTCTTAAATCCAACCAGACTGTTGGCGTAAACCACCGAATTCTTGGGGTCAAGTCAGCCAGAGAGCTGGCTGAAATAATGGCTGTTGTGGGCCTGGCACAAAATTTCTCCGCAATTAAGGCATTGGCTACTGATGGAATCCAAAAAGGCCATATGACTCTACATGCCCGCAGCGTAGTTATGGCCGCAGGAGCTGGGCAATCTATCTTCGATACCGTAGTAGATCGCTTGATTGAAGATGGGCAAATCAAGATCTGGCGAGCTAAAGAAATTATCGTTGAAGTAAAAAAACACCAACGGAAATTAAAATCGGTTAGCTCCGCTGACTGCAGCGCCAATGAAATTGAAAAAGATTTTCCAGGTGGCCACGGCAAGATTATTTTATTGGGAGAGCATGCAGTAGTTTATGGCCGTCATGCCATAGCCGCACCAGTACCAATGGCTGCTAGAGCTACTATTCACCCCTCCAGCAGTGGTGAGGTTGAATTTATTGTGCCACGCTGGGGGGTTGAATATACCTTAAACAGGGACCCCGCTAAACGCCGCTCATTTGAGCGCCCAATGGGTGCCATGCTGGAACGCTTTGGACTGCTGGACCAAGCCATCCGTATTGAGGTATTTCCGAGCGTACCACGGGCAATGGGGCTCGGCGGCTCGGCAGCGGTTGCGGTTGCCATTGTGCGGGCACTGGATACCCATTTCCAGCTTCACCTTGATAATGAAGCGGTTAATAACTTTGCCTTTGAGTTTGAAAAAATAGCCCATAACCAACCTTCCGGAATCGACAACACAGTTGCCACCTACGGCAAACTAATGCTCTACACCCCGGGCGATGATGGCGCTAAAATTGAAGCTCTAAAGCCTGCCTGCCCAATACCATTGGTGATTGGAATATCCGGGGTAGAAAGCCTTACCGCTGGGATGGTCGCCCAGGTTCGCCGCGGGTGGGAAAATAATACCGAGCTGTACAATCGAGTCTTTGATGAAATTGACCACCTCACCCTGAGTGCCCGCACCACAATTGAGAGCGGAGATTTGCCGACCCTTGGAAATTTAATGAATTTTTGCCAGGGGCAGTTAAACGCCCTGCAAACATCTAGCTGGGAGCTAGAAGAAATGCTCCAAATTGCCCGCCGCAATGGAGCATTAGGAGCCAAGCTAACTGGTGCGGGCGGTGGTGGCTCTATTATCGCTTTATGCCCTGATGATCGTGCTAGCGTTATCCACACACTCCAGGAAAGCGGTTATCAAGCTATGGAGGTGGATATTGGATAACCATGCCGCTAACACCAGCCCTGTGGTTTCATTTGATGATGAATCACTAATCCTTGTAAACAGTAACGATGAAGTTGTTGGCTACGCGAATAAAGATCTAGTCCATGATGGACCAGGAATTTTGCACCGTGCGTTTTCCTTATTTATATTTAATTCAAAATCTGAATTACTGTTACAACAACGCAGCTCCAGTAAGCGGCTTTGGGGTGGTTACTGGTCAAATAGCGTCTGCTCACACCCAAGACAAGGAGAAACCCTGGAAACTGCTGTACAAAGACGGTTAGCAGAAGAACTCGGCTTTAACTGCCCTCTTGAGTACCTGTATAATTTCGAGTATCAGGCGAATTTCGGAGATATCGGCACAGAACATGAACTCTGCTCCATCCTGGTAGGCCATTTTAACGGTGAGGTTGCAGCAAATAGTGAAGAGATTGATAGCTGGCGCTGGATTACCCCACAACAACTAGACTTTGAGCTCAAGTCCAAACCAGAAATATTTACTCCATGGTTTAAACTAGAGTGGCACGAATTAAAACTTAATTGGGCCTCTAAAATAGGCCTATAAACATCAGGAAAAACAATGGAAAATATCAGACTATTCTTTTTAAACCTTGGGCAAAACGAGCAATTCATAGAATATACAACAACCTTTCTGGCAGCGCTTATTTTCTTTGTTGCCGGTCACTTTATCGCCAAAATAGTTGCCAACATAACTCGCCGGATAATGACTCGTTGGGGTAGTGCTGAGTTACTGAAAAAATTTGTTGGCAAGATAGTTTACCTTCTTGTTTTCAGCATTCCATTTATCGCCGGACTAGAGGTTCTAGGCCTTAATATTACTACTGTGTTAGCAGTTTTCGGTGCGGCCGGACTGGCGATCGGCCTGGCGCTAAAAGACTCCCTCTCTAATTTAGCGGCCGGTGTAGTTATTGCCGTCCTTGGCCCATTTAGGCCAGATGATTTTGTTGAAATATCCGGCATGACTGGAACTGTCACCACAGTTACTCTGTTTTCCACCATTCTGACCACTACAGATAATAAACTGGTTATCATTCCAAACAATTCGATAATTAATAATCCGATTACCAATTACACCGCTAAAACCGAAAGGCGTATCGATATGACTATTGGGGTTAGCTACGACGATGATCTGCAGAAGGTTAGCGAAATATGTGAAAGAATCTTGCAAAATCATCCACAAGTATTAACCAAGCCAGAGCCACTGGTGCTGCTAACTGACCTTGCTGACAGTAGTGTAAACTTCGCTGTTCGACCTTGGGCTAAAACGGATGACTATTGGACTGTAAGAGCAGAGTTACTCACCAGCATTAAACAAGAATTAGAAGCAGCCGGTTGTTCAATTCCATACCCCCAGCAAGATGTGCATATGCGTGTGGTGAACAGCAACTGAGACTCAGGCGCTTTTATAAGCCTTATACGCATCACTACATACAGCAAGGGCACTCTGGCGGTTTGTAAATACCCGAACTTTCGGGTTCATCTGCCGGTGTGTCTTTGCCAGCCTTAGTTGTTCTTCATTTAACCCATAAACTGCATAGAGAAGCACATTATCCAGACTTGAGAGGGCAACCATAGCTTCTAGGCTTTGCCTATAATTTTCATGCCGTTGTGCCAGCACGCAAAACTTCTTTGGCATTTTTTCAGCAACAATACTAAACGCCTCAAGCACATGCTTGGCGGTCAGGTCTACATTATCCCGCACGGAAACTTCAGCTACGCCCTCAGCAGCAATATGCCAGTCAAAGAATACCTGCTTGTTTGTCATCACTTATTGGCAATCCTGAAATAACTTCAAACAAGTATACAGCTATATTGTTTAACGCGAATGGTTATTGTTCGCGAGATCGCCAGCGAATACCAACCTCTGTGCTATACCCAATTGACCTTGCTGTTATCACACCGCGTTCATCAAGCACATAATAACTGGGGAAAGCTTTTATTTTCCACTCTTCCACTTGCTTACGGCCACCTAGCAATACCGGCATTTGTAGTTTATGTTGATCGACAAACTCCCAGACATCTTCAGGTTTGTCGTACTCTACTCCCAGAGCCAACACTACTAGATCTGGATCCCTGTCGGCAGCTACATCAACCAGATTGTGAACGCTAATTGAGCAGACTTTGCACCATGGGGCAAAGAAATAAACCACTACCCGCTTACCACGGTAGTCTTCCAGAGATACGATATTGCCCTGCCTATCTGGCAAAGAAAAACCTGGTGCGGGCAAATCGCCGCTGTCGGTAAGTAAATCACGGGCCTGCCAAAGGCCAATACCAACAAACACCAACAACAACACTGTGGCATCAAATAATAATGACCACCAGTAGTGCTTACGCAGGCGTTGCCACGGGTTCAAACGCTCCACTTTATCTTCGGAAGATGAATTAGATGTGTTCATAATGTTTCAAAAAATATCTGCCCATAGTTGTTCATCAACAAGTGATTTAAGCCCAAATTTGCGCAAACTAATGCGGCCATTGGTAAATACTATTTCTTCGGCCGCTAATAACTCATATTGTTCGCAATAAGCCTCAGAGTCTCTGGGAAATGATATTTCCCCACGGGCGTTAATCACCCGGTGCCACGGCAATCCCATGTTATCTGGGGCCTTGCGTAAAGCCCCGCTTATCATTCTGGCTGCCCGACCAAGACCTGCCTGGAATGCCACCTCACCATAAGTCATCACCCGGCCTTTCGGGATAGCAGCAACTACAGACCAAACCGCAGCCTGTTTTTGCGGGTGAGACAACTCCTTAATCATCTCCGGCCTCTGCCACCGGCTTAATAAACCCTGGATCACAGGCCTTCTGACTGGCAGCTAGAATTCCGCGCAAGATATTTATTTCATTCTGGTCCGGTCTGGCACGAGCGTATAGCCGCCGTAAACGGGCCATTAACATTTTTGGCTGTGCCGGGTTTAAAAACCGAGTATCCAATAAAGTTTGCTCAAGGTGAGTAAAAAACATCTCCATTTGCCCAGCATCAACCGGCGTATAATCCAAAGATTCCTGAATTAACCCAGCCTCACCCAAAGCTGCCACCCGTAACTCATAACTGAGCACCTGCACAGCTTGGGCCAGATTTAGCGAACTATACTCAGGATTTGCGGGGATGTTGAGTAAAAAATGGCAACGCTGGATCTCATCATTGGTCAAACCATGACGCTCGCGCCCGAACAAAATGGCCACCGGATGTTTGCTACTTTCTGCCACTGACTGTTCAGCCGCTGCCCGGACATCCATTTGCGGCAGCGACAGCGTGCGTAAGCGGGCACTGGTGCCAAGCACCAGCCCTACGCCATCCAGCGCCTTATCCAGGCTCTCGTGGACAACTGCGTCCTGCAGGAGGTCATCCGCTCCTGAGGCCAGCGCCGTAGCCTCGGCGGCCGGAAATCGCAGGGGCGATACCAAGTGCAATTGACTCAAGCCCATCACTTTCATCGCCCGTGCTACAGAGCCAATATTCCCGGGATGGGTGGTATTTATAAGGATTATACGAATATTATTGAGTTGCTCTGCCATAGTCTGCTGCAATCTGCTATCCTTTGCGACTGTTCTTTAAGTCAATTAAATGTCTGATTATCATGTCTGAAGCTGCCCTTAACATTGCCATCGAAGCCGCCCGTAAAGCCGGGGATATCATACACCGATATCTACCTAAAATAGAGCGGATACAAGTAAATCGTAAAACTCGTAACGATTATGTTACCGAGGTTGATAAAGCCTGTGAGTATGCAATTGTAAGCCATATCCGCAAATTCTACCCAGAACATGCAATCCTGGCTGAAGAAGGTGGCGCCGCTGGAGAAAGTGACTCGCTCTGGATCATTGACCCACTAGATGGTACCAGTAACTTTCTTCACGGCATTCCTCATTACGCCATTTCAATTGCCTATCAGTTTAAAGGCCGCCTGGAAAGTGCAGTAATTTACGACCCGATTAAAGAAGAACTATTTAGCAGCAGTCGGGGGCGCGGCGCGTTTATGAATGATCAGCGCTTGCGGGTGAGCAAACTAAACGACCTTTCCGGGGCAATTATGGCAACTGCCTTGCCATTTCGTAAACGCCGCCATTTGGCAGAGTCTATAAATATCCTCAATGCAGTGTTTCCTGAAATTGAAGACATCCGTAGAACTGGTAGCGCAGCCCTTGATCTTGCTTATGTGGCTGCAGGCCGCGTAGATGGATACTGGGAGATGGGCCTGGATCGCTGGGATATAGCCGCAGGCATACTTCTGGTGCGTGAGGCTGGTGGTGTAGTTGTCGACTTCCAGGGTAATGACAGTCTCGAACGCGGTGGAAATGTTATCGCCGCTCCTTACAAATTAATGGCAAGTTTGCAACCGCTTATTGCCAAACCTTAATAAACCGGTGCGTTACGCCTACTGCTAACTCACCCTACGAGAGAGCGCAGTGAGCCGTAGGGTGCCGTCAAGCGCACCGGTAGTTTCCATTCTGAGCAAACCTTACTACGGCAGCGCGTCTATCTCCGGATTCTCTTTGGTAATAACAAGCAAATCTTGCTTGCTTACGCCAAGGTGCAAAATAGCTGCACTGGCCACAAAGACGGAAGAATACGTACCAATAAGCACACCAACCAATAGTGTAAACGCAAAGCTATGAATAATTTCCCCACCGAAATAGAATAGTGCCAGCAGTACCATAATGGTGGTCAAAGAAGTTACCATGGTACGCGCTAAGGTTTGATTAATAGAAATATTAACTACCTCGGTAGGGCCATCTTTACGCAAGCGTCGGAAATTCTCACGAATCCGGTCATATAGCACAATGGTATCGTTCAAAGAGTAACCAATTGCCGCGAGCAAAGCTGCTACCACAGTTAAATCAAATTCAATTTGAAGGAGTGACAAAATACCTACTGTAATCAAAACATCGTGCACCAGGGCAACTACAGCACCAACCGAAAACCGCCACTGAAAACGAAACATAATGTAAACAAAAACTCCGGCCAAAACCCAAAGCAATGCCAGGCCGCCCTGTTCAGCCAGCTCCTCACCGACCTGAGGCCCAACAAATTCAACCCGGCGCATTTCAACCCCGTCGCCCAGCGCCGCTAGTACCCTGCTGGAGACTTCCGCATTACTGGTTTCGCCACTAGCCGCCAACCTGACTACTATATCGTTAGCACTACCAAAGGTTTGCACTACGGCATCGCTGAGACCCGCATCTTTCAAGCTGGTTCTAACTGCTTCAAGCTTGGGCGCCTTGTCGTAAATTACTTCAATCAGCGTACCGCCAGTAAAGTCGAGGCCAAAATTTAGGCCTTTGGTTATCAATGAACCAATGCCCACTACCAGTAAAATACTGGAGAAGCCAATGGCCAACCAGCGGTGGCGCATAAAGTCGATATTTATATTTTTTAAAATTTCCATTTATCTATTTCCCGTAATCTTATATCGACAACTTGCTAACTTTAGCTCGCCTGCCATAAATCAAATTGACCAGTGCGCGAGTCAAAACAATAGCAGTGAACATGGATGAAATAATACCCAGCGATAAAGTTACCGCAAAGCCTTTGATTGGCCCGGTACCGAAAGCGAACAATACTATCGCGGCAATCAAGGTGGTGATATTAGCATCGGCAATGGTCGAAAAAGCCTTGTCGTAACCGGAGCGAATTGATGCCAGCGGGGTATTCCCGTTGCGTAACTCCTCTCTAATCCGCTCAAAAATAAGCACATTGGCATCCACTGCCATACCTACAGTCAACACTATACCGGCGATACCTGGCAAGGTAAGCGTAGCGCCAAGCAGGGATAACATTGCGACAATAAATACCAGGTTAACAAACAGCGCAACATTAGCAATCATGCCAAAAACTTTATAATAAAGAGCCATAAAAATCAGCACCAACACAAAGCCTATAACTACCGACTTAAAGCCTTTTTCAATATTATCTTGACCCAGGCTGGGTCCAACTGTGCGTTCTTCAATAATTTCTACCGGCGCGGCTAACGCACCAGCGCGTAACAACAACGCTAATTGACCAGCTTCATCGACTGAATCCAGACCCGAGGTCTGAAAGCGCGACCCGAGCGGTTCCCTGATAACTGCCACTGAAATAACTTCTTCGGTTCTAATTCCACCAGGTTTGTTTTCAATAAACACCACACCCATACGGTTACCGACATTATTCCGGCTAAAGTCGAGCATGCGCTTGGCACCAACACCATCCAGAGTTACTGTTACTGATGGTGACCCTGAGCGTTGGTCAAAGCCAGCTGAAGCGCCAGTTAATTGGTCGCCAGATACAATCATCCGTTTTTTCAATAATACTGGGCTGCCATCACGCTCATAATACAATCTTGAAGTAGGTGGAATTCTGCCGGTTTGTAATGCAGTAACTGGATTAGCAGTTTCATCAACCGCGCGGTACTCTAAGGTGGCTGTAGCCCCAAGAATCTTCTTGGCACGGGCGGTATCTTGTACCCCAGGCAATTGCACCACAATCCGGTCGCCGCCTTGCTGCTGCACTACCGGTTCGGCCACACCCAATTCATTTACCCGGTTTCGCAGGGTAATAATGTTTTGCTGCAAGGCGGTGTCTTTTAATTCCTGTAACACTGTATCTGGTACGGTGATCCGCAAGTTAAAGCTGTCTGCCCCAGCTATCTCTTTAACTGTAAGTACATTGAGCCCACTATCATTATTGATAGTGGTTAGAGATTTATCTCTATCTTCGAGGCTGCGTAACTCAACCAAAATCCCCTGATTGTCGTGGCGTACAGATTTATACCGAATTTTGTAATCGCGCAAAGACACCCGAATATCGTCCACAAATCGATCCAACTGCTGCGAGGCAGCGGTTTTCATGTCAACTTGCATCAAAAAGTGCACCCCACCCTGCAAATCCAGGCCAAGTACCATCGGGTCAGCGCCTAAATTGCGCAACCAATCAGGTGTGGCTGGCGCCAAATTAAGTGCCACCACATACTCATCACCTAACGCAGCCTTGATACTATCGGCTGCTCTAAGTTGCTCTTCAGTATTGTTAAACCGAAATAACAACCTAGCTGGAGTTGTTTCAGATGCCAGCACAGGGATATCGTCTGCCGTCAGAGCACTGTTAATTGAGTCTCTAATCTCTACAGGCAGATTAAACCCCTTGTCATGCGAAACCTGTACCGCAGGGTTATCACCAGAAAGGTTAGGCGCAGCATAAATTGCACCAACCACCAGTAATATTGCAATCAGGATATATTTCCAGCGAGGGAATTGATTCATTATTTTTACTCTTTAATAAACTGGAATTATTATTAAACGGTGCCTTTAGGTAGCAAGCCGGAAACTGCATGCCGCTGGACTTTAATCACTACATCTTTAGTCAGCTCAAGATCAACAAATGAATCTTCTACCTTGATGATTTTTCCAAGCAAGCCACCGTTGGTAACTACTTCATCACCGGCGTTAAGAGCCGCTACCAGAGCCCGATGCTCTTTGGCGCGTTTCATTTGTGGCCTGATCATCAAAAAATAAAAGATGATGAAAATAGCAATTAGCGGTAGCAAGCTAATAAATGCGCTTGGTTCAGCCGCAGCGTCTTGCGCATAAGCGGAAGGGATAAGTAGATCAAAAATGTCCATAACGAGCCTCATAGTATTGATTTATTTAAAAAAACCGTAAACCTAACAAAGCGAAGTACGATTCTAATAATTATTGGTTTGCCAACTGTCAATTATGACATAAACGGGCAGCTTATTTACAGATTGGGGGTATAAACTCAGCATTCAAGGGCTATATTAAAATCAGCCCACTATTCCAACCGCTATATCAGCGTAAAAACTCTCAGCCCAAGTTGAAAATTCATCAGCCTCAATAGCTGCTCGCACTTGCGCCATAATCTGCTGATAAAAATACAAATTATGCATCGTTGCCAGCCGCGAAGCGAGTATTTCGTTACACCGATTAAGGTGCCGAAGATAAGACCTGGAGTAATTCTTACAGGTATAACAAGCGCAGGTTTCATCCAGCGGCCGGGTATCTTTCTCGTATCTGGCATTGCGAATTTTCAAGGTTCCGTAGCGGGTAAATATATAGCCATTGCGGGCATTTCTGGTAGGCATCACACAATCAAACATATCCACACCCCGGCGCACTGCCTCAACCAGATCCTCCGGCCTACCGACCCCCATCAAATAACGCGGCTTATCCGCTGGCAAATATGGCAGAGTTGCCTCCAGCACCGCCTCTCGTTCATCCTTTGGCTCACCAACTGACAAACCACCAATTGCATAACCATCAAACTCGATAGCCGCCAATCCTTTAGCTGATTGCTGGCGTAACTGGGCATACATGCTACCCTGAACTATACCGAACAGGGCTGCATCATTACCCGCATGCGCGGCTTTCGAGCGTGCGGCCCAGCGCAGGGATAGCTCCATTGAATCCCTCGCCTGTTGTTCAGTAGCCGGATACGGGGTGCATTCATCAAAAATCATGACGATATCTGAATCTAATGACTTTTGCACCGCCATTGATTCCTCCGGCCCCAGAAAAACCCGCGAGCCATCTACTGGTGAGGCAAACTCCACCCCTTGTTCTGTGATTTTACGCCTCTCGGCCAATGACCAAACCTGAAATCCACCAGAATCAGTCAATATAGGCCCTTGCCAATGGGTGAAATCATGCAAGCCACCATGCGCCTCAATTACTTCAACGCCCGGCCTGCGCATCAGGTGAAAGGTGTTGCCGAGAATAATTTCAGCACCAATATCAAGCAGTTCCTCCGGAGTCATTGCCTTTACCGTACCGTAGGTACCTACCGGCATAAAGCATGGGGTTTCAATTGT
>JAJRYF010000016.1 GCA_024275935.1 Gammaproteobacteria bacterium | reverse complement strand
GATCGGTCGCGATCTCTGGAGATACCCTGGTGATTGGGGCCACTGGCGAAGACAGCAACGCCACAGGAGTGAATGGCGATCAATCTAATAATGCAGCCGATGGGTCAGGCGCCGCCTATGTGTTCACCCGCAGTGGTACCAACTGGAGCCAACAGGCTTATCTGAAGGCGATCAATACGGATGCCGGTGATGTCTTTGGGTTATCGGTTTCGATCTCTGGAGGCACTTTGGTGATTGGGGCAGGTAGCGAAGACAGCAGCGCCACGGGCGTGAATGGCGATCAGTCTAATAATTCAGCCAGTGGGTCTGGTGCCGCTTATGTGTTTAGCAATCCACCTGAGAGTTTAGTAGGTGGTAATATTTCTGGTCTGGTTGGCAGTATAAGCCTGCAAAACAATGGCGCAGATGAGATCACCCGGAATATGAATGGGCCGTTTACCTTTTCAGCGCAGCATGATGGCTCAAGCTATGAAGTCACGATATCGAGCCAACCTGCCACCCAAGCTTGCACAGTGGCCAATGGCTCTGGAACACTAACAGGTGTTGATATTAATAATGTAACGGTGATCTGTACTAATGACATCATATTTATCAATAGTTTTGAAGCGCCTGATGACTAAATAACTTTGACATATTGAGTGTTGATTACTCAGCTGATTTATGGTGTAGATATCACTAACATACATATCCTCAGAAATTGCGGTATTATCCAAGTTAGTGGTACTAATAATACCTGTGTTCGTTTAAGCAACACACGGGATTCCGCAAAAGCAGCAACAGTAAAGGTCAGCTTATGAAAACAGTCATTACTACATTAGTCATTGCCATTGCTCTGGCAGGTATAACCGGACTGGCGATAATATACACTGGCGCGTTCAATGTCGCGGTGGCATGGAAAGACCCGCCCCCCTTACGCTGGGTGTTGGTTACAGCGCGTGAGAAATCCGTTAAGCGGCGCGCAAAGTCCATCGTGGTACCGCCAACCAAAGGTCTTGAGCAAATTGACAATGGCTTTCGTAGTTATCAAGATATGTGCGTAGCTTGTCATGCACTCCCAGGGACAAAAGCGTCACCAGTTGAGAAAGGTTTAAATCCAGAGCCACCAGAACTACTAGAAGTAGCCGAACACATGTCAGCTGCCGAGATATTCTGGGTCATAAAGAATGGTATCCGCATGACCGGAATGCCTGCCTGGGGAATAACTCACAGCGATGAAGAGTTATGGGACATCGTGGCATTTATAAAGGCTATGCCGGGAATGAGTGAATCTGATTATCGCAGGCTGGATCAACAAACAACTAAAGACGGTGACAAAGATACTCACGAATCCACTGGTGGTCATGGGGATGCGCAAGGTGGGCATTAAATATGTGACTTCTGACACTGTTACTAGCTGCGCTTAGCTGGCATGATAAATACATGATCAACTAACGGGAGATATTTCTATGACTTTGTGGACCATGATTGCTTTAATAGCGATAGTCGGCATTATTGCTGGGGTTTTTGAAAGCCACAGCAAAAACAAGAGCAGGGCTGCCAACAACACCCAGCTTGATGCTCTAAATCAACGCCTTGATACTATGGAGTCTGAGTTACGCAGCAGAATCGAAACGCTTGAGGCTATTGTCACCGATCGCAGTAGCAACCTGAAGCGTGAGTTTGACTACCTCGATAAGGCTTCCTGAGAAATAAGAGTTTAGATCAACTTTAACTCGAAGGCTTTTAACACTGCTCTGGTACGGTCGCGCACCCCCAGTTTTGAAAGAATATTGGAAACATGATTCTTAACTGTACCCTCGGCCACATCCAGGGCTCTGGCAATTTCTTTATTGCTGAAGCCGCCCGACATCAGACGCAATATCTCGGTTTCCCGTTCGGTTAGCGGATCAGGCCTCTCCAAACTCATGAACTCTGGCGAAGAACTCTCTAGTCCTTTCAGCAGGCGCTTGGTAAGTACCGGTTGAACTATAGACTCACCAGCATGCACTTTCTCGATTGCATCTACCAGGTCAACCAATGAAATATCTTTGAGCAAAAAACCCCGCGCACCAAACTCTATACCTTTCAGCACCAACTCGTCATCATCAAAAGTAGTTAGAATAATAGTCGCTGGCAACTGCTCGCTGGCAGACAACTGTTCTAATACATCCAGGCCATTGAGTCCGGGCATGCGCATATCCAGCAGTACCACATCTACATCTGTTTGTGGGATTTTTTCTATAGCATCTGCCCCATCTACAGCCTCAGCGATTACTTCAATTTTGTCAGACAACGCCAGCAATGACTGCAAGCCCTTGCGCACTAAATTTTGGTCATCAACCAACATCACTTTAATCATCATTGCTCCTCGGGTAGTGTAATATTCAATTCAAAGCCCTGCCCTGGGCTGGATTTTATCGAAAGCGTTCCATCTAGCTGCTCTACTCGCTCTGCCATACCTGCAAGACCATTACCCATATGCCCCTTATCGGTACCCCGGCCATCGTCTTTGGCAGTTAGAATTATCTGATTTTCTATCACTTCTATGCTAATCCATAAATTATTTGCCCGGGCATGACGCACGCAGTTGGTAACCATCTCCTGCACACAGCGCAGTAATATTTGGGCGTGCATCGGGTCGGTGATTACCATCTGTTCGGGTAATTGTAGATGTACTTTTGGCTCAGGCACACCTCTGGTCAAGGTCTCCAGCGCCTGCTGCAAATCAACACTATCATCATCGCGCATCTCACTAACAACCTCGCGCACATCTGCCAGTAATAATTTGGCTAGGGAGTGCGCTTGCTGTACATGCTGCAAAGTTTTACCCTCAACCATATGGGTTACAACTTCCAGATTTAGAGTCAAGGCAGTCAAGTGATGGCCAACCAAGTCATGTAGTTCACGCGCAATTCTAACCCGCTCTGCAATCCGCGTGTTTTCAGCCAGCAATGTTTGGGTTGACAGCAGTTCAGAGTTCACCACTGCCAAGGCATTACGAGCACGAATATTCCGCAGACCGACCAACGAAGTTATAAATGCCAAAATGGTAACACTCAGAAAAATAACCGAAAGCAGCACTGCATTTCCCGGAGTCACTCCGGGAATCATGGAAATAACCCATGCCAAAACAATATTTTGCCCTATCAACCAGATAAGACTACCAGAGAACGACAGCACCCAGGGCAGCAACCCGGCCACAATCAATAATAAGATTGCACCCAATGCCGTCTGACTCAAGTACGAGATAAGCAAGGCACTACCTACCATCAAAACCAGTAACGACAGACCTTGCCACGCGGCAACCCTAACTGGGAGTTGTCTTGCCAAATACCAGTATGCAACTCCAAAGATCAGCTGCAATCCACCCCAAAGCATTAGTAACCCTACTGGTAGTGGATCCGGATAAATCCAATAGTGAAACAGTAATGGAATCGCCACCGCCACCCAGGTAATCAGCCCGGCATACTTTAATAGATCAATCGGCGCATAACTGCCAACCATGTGGGAGCTTGGCTCTGCATTTTGTGAATTAATGTTCATTAATGTATAGGATATACACTTATCAGCAAATTGTATGCGTAAATAGTAATGGATCGAGCAATCATTTTCTGCTCGGCTCTGCTATATTCACCAGCATGAACAAAATCCGTAATCAAGCACTACCCGTTGAAGTGCAAGTATATGCAGATACAGATCACGCCTCTTTAGAGCAACTACTTCAGCGCTTCCAGATTACTCTGGAATTAACCAATGACTCCAATATACCCGGTAGCTTCTGGGGCGATAGCGAAGCTGGCTTGATTGGAAGCCGTATTATTTGTCGCAACGACACACCCCTGCATTCAATCTTGCACGAGGCCTGTCACTATATTTGTATGGATTCCGAGCGCCGCCAGGGTTTACACACCAATGCGGGTGGCGATTATGCTGAAGAAAACGGGGTTTGTTACCTGCAAATTTTATTAGCAGATGAGATTACTGGCTGTAATCGCCAACGAATGTGGCAAGACATGGACACATGGGGCTATACCTTTCGCCTTGGTTCAGCCAGGGCATGGTTTGAAGAAGATGCCCAGGATGCCCGAGAATGGTTACGCCAATACCAAATAATTGACTATAATAACCAGCCAAGCTTTCGGCTGAGACAATGAACAATATAAATACTGGAGATCGCCCTTGAGCCAGCCGATATTCTCAGCCGCGCAAACTATTCAAAACAAACGCGACAATAAAACTTTAAGTACAGCTGAAATTCAACAATTTGTTGCCGGAGTTGCTGATCAAAGCATTAGCAATGCCCAAATAGGCGCATTCACTATGGCAACTTGGCTACGCGGCATGAATACCAGTGAGTGCACCACCATGACTCTGGCTATGCGCGATTCCGGCGATGTGCTCGACTGGTCGCAAATAAATCTTAACGGCCCGGTTCTGGACAAACATTCCACCGGCGGGGTTGGCGATATGGTGAGCCTGATTCTTGCCCCCATGGTTGCCGCCTGCGGTGGGTATATACCCATGATCGCGGGCAAGGGCCTTGGGCATACCGGCGGCACTCTGGATAAACTGGAAAGCATTCCCGGCTTACAAATTCAGCTGGAAACAGCCCAATTTCAGGCCTTGGTAAAGCAAAATGGAATTGCAATTGTAGGTCAAACCGCGCAGCTAGCACCCGCCGACCGACGCTTTTATGCGGTACGGGATGTAACCGCAACCGTTGACTCTATTCCTTTAATTACCGCCTCAATTCTTTCCAAGAAGCTCGCCGAAGGGTTAGATGCTTTAGTCATGGATATTAAAGTTGGCAATGGCGCGTTTTTACGCGATACTGCCTCCGCAACCCAATTAGCCAAGGCCATTACCAGCACTGCCGATACCTGCGGTATGCGCTGCAACGCCTGGCTTACCGATATGTCCCAACCATTGGCATGGAATGCTGGCAACTCTCTGGAAATAGAAGAAACTCTGGCTTTTTTGCGTGGCGATAAGCCCCGGCAAAGCCTGGCTGATGTAGTTTACACTCTCGCGGCTGACTTGCTGGTGCTAGGCAAGCTGGCTGACGATAGCGACATGGCGAGAAGCAAACTTGAAGCAGTTATTGCCAGCGGCCAAGCCGCAGAAATATTTCAGCGAATGATCCACGCCCAGGGCGGGCCAGTTAACTTAATTGAAGCCAGCCAGCAACACTTGCCTGCAGCTAAGGTAATTGAACCAATTTTCGCCAGTCAATCCGGCTTTGTAGAATCCATCGATGTTCGCCAAGTCGGGCTAACTGTGGTCGATCTAGGCGGCGGCCGGCATACCCCGGATCAACAAATAGATCCAAGTGTCGGCTTGCGTGGGCTACCCCAGGTTGGAACCCCAGTAGATACAAAAGAACCAATAGCCTGGATCCACGCAGCCGATACCAGTGCTGCCCAACAGGCAGCAGATACACTTCTTGCCGCGATTAGGTTAAACCCGGAACCGCAGGGGGAAATTCCAACCATACGCAAACTAGCAGCCACTACTAGGAAATTATAATGCCCATAAAACCAATCCACCCAGGGGAGCACCTAGCAGAATTTATTCAGAATACGGCATCACTGTGATAAATCTACAACCGTAGAAATTTATGGTCGGTCTTAGACTTTCTTGCGAGCTATTAGCTATAGTCAAATCTGGTGTATGGCCGTTTAAGCCGCCTCCTGCAATTGATCTTGTATAACTTCTTTTCCGTCCTTAAATTTCACGCCTCTGATAATATCGACAAGCAGCCGGTAACCCCTCAAACGACTCCACTTATTCTGTGCTGTCGTCATCAGTTTCCAGGTCATCGATAAAGTGGTTTTTCGACTGCCACAGCTCTTGGTCCGGGTCGTTCTCAGCCTGACTGTAGCAAATACCGACTCGATCGGGTTGCTGGTTCGGATATGTTGCCAGTGCATGGCCGGAAAATCATAAAAGGCCAGCATCGCTTCTTTATCTTTCACCAGACATTTCATCGCTGCCGGG
>JAJRYF010000015.1 GCA_024275935.1 Gammaproteobacteria bacterium | reverse complement strand
CCCGGTACATCCTGAGCGGGGTTTCGTGGTGCATACACCGGACCAGCAATGGGATTCATCCCTACGCCTTGGCGATGAGTTAATGGTGACCAGTTCGCGTGATGTACTGGCAGCAATTGCAGCTGGCGAAGGCCCAGAAAAGTACCTAGTGGCACTTGGTTACGCCGGTTGGTCAGAAGGGCAGTTGGAAAATGAACTGCGTGAAAATGCCTGGCTAACTGTGGATGCAGATAACGAGATTATCTTTAATCGTCATACTAGCGAGCGTTGGAAAAGCTCTGTAGACAAGCTTGGTATCAATATCAATCAGTTAACCAACCAGGTTGGCAGCGCCTGAAAATGAATTCGGCTAAACCCAAGCCAGCCGCTGGACTGATTCTGGGGTTTGACTATGGTAGCAAGCGTATCGGTGTAGCCGTAGGTCAGCTTATCAGTGGCACGGCCAGCTCACTGGTAGTGGTAAAGAACAATCCACCGGAGTTATGGCTTGCAATTGAAGATTTACTAACAGAGTGGAAACCAGTGCTTCTAATCGTTGGCCTGCCGCTTGATTTAGATGGCGAAGAAACAGATACCTCAAAAGCTGCCCGCAAATTCGCCGGGCGCTTACACGGTCGTTTTGGCTTGCCAGTAGAGCTACAAGATGAACGCTTTACTTCGATGGATGCTAGCGAGCAATTCAAAAGTCTACGCCAACAAGGCGGCGTAACACGCAAAGCGGCCAAAACCTTGGATGCCGCGGCAGCCAGACTGATTACCGAGCATTGGTTGCAGCACTCGCATCTAACATAATTAAACTTAAAGTCGCTTGGTTTATCAGGTTAAAATATCGCTTATGCGAAATTTTCTTTCCTGCAAACAGTTAAGTGACACCCAGATCGAGGCGTTGCTGCAACGGACTCGTGAATACAGCCTCAGCCCAATGGTTTTGGGTGGCAGTAGTTTGTTGGTCGGGCGAATGGTGGCTAATTTGTTTTATGAGGCCAGTACCCGCACCAGAGTATCGTTTGAGGTCGCCGCACGGCGGCTGGGTATGGATGTGGTTAATGTTAGCGCCTCTAACTCTTCCATCGAGAAAGGCGAGAACCTGCGAGACACACTGGAAACCCTGGCAGCAATAGGGGTAGATATTGCCGTGGTTCGGCATTCACAGCCCGGCGTGTTGGAGCAGTTAGTGGCTGAGTCTGCCCCGGGCTTACAGTTGGTTAATGCTGGTGATGGCGATAATCTGCATCCCAGCCAGGCATTGTTGGATGCTGCGGTGTTGCAGTCGGCCTTTGGCAAACTTGATGGTTTGCGCTTAGTGATAGCCGGGGATATCAGACATTCGCGGGTTGCAGCCTCGGCCTTGGAATTGTTGCCACGGCTTGGGGTAGAGGATATTCGTCTGGTGGGGCCTAAACAGTTGTTACCCGATGCGCAACCTGAAAATGCCAGTCTTATGACTGAAGATTTTGATGCTGCCATTGCTGGCGCGAATGCCGTGATGATGTTGCGGATACAGCATGAGCGAATTACTGCGCCCAAGTTGCCAGATATACTTCAATATCAGCAGCGTTGGGGCTTGAATACTGAGCGACTGCAATTGGCAAATGCAGATTGTGTAGTCTTGCATCCTGGTCCGGTTAATCGGGGGGTTGAGATTAGTGATGCGGTTGCTGATGGGTCACAATCATTGATTCGCCAGCAGGTGGCAATGGGTGTGCCGGCACGGATGGCGATTTTCTCGACCTTACTGGAAAATACTGATTAATGTTTATGCTTAGCCTTAATGCTGGAGCCAGATTTATTTTATTTTCCGCGCCTATAAATGGTGCTTTTTTCTAAGCGCATGGCAGACTCTAACCCATTTTCCGAGCGTAAACCCGGTCGCCGCCCGATCCGTAGCTTTGTGCTTAGGCAGGGTCGCCTGACCAGTGCTCAGACCAGAGCGCTGGAAACTCTATGGCCTCTATATGGGGTCGATTGGCAGGCGCAGTTGGTTGACTGGGAAGAGGTTTTTGGTCGCCCTGGTGAGCTGGTATTTGAAATCGGTTTTGGCAATGGCGATGCCCTGGTGCATATGGCAGCTCTGGAGCCGGAACGCAATTTTATTGGGATTGAAGTGCATCCACCAGGAGTAGGTGCGGCATTACAGAAGATCGAAAAGCAGGGTTTGCAGAATGTCCGTTTGGTTTGCGTAGATGCAATTGATGTGCTGGAGCAAATGATCGCGGATCAAAGTTTATCGGAGTTGCGTTTGTATTTCCCCGACCCCTGGCCCAAAAAACGCCACCACAAACGCCGGATAGTACAGCCAGCTTTCCTGGATCTGTTAGCAAGAAAATTAGCCATTGGTGGGCGCTTGCATATGGCGACCGACTGGCAAGAATATGCCGAATCCATGTTGGCAGTAGCGCAGGCACATTCGGTATTCAGCAACCTTTCAGCTAGTATGGATTATATTAAGCGTCCAGACTGGCGGCCGGAGACCCATTTTGAGCGGCGCGGATTGCGGCTTGGGCATGGAGTTTGGGATTTAATTTTTGTACGCAAATAACCATTGGCGCATGTTGTTTTAGAATAAAAACGGAGCATTAACAAGGAATGGAAGGCGGACTCACACTAACCAGCGATATGATGCTAGTACTTGGGATACTGGTATTGACGGTAGTGCTGTTTGTGTTCGAGCGGCTTAAAATCCGGGTTGATGTGGCCGCGATTATTATTCTGGTTCTGCTGGGCTTAACCGATCTGGTGCCAGCTAATGATTTGTTTGATGGCTTTGCCTCTAATGCGGTAATTTCCATCATTGCGGTAATGATTCTGGGCGAGGGTCTGGATCGTACCGGGGTGATGAATGTGGTGGCAGCTAAAATCCTCAAGCTTGGCGGTTCTACAGAAAGTCGAATTATGACTCTGGTTTCCGGTTCCGTGGGGATTATTTCCGGGTTTATGCAAAATGTTGGAGCTACGGCATTATTTATGCCAGTAGTTAGCCGAATTTCCGGGCGCACCGAAATTCATCAAAACCGCTTGCTAATGCCAATGGGTTTTTGCGCCATTCTGGGCGGTACTTTGACCATGGTTGGTTCATCGCCATTGATTCTACTCAATGATTTGATTGATGATGCCAACGAAACCTTGCCCCCCGGTGCTCAGACTATGGACGGATTTCATCTTTTTGATGTCACCCCAGTAGGCTTGGCGTTGTTGGCTACCGGGATTTTATTTTTTCTACTCTTTGGCCGGCGTTTATTGCCGGTTACGGAGCTGAAGAAAAGCAAAAAGAAAGCCAAAACCAAAAGCTATTTTTCAGAAGTATATGGAATCAAAGGCAATGTATATGAGTTGTTGGTAACGGTTGATAGCCCTCTGGTAGGAATGAAAATAGGCGATGCCGAAAAACTCCCTGGGGCTCCATTGCTGTTAGGTATTCGTAATACTGATGAACCCCGTCTGGGGCCGCCGGCAGATGAGATGATCTGGTTGGGGTCAATTCTTGGGGTAATGGGAACGCGTAAGCAGGTAGGTGAATTTGCACTGGCAACCCATTGCCGGGCGCAGCCACGGCTGAAAGCCTTTGCCGGCCTGTTTAATCCTGCGCGGGCGGGTATATCGGAAGTGGTGATTCCGCCGGGATCAAATTTAATCGGTAAAACTGTGGCTGAAGTGCAGCTGCGCAAACGCTATGGAATCTCAGTTCTGGCTATAAATCGGCAGGCGGAAGTGATTACCGAAGATGTGCGCCAGGTTAAGCTGGAATTAGGTGACTCATTGGTAAGTCATAGTACCTGGAGAGATTTGGCAGTATTGGCCAAAGAGCGGGACTTTATAGTCGCCACCGATTTGCCCGCACAAGAGCAGCGCCCGAATAAGGTGGTTCCGGCATTGTTGTTTTTCTCAATTTCATTATTCATGATTCTATTTACCGATTTTCAGCTATCTATTTCTTTACTGGTTGGCGCCATTGGTATGGTTTTAACCAGAGTCCTGAGTATGGACGAGGCCTACGCCGCAGTTAGCTGGAAAACAGTATTCCTGCTCGCCAGCCTTATCCCGCTGGGGCAAGCTATGCTCTTTACCGGCACCGCAGCCTGGATTGCCCAGCAAGTATTGATGATATTAGGGCACCCTTCAGACCTCACCCTGCAAATTACCCTGGCGGTTATGGCAACCCTGTTCACATTGATAATGTCAAATGTCGGGGCAACCACAATTCTGGTACCCATTGCCATTAGCCTGGCGTTAGCAACCAACGGTAACCCGCTTATGTATGCTTTGATCATCGGCCTTTCAACTTCCAATGCTTTCATTATCCCGACCCATCAGGTTAATGCCCTGATTATGGGCCCAGGTGGTTATACAGTGAAAGACTATGTGAAGGTGGGAAGCATAATGAGCGTGTTATTTTTGGTGGTAATGCTGCTGGTTCTGAACCTTATGTTTTGAGCAAATGAAAATACAAAAAATATTAAATAAAACCAAACAATTTTCAGTATCATTTTTAGAAAGCATGAATGATAAGGCGATTCAGGTTAGCGATAAGGATCGGGCGAATCTGAAGGAGCTGGATTTTGAGCTACAACACAATCAAGTAGATGAGCTTGAAGTAATTGAGAAACTGAATGCCCTAGTTGCCCCGGCTACCATGAAAATGGCCTCTTCAAGATTTTTTGGCTTTGTGATTGGCGGCTCGTATCCGGTTAGTATTGCCGCTAATTGGCTAGGGACAATTTGGGATCAAAACACTGGGCTTGAGAAAACCACACCTGCAACTGCTGCTTATTTACCCACTGAGAACGCCGGCAGGAACCCGTCAGATTATACCCCTGAACTATCAAGGCGGGCCAGAGGGCTGGATATTTATGCGGTCTTGCACCATCTTGGCCAGTCAGGGGTTGAAGAGTTAGTTGATCGCTGTTGTGCCTGCGCCAGAGAGTTTGCCACAGCCTTTACTGCGGCTGGTTATGAGGTTATGAATGAGGTGGTGATGAATCAGGTGGTAGTAAACTTTGGTTCAGATGAAGTTAACTTGAGCATTCTTGATGCGGTTCAGAAAGAAGGTACTTGCTGGGTTGGTCAAACTATTTGGAGGGGTGTTACTGCGATGCGTATTAGTGTTAGTAATTGGCAAACTGACTCACAGGATGTTAGAAAAAGCTTGGCTGTTATACTAAAGATTGCAAGCAAGCACTAAGACTGCGGAAATTCTGGAAATAACGCCAGCAAAAACCGATTATGAGGGAGAGGTTTCGGCAGCCGTTGAATATTGTTTTGTCTGCCGATGAAGTTATCGATGATTACTTCACGCATATATCGCTATGGTTGCAAAAGAATTTCCCATAGGTACTAGGGTTTTTCAGCAACAGATGATTGAAAAGCAGATAAACCAGCCCAATCTATCTAGTTCAGGATATTTTGGAACACTTATGCCACTTTATTTGAATTCAGGCTCGCCACAACCGCCATCTAACCCTTTTGTAAGGGCAATAGCACTGGTGCTCACAGCAGTACTGGCAGTGCTGGTAATAGCCTTTGGGTTTGTGTTCTTTTTGATATTTTTAGCTATTGCATTAGTTGGCGGGGTATTTATGTCCTGGCGGCTACGGAAAGTCAGCAAACAGATGAATGAGGCTATGAGCCAGGCTGTAAAGTCCACTCAGCAGCAGTCAAGCCAGAGCCCACCTAAGCCCACCACCGGTGAAGTAATTGAGGGCGACTTTGAAGTAATCGACCGAGAATAACCGACCTCCGGAAGTGGGGCTTTAGTCCCGCAAATGCCCATCGCGACCCGGAATTCACGCACCCCGCAGGCACATCGACTTGCGTTTTCCCTCAGACAGGCGTAAATTTAAGCCTCAGTCTGAGGTAATTGATATGAGCACTTTAAGGGAAATTCTCCAAATAAAAGGGCAGAATGTAATTACTGTCCCACCTTCAAGCACGGTTTTCGAGGCTATTAGAATGATGGCGCAACGCAATGTTGGCGCCCTGTTGGTAGTTGAGGATGAAGAGCTTATCGGTGTGTTTTCAGAGCGCGACTACATGCGCAAAATTGCACTTAAATTCCGCTCCTCAAGAAAAACGACACTATCTGAAGTCATGTCCAGCCCAGTACTGTGTGCGACTTTGGATGATGATCTTGAGTACTGCATGGAGTTGATGACCAGAAATCGCTACCGGCATTTGCCAATACTGGATGATGGATCGCTCTGCGGAATTATTTCAATTGGTGATGTAGTTAAATACTTGCTGTTTGAGAAGAAAGCGGAATTAGATCAGCTAAGTAATTATATCGCTGGTGGTTATTGATTTTCCGAGTATAAGGGTTCTGCTTAATCATTGGTTTTGCCACACTGGGAGTGTTACCCCAGTATCGATGGCGATTGCCAGCAGTTCAAGCTGATGGCGTTTAAGCGTGCCAAACTCCAGCCCAGCATATAGATTAAGCTGCAAATTTAATTTTCTAAAGATAAAATTGTTTAGTCCCTCGGGCTTCTGAGGTATCATTACCAGCTAATATATTTGGGTAATCTGCTCTCCGAAATTTAAGCCAGAGCAGATGTGAGGGATAAGAGCAAATCTAATGCGATACACTATCAGTTTATCATTGGGCCTAGTGGTTTTTTGGCTACTCAATTCTGGCTACTATACCCCGCTCATTTTATCTCTGGGGGCAGTTTCCATTGTTGTCGTTGTATATATAGTACACAGAATGAATGTGGTTGATCACGAATCACAGCCGCTGGATCTCTCAGGCAAAATACTGGTTTATTATGTCTGGCTCATCAAAGAAATAATTCTGGCAAATATTTCTGTAGTAAAGAAGATATGGCTTGGTAAGGGCTCTATTTCTCCAACTTTGGCAACTATTACCGCAAGCCAAAAGACTGATATGGGGAAAGTAATATATGCAAACTCAATTACATTGACCCCTGGAACAGTAACGATAAGTATTGATGCTGATCGCTTAATAGTACATGCCTTAATAAGTGAAAACATTCAATCCCTAAAAGCTGGTGAGATGGACCGCAGGGTAAGTAAGCTGGAAAAATTATGTTGATAGCTGCAACCGTAGCCATGCTTGTTGTTATGGCTCTAACAATCATTCGGGGGTTCCTGGGGCCAACATTTTATGATCGTATTCTTGCGGTTAATATGTTTGGTACAAAAACGGTGCTACTCATTTCCCTGTTAGGTTTTGTGATGGGGCGACCTGAATTTCTGGATATTGCCATCGTTTACGCGCTGATTAATTTTATCAGCGTGATTGGGGTGCTGCGTTTTTCCAACTCCCCGGTGTTTAAGCATGATATTCAAGAAAAAGATTCAGGGGAAAATAGTTCATGATGGATATGGTTATTGGTATAGGCAGTGCACTGTGTCTGTTATTAGGGAGTTTCCTCTGCTTATCGGGCGGAATTGGCATTATTAGATTTCCTGATTTTTATACTCGTATGCATGCGGCAGGTGTATCTGATACTCTGGCGGCAAGCATGATCTTAATCGGGTTAATGCTGCAAAACCCAGAAATGATCGTAATGATGAAGCTGGTAATGATATTGCTGATGACACTGTTCATTAGCCCTACTGCAAGTCACGCCATCGCCAAAGCTGCGATGAATAGCGGTCTCCAGCCTCTACTTGTTCAAGCAGAAACCAAAACTGGAGATAAATCATCTCATTTATAGTAGACATTACCTTATTGGCTTTTTTGGTATGCGTAGCTATTGCTATTGTGCGGCTGAAGGACCTGTTTGCAGTAGCTATGCTGGCGGGTATTTACGGCTTGCTCTCTGCCAGCCTTTTTGTAAGTATGGATGCCGTGGATGTGGCATTTACAGAAGCATCTGTAGGGGCTGGTATATCCACATTGCTCATGCTAACAACAATTGCAATGACTGGTCGCTCAGAGAAAACTTCAGGGCATAAGCCTCTATTGGCTTTGACTGTTGTTTGTGTCACTGGTGCTTTATTGATTTACGCTACTTTGGATATGCCTAGCTATGGAGATGTCAATTCAGCTGCCAACCTCCATGTTGTACAGCGGTATCTTAATGACTCATTTATGGAAATTGGTGTCGAAAATATTGTTACTTCTGTACTGGCAAGCTACAGAGGTTTTGATACCTTTGGCGAGGTTGTTGTTATCTTTACCGCCGGCATCGGGGTGCTGGCCTTATTGTCATTCTCGCGCCGCGAGAAAGATGATTCTGAAATAGATTCTATTAACGAATCAATGCATGAAGAGCACTTGGTGGTGCGTATTGTTAGCAAAATACTGATTCCTTTTATTCTGCTATTCGCCCTTTATGTGCAGTTCCACGGAGACTTCGGGCCCGGGGGTGGTTTCCAGGCAGGCGTTATCTTTGCCGCCGCTATAATTCTTTATGCCATGCTGTTTGGCATGAGTGTGGCGCGCCGCGTTATTAACCAGTCTTTTGTTCAATTATTCGCTGCTGTCGGGGTCTTGCTTTATGGCGGTGTGGGCGTGGTTTCTATGTTGAGCGGGGGTAATTTCCTTGATTATAATGTTTTGGCTGCTGATCCGGTCGCAGGACAACATTTGGGTATTCTTTTAATTGAGTTGGGGGTTGGTATCGCCGTTGCAATGGTTGTGATCATCATCTTTTTTAACTTTGCCAGCCGCATAGGCTTTAGTAGTGAAGGGGATAAGCTGTGACGACGGTATTGGGGCTTTATAATTACTGGATTGTTGTGGTGTTGATGATGATCGGGCTGTACATCGTTATTGCCAATGGTAACCTGGTCAAGAAAATTATCGGTCTGAATATTTTCCAGACATCTGTTTTTATTTTTTATATTAGTTTAGGCAAGGTCGACGGCGGCACGGCGCCCATATTGGTCGAGGGTGTGGAGCTGTATTCGAACCCCTTGACCCATGTTTTAATTCTGACAGCTATTGTGGTGAGCCTGGCGACTACAGCCCTGGGGCTCGCGATTGTCGTACGCATTAAAGAAGCTTACGGAAGCATCGAGGAAGAAGAGATTCAAATAAAGGATAATAAAGAGTGTTAACCCATCTCCCTGCTTTGCAAGTTCTTATACCATTGATGGCGGCACCTCTGTGTTTATTTCTGAGGAGGCCGCATCTTGTATGGATGTTCACGCTCATCGTTAGCGGTCTGGCATTTCTCATCAGTGTGGCCCTGCTGCAGCAGGTGATGGTTTCAGGTCCTATAATCTACGAGATGGGTGGCTGGAGTGGCCCTTGGGGTATTGAGTACCGAATTGACAGGCTCAGCGCATTTCTGTCGCTAATTATTACTGCAATGAGCACTGTAGTATTAATTGCCGCTCAGACCAGCATAGACAAAGAAATCCCTAAAAATCGGCAGATATATTTTTATATTCTGTTTTTGTTTGCCTTAACGGGCTTGTTGGGTATTGTTTCAACTGGGGATGTGTTTAATGTATTCGTGTTCCTGGAAATATCCTCCCTGTCCACCTACGCTCTGATTGCCTTGGGCAAAGACAGGCGCGCCCTCTGGGCTGCCTATCAGTATTTGATAATGGGTACAATCGGGGCCACATTCATTCTGATCAGTATCGGCCTTATGTACCAGATGACTGGCACTTTGAATATGGCTGATTTGGCTGTGCTCCTGCCAGAGGTTGCCCAAACCCGCACTATCTTTGCCGCTTTTGCTTTTTTTGTGGTTGGGGTGTGCCTGAAACTTGCTCTGTTCCCCCTACACTTGTGGCTGCCTAACGCCTATGCTTATGCCCCATCAATAGTAACGGCTTTTCTAGCGGCTACCGCCACCAAAGTTGCCGTATATCTACTTATTCGTTTCACCTATTCGATTTTTGGCATTTCCTTTTCATTCACCACCTTACCGTTGCAAACACTGTTTGTGGTGCTCGGTCTTGTCGGGGTGTTTGTGGCCTCAACGGCTGCTGTATACCAAAAAAATGTAAAGCATGTGTTTGCCTATTCCAGTGTGGCCCAGGTTGGTTATATGATTGTCGGTTTCAGTATCGGCACAACCGCCGGGCTGATGGCAACGCTACTGCATTTGTTTAATCATGCCTTGATGAAGGGCGCGCTGTTTCTGGCATTAGGAGCGGTGATGTACCGTATTGGCAGTGTTCAACTGAGCAGCTTTAATGGCTTGGGCAGGCAAATGCCCTTTACCATGGCCGCCATAGTTGCGGGTGGTTTAAGTTTAATTGGCGTGCCGCTGACGGTTGGTTTTGTCAGCAAGTGGTATCTGGTAATGGCCTCTATTGAAAATGGCTGGTGGCCGGTGGCTGTACTTATACTGCTGGGCTCCTTATTTGCCATAGTTTATGTTTGGCGAATTATTGAAGCTGCCTATTTCAAAGATCCAGTAGCAGGTAAGGAGCCGGCCAAGGAAGCTCCATTAGCATTTTTGATACCCATCTGGTTATTGGTGGGAGCAAATATTTATTTTGGCATAGATACGCGTCTGAGTATTCAGGTGGCACAAGCTGCGGCTCATAGCCTGTTAGGAATTAGCCCATGAGTCTTTCCCTTGAGACCATGCTGCAGCTAACCATAATTTTACCGCTGCTGGCGACTTTGGGTATCGCGGCCACTGGTAGAAATCCTAATTTGCGTGAAGGTGTCACTATTGTGACCAGCCTGGCGGTACTTTATTGTGTGATTAATCTTTACCTTGGTCTCAAGGCTGGTGAAAGCATCAGTGTTCAATGGTTGGCGATTCTGCCGGGATTGCAGTTGAGTTTTTCAATTGAGCCACTGGGAATGATCTTCGCCTTAATCGCCAGTTTCCTCTGGCTGATTACAACGGTCTATTCAATTGGCTATATGCGGGCGCATCATGAAGAAAATCAAACCCGCTTTTATATCTGTTTTGCCATTGCTATAAGCAGTGTGATGGGGATAGCCTTTTCTAGTAACCTGTTCACTCTCTTTATTTTTTACGAAGTGCTAACCCTGTCCACCTATCCACTGGTTACCCATGCGGGAACAGAAAAGGCAAAGAAGGGCGGGCGGGTTTATCTAGGTATATTACTCAGCACCTCGATTGCTTTTTTCCTGTTCGCCATTATAAGTACATGGTTTGTGGCCGGTACGCTGGAACTTACCCCAGGTGGTGTATTTGATTCCAGCGTCAATAAAACAGTTTTAGCTATTATTCTTGTATTGTTTATTTTTGGTATCGGTAAAGCGGCCATTATGCCCTTTCATCGGTGGCTACCTGCCGCTATGGTCGCGCCAACCCCGGTGAGTTCACTGTTACACGCGGTTGCAGTGGTAAAAGCCGGAGTATTTACGGTGTTAAAGATTTGCGTGTTTATCTTTGGCATTGATTTGTTATCGGAATTACCCAGCACTCAGTTTCTACTCTATTTGGCAGGTGCAACCGTATTGTTGGCCTCACTAGTTGCCATGCGCCAGGATAATCTGAAGGCTCGACTGGCTTACTCCACTGTTAGTCAATTGGGTTATGTCACCATCGGCGCCTTGCTTGCCACCTCAGCTGGGGTTATCGGTGGTTCCATGCATATCGCTATGCATGCCTTCGGTAAAATCACTTTGTTTTTCTGTGCCGGGGCCATACTGGTCGCGACCCATAAATCGAAGGTCAGTGAAATGCGTGGTATTGGCCGGCAAATGCCCATTACCATGGCGGCTTTTTTTATTGCCAGTCTCAGCATAATTGGTCTACCGCCCACAGGCGGTACATGGAGCAAGTGGTTTTTGCTGATGGGGACAATAGATACGGCGCAATGGACTATTTTGGTCGTGCTGATGATTAGCTCATTGCTCAATATTGCCTATTTGTTGCCAATACCATATCGAGCGTTCTTCCCGGGGAAAGGTTTTGTGGCAGATAATGCCGGGATAAAAGAAGCACCATTAGCGTCTCTAATCGCGCTAAGCATTACTGCAATTGGTTGTCTGGCTCTATTTGTTTATCCGCAACCGTTATATGAGTTGGCTACGGCCATTTTGGAAATGCGGGAACAACCAGCCCATGAATAATGACAAGCAGTATATATTTGATAATCCGAAGAATGTGAAACGCCTTTTATATGTGTTTTACGGGCTTTGTCTTTTGCTCTTTGGGCTGGATTTTGTGATCAATCGTCATATTTATCACAGCTGGGAAAATATATGGGGCTTCTACCCGATTTATGGTTTTATTGGCAGTGTTTGTCTAGTGCTGGTTTCCACCTGGATGCGAGGTTTCCTGATGCGGCCAGAAGATTATTATGCGAATGAAGAAGAGAAAAGCGAACTGAAGGCAGGTGCTAAAGATGTGGATGCTTGAAATACCTCCGTTTGTCCCCTTCTTTATAGGTGCGCTTCTTGTTCTGGTAACCCGTGGCTTATTGCGCAGTGTGATTATGGTTGCCATTCCTGTTATCAGTGCCATTCATCTGTGGTCGGTACCGGAGGGACTACTTGTTCAGTTCGCTTTTCTTGATTATCAGCTGACTCTTTATCGGGTCGATAAATTGAGCCTGATGTTTGGATATGTATTTCATATTGCCGCATTTTTTGGAGTGGTCTACGCCTTGCATGTCCGCGATACCACGCAACAGGTAGCGGCAATGTTATACGCTGGTAGCGGCCTGGGCGCTGTGTTCGCCGGCGACTTGTTGACTCTGTTTGTGTTTTGGGAGTTCCTGGCCATTACCTCGGTATTTCTTATCTGGGCGCGCAAAACCGAGCGATCCTACAGAGCCGGGATGCGTTATCTCATTATTCAGGTGCTCTCTGGAGTTATTCTTTTGGCTGGAGCCTTGTTTTACGGGGCTGAAAATGGCAGCTTGGAATTTGGCTATATCGGGCTGGATGGAATAGCTGGTTGGCTTATTTTCCTGGCCTTCGGGATTAAATGTGCTTTCCCCATAGCTCATGGCTGGCTCACAGATGCATACCCCGAGGCCACGGTTACAGGCACAGTTTTTCTAAGTGCCTTTACCACCAAGGTTGCCGTTTATGCGCTGGCGCGTGCATATCCCGGTACAGAGCTATTGATTTATATTGGCGCGGTCATGACTTTCTTCCCAATTTTCTTTGCCGTGATCGAAAATGATTTACGCCGAGTGTTGGCCTATAGCCTGATAAACCAGGTGGGCTTCATGGTTGTTGGTATTGGTATTGGTACAGCACTGGCCATTAATGGGGCGGTGTCTCACGCTTTTAATGATGTAATCTTTAAAGGTCTGTTATTTATGAGCATGGGTGCGGTGCTGCATATGACGGGGCGTATAAACGGCTCTAGTTTGGGCGGGCTGTATAAAACCATGCCTAAAACTACAGTGTTGTGTATTGTTGGTGCGGCCTCCATTTCCGCTTTCCCGCTATTTAGTGGCTTTGTTAGCAAATCGATGGTGATGACCGCTGCGCTGGAAAATGGATATGACTGGATATGGCTGGTGTTGCTATTTGCCTCAGCAGGTGTGTTCCATCACGCCGGCATTAAGATTCCATATTTTGCTTTCTTTGCTCATGATTCAGGAATTCGCACCAGTGATCCACCTGCTAATATGTTAATAGCCATGTCGATTGCGGCAGTTCTGTGTATTGCTATTGGTGTCTATCCCGCAGCACTATATTCGCTGTTACCCTATGACACAGGTTATAACCCCTATGATGCAACCCATGTGCTGGCACAGACTCAATTGCTGTTCTTCGCCGCCCTGGCTTTCGTAATACTTAACCTCAGGGGCTTGTATCCGCCTGAGTTGCGGTCTACAAATTTGGATACCGACTGGATATATCGCCGGATGTTACCAACCGCAATCCAATATCTGCTCTCGACGGTGAATAAGGTTGATGCTGCATTGCGTCAGACTTTTCTGGTGCGGTTGGAAATGCGTTTAGCTAATCTTGCCCAAAGGCATGAAAGGCTTAGTGGCTTGCTTTCGCGCAATTATCCTCTTGGCAGCATGGTTATGTGGGTTGTGGTAATTCTCGCTAGTTACCTGTTGCTTAGCTTCCTTCACTGAAAACCATGCCGCTAGCAGCCGTAAGTGCTGACTGGTTATTGGCGTGTAAGCTAGGTAATCGGTAGAAATACGGCATATATATCAGAAAGTATGTGAAATTACTGGTGCATAATGGTCTGTGCGGGTAAAATATATCTCTTTATCCGAATTAAGAGATATTAACTATAATGAGCAGTATTCAATTTACTTCTGAGTCCGTTTCTGAGGGTCATCCTGACAAAATGGCAGATCAGATATCCGATGCCATTCTTGATGCTATTTTGGAGCTCGATCCTAAAGCACGGGTTGCCTGTGAAACCTTTGTAAAAACCGGGGTAGCTATCGTTGGCGGTGAAATCACAACCTCTGCCTGGGTAGATCTGGAAGACCTGATTCGCGGAGTAATCTGCGACATCGGCTACACCTCATCGGAGATGGGCTACGATGGCAAGACCTGTGGAATTATAAATATAATTGGCAAGCAATCTGGTGATATTAATAGTGGGGTTGATCGCGAGGAAGCCAAAGCCCAGGGCGCTGGTGATCAGGGCTTGATGTTTGGCTATGCCAGTAATGAAACCGAGGTGTTAATGCCAGCACCAATTCACTACTCCCACCAGTTGGTCAAGCGCCAAGCTTGGGTTCGTCGCAATCTGGATGATGGTAAAGCTTACTTGCGCCCAGATGCCAAATCGCAGCTGACCTTCCGCTATGAGGATGGCAAGCCTGTGGGCATAGACGCGGTAGTACTTTCTACCCAGCATTCAAAAGATATTTCCATGTCAGATTTGGAAGAACTGGTACGCACCGAGATTATTGATCCGGTGTTACCAGCGCAGTGGCTAAGTAGCGACACCAAATATCACATTAACCCTACCGGTCGTTTTGTAATTGGTGGTCCGGTTGGTGATGCAGGTTTGACCGGGCGGAAAATTATCGTCGATACCTATGGCGGCATGGCTCGGCATGGTGGCGGTGCATTTTCCGGCAAAGACCCATCAAAAGTAGATCGTTCGGCAACTTATGCTGGCCGTTATGTAGCTAAAAATATTGTTGCCGCCGGGCTTGCAGATCGCTGCGAAATTCAAATTTCCTATGCTATTGGCGTAGCCGAGCCAACCTCGGTTTCGGTAGAAACATTTGGCACCGAAAAGGTTCCGGTTGAGCTTATTGGCAAGTTGATTAACGAGCAGTTTGACCTGACTCCATACGGGATTATTCAAATGCTGGACTTAATCAAACCTATTTACCGGCAAACCGCCGCCTATGGCCATTTTGGCCGAACCTATAATGCCGATACCGGAGCATTTAGCTGGGAACAAACTGATCGCGCCGAGCAATTAAGATCTCTCGCTGGCCTGTAAGGAGCCTCTGATCTATTCGTGAATGAGCATCTTGAGCCTATAATTTTCAATAGCTGCGTTGGCAAGTACTAGCAATAGCGTTGCTATTACTAGCACTTACCGCCTTGCTCTTGAAAATTATAAATCTCAATCTGCTTCACCCAGAATAAACCAGAGACTCCTAATATTATTACTTTTTGGAGAAACTACCTATGAATACATCAACAACTGATAAACAAGATTACCTGATTAAAGATATTAGCCTGGCCGAGTGGGGACATAAGGAAATTGGTATTGCTGAGTCCGAAATGCCAGGTTTGATGGCTTTACAAGCTGAATATGGCGATTCCAAGCCATTAAAGGGCGCTCGCATTGCGGGTTCTTTGCATATGACTATTCAGACCGCCGTGCTAATTGAAACCCTGATTGCCCTGGGTGCTGAAGTTCGTTGGGTGTCGTGCAATATATATTCAACTCAAGATCATGCAGCAGCAGCTATTGCCGATCAGGGAATACCAGTGTTTGCTTATAAGGGCGAAACTCTGGATGAGTATTGGGACTACACCCACCGGATGATGGACTGGCACGATGGCGGCACCCCGAATCTGATTTTGGATGACGGCGGCGATGCCACCATGTTGGTTATGTTGGGTACCCAAGCCGAAACTGATTTATCGGTGTTGGATAACCCTGACAGCGAGGAAGAAGTGGCCTTGTATAAGTCCATCCGCGCGCAGTTGGTCAATAAGCCTGGCTGGTATAGCAATATTCTTAAAAACATTCAGGGTGTTACTGAAGAAACCACAACTGGCGTAAATCGTTTATATCGCTTGCGTGATGAAGGTCGGCTGCCGTTTCCAGCGATCAATGTAAACGATTCAGTCACCAAATCCAAGTTCGATAATTTATATGGTTGCCGTGAGTCATTGGTTGATGGTATCAAACGAGCTACCGATGTAATGATTGCTGGTAAAGTCGCCCTAGTTTGTGGCTATGGCGATGTTGGTAAGGGTTGCGCCCAATCTCTGCGTGGGCTTGGCGCTACTGTAGTGATAACCGAGATAGACCCGATTTGCGCATTACAAGCGGCAATGGAAGGTTTCCGGGTGGTTACTGTAGACGATGTAATCGACCAGATTGATATCGTGGTGACCGCTACCGGTAACTATAATGTAATCACTGAAGCGCATATGTTGAGAATGCGCAATGAAGCGATTGTGTGCAACATCGGTCACTTTGATAATGAGATTGATGTTGCTGGTCTGGAAAAATACGAATGGGTAAATATTAAAGATCAGGTCGATCATGTAATCTTTCCCGATGGCAAGCGGATTATCCTGTTGGCTAAAGGTCGTCTGGTAAACCTTGGTTGTGCCACCGGTCATCCTAGTTTTGTTATGTCTAACTCCTTTACTAATCAGGTGTTGGCGCAACTGGAATTATGGCAGCGGGGCGGTAATTACGGTAAAGATGTGTACACACTACCTAAGCATCTGGACGAAAAAGTCGCTATTTTACACCTGCAGCGAATCAATGCGCATTTAACCAGGCTGACTCCTGACCAGGCTGAATATATTGGTGTTAGCGTTGATGGCCCATATAAGCCAGATCATTACCGCTACTAAAAACTAAACTAGAGGTATTCACCTCTATTGCCCCAAAAAACCTCGCCTCACAGGCGAGGTAGCTCGAAAGCAGCTAGCGATTGAGCTCTGACCGCGTGCAGATTAATACTGCGAGTACTGCCCTGTTTATCTCAGTTCACAACTACCGTGCAACGCCACCCAGACGCTTGAGAGCTCTGGTTAATAATTCTTAATAAAATTATCATAAATTCTAATATAATTTTGCAAATAAAGGCATTAAGTGTAATATATGTTTATATATTGATATGTATACGAAATAAATTGCAAGGATAAGTAAAATATGGAAAATAAACCCAAGTTAGATAAAAGCGATTTGGCTATTTTGGCTATATTGCAGCAGCAAGGGCGAATCAGTAACTCGGCTTTGGCTAAAAAAATTAACTTATCCGCGCCTGCTTGTTTAGCCAGAGTTAAGCGTTTAGAACAAAATGGCGTTATTATCGGTTATTACGCCCGCTTAGATCGGCGTAGCTTAGGTTTAGATAATCTGTGCTTTATTGAGCTAAGCCTGGAGCTGCACCAGCCAGAGCATATGCAGCAGATTCTGGGCAAGCTTGTGGCAATGCCAGAGGTGCTTGAGTGCCACCATCTGACCGGAGAGTATGATTATCTTCTCAAAGTGTTGGTGGCTAATACAGAAGCTTTACATGATTTCATTTCCCGGCAATTAATTCCAATGCCGGGGATTGCCAGAATTCACACCAGTGTGGTGTTACGAGAAATTAAAACCAGTACCGAGCTGCCACTGAGCTAAATATTGGTGCTCGTGATCAGCCCTAAGGCGATAAGTTATGAGCAAAAATAAAAGCACGAATATAAACACACTCGCAATCCACGGGCCGAATAAACAGTCCTACCCGAACGGATCTTTGTCGCCACCTATATACCAGACTTCATCATTCGTATTTGAGAATGTAGCCCAGGGCGCAGACCGCTTTAGTGGTGCTGAAGATGGATTCATTTATGGCCGCCTAGATAACCCCACGGTGCGTGAGTTAGAGCAAAGAATGGCCTCGCTGGAGCAAACTGAAAGCGCCGCAGCATTCGCATCCGGCATGGGTGCGATATCTGCAACACTACTAACTTTGCTCAAAGCCGGTGATGAAGTTGTTTCAACATCGGCACTATATGGTTGCTCATATTCTCTGTTACAACACCATCTGCCCATGTTCGGGATCAAAGTTAAGTTAGTAGATGAGGTAGCAGAATCTGCGCTGGAAATGGCGGTTAGCGAGAATACCAAAGTAATGTATATTGAAACCCCTTTGAACCCCGGCTTGGAGGTTTTGGATTTAAGCAGACTTATAGATTTCTGCCAACAACGAAAAATTATTACCGTGGTTGATAACACCTTTATGTCGCCAGTTTTGCAGAACCCAGCAGTTTTAGGCGCCGACCTGGTGGTTCATTCAGCAACCAAGTTTCTTAACGGCCATGGCGATGTTATTGCTGGTATTGCCTGTGGAAGAGAAGAGATGATTGCTGAGATTAAATCTACAATGCGCAAAGACTTAGGTGCAATAATCTCACCACACGATGCCTGGTTATTAATGCGGGGCCTAAAAACCCTGCCATTAAGAGTGGCAAGGCATGTGGAGAATGCAGAGAAGGTGGCCGCTTGGCTAGAGCAGCACCCGGGCATCAAGAGTGTGGCTTACCCGGGCTTAGCTTCTCACCCCGGTCACGCTCTAATTGGTTCGCAAATGTCTGCAGGCGGTGCGGTGATTGCCTTTGAACTGCAAGGTGGGTTTGAACAGGCTGTTGCGATGATGAACCAGGTTCATTTATGCCGCCTGGCAGTTAGTTTGGGCGATGTTGAAACTCTGATTCAGCACCCGGCATCCATGACCCACTCAACCTATGCTCCAGATGAGCTACAAGCAGCTGGCATTAGTAGTAGTTTGATTCGTCTTGCTGTAGGCTTGGAAGGTGTTGAGGACATTATTGCCGATTTACAGCAGGCGATAGATAAAGCAATGCGGAAGGTCAATATTTCAGCGGCCTGAGAGATATTATTTATTGAGGATAAAACATGGATACAAATTTAGTTATCGGCATTAGTGCTGCACTTTTGGGTTTGATTTTAGTCGGGCTTTCTTTTCGTATTGTAAGCATTCGTCGACGGGAGAGAATAGGTGTTGGTACTGGCAAACATATGCCACTTATACTGGCTACCAGAGTGCAGGCTAATTTTATCGAATATGTGCCCATGAGCTTGATTTTGATTTTCTTGCTGCAACGCAATGGCGGCGCAACAATGGCTGCATATCTTGCAGCGGCCTTGGTTGTTGCCAGGTTGCTACATGCTTTTGGTTTGAGCCGCTCTGCCGGCACCTCGCTTGGACGATTTATTGGTACATCACTGACCTGGCTAGTGTTGTTAGTGGCATCAATAGGGAATATTTATACTTTACTAAAGTAAGGGGTTAGCTATCCAGTAAAGAGCAGCATAGACCTTATGGTCTATTTGCTTTCCAAGTTCACGCTGCTGCTCTAGCCATGGCCCAAGTTCGGTCAGTGGGATAATGTGCGTGAGGATATCTTCACTGCTATCCCCGCCACCTTCGCCGCTGCGATGCAGGCCAGTCGCGCGCACCATCCCAAGCATTGCACTGGTAAGGCCAGCGCTCAGCGGGACTGTCATGATTTCACTCCAGTTGCGAGCTTCAAAGCCGGTTTCTTCAAATAACTCTCGGCGACCCGCAGTGATTACCGATTCGCCTTGAAATTCAGCACTATCAGCCACCAACCCGGCTGGTAGCTCGATTACCCTAGAATTTACCGGAATACGGAACTGTTCAACCAGAACGATGTCTTGTGTCTCGGTAGTGGCAATAATAGCAACTAGCCCCTGGCTGTTTTCTAGCTCAGCGTATTCCCAGTTATCGCGCTCCAGCAGGCTAATAAATCTCCCGCGGTAATGGTAGCTTGGTTTTTGCATAGAATAATTTGTTGTCCAGAGTATGAAACACCCCCAATAGCGACTTGATAGTTTGGTAAACTAACAGGCTAGCTGATTAGAGCTTTAGGAAGAATAAATGAAAACTTTAATACTTGCCACTATAGTGGCCTTTGCTACCTTCACAAGTAGCTCGGTAAGCGCACAATTATTGCCGGAAAAACAGGTAGAGGCGGATAGTGCCAAGACTATCGAGCTACCAGATTCGGTAGTCAAGTTAAAGCAGTTGGCAGGCAGGGCTTATACCCGGAAAAAATACCGAGCCTTTGTTCGTATCATGCAAAAATTACATCAGTTGCGGCCCTTAGATACCGAGTATATGTACCGCTTGGCCTTGGCGTACTCTCTGGTGGGAGACAAAACCGCAGCCTATGACCTCATGCTTAAGCTCCAGCGTCAGGGAGCGGCTTACGACTTTAACTCCACTGATGACTCTAAGAATATCCGTGGTACGCAAGTATATGATCATGTAAATAACATGATGGTGCTGGCTGCCGAGCCGGCGGGTGAATTAGAGCCAGTAGTTAAGCTGCCAGATGATGTGGTCTTGCCGGAAGCAATAGATTGGGATCCGATAAATAAAGCATTTCTTATAGGCACAATCAGCGATGGGCGCTTATTTAGAATAACCGAAGCAGGTAAGGTTACTCCATTGTTGCTGGCCAACGATGATAATGGAATGTGGGCAATTTACGATATTAAAGTAGATGCCAAACGCAATATATTTTGGGTTAGCAGCGCGGCTGTGCCAAATTTTGCTGGCTATAAGCAAGCAGATTTTGGACGCTCTGCATTACTCAAGTTTGACCTGAAGAGTGGCAAGCTAATAAAAAACTACCCGATGGCTCTGGACGGCAACCCTCATTATTTCGCAAACTTGGCACTGGCAGACGACGGCACTGTATATATTGCCAGTTCACAGGCGCCAATTATTTATAAAATGGAAATAGGTGATAAATCACCCAAAATATTCGCTGCCTACCCGAGCCTGTTAAGTATTCGTTCGTTGGTGCTAAATAAGAAGAATGACTACCTTTACCTTAGTGACTACAGTAAAGGTCTGTATATTATCAATCTTGAAAATGGTGGTATGCGCCCACCAATAATGCCCGATACGCTTAATTCAAGTGGTATAGATGGTATGTACCGCTGGAAAGACTCTCTGGTGATAATCCAAAATGGCTTTAACCCTGCAAGGGTTTTGCGTCTTGAATTGGACGCAGATGGTGTTGAAGTTAAGGCTATGGCGCCACTATTAGTGTCGCAGCCATTATTTGATAACCCTAACTATGGCGTAATTCGCGGCCATGAGATGTACTTCTTTGCCAACAGCCATTGGGGTTTAGTTGATAGTAGCGGGAAAATCCCAGCGGCTAATTTTAAGCCGGTACAGATTGTTAAAACCAGAGTAGACGAGGCCCAGAATTTGGTTACCCCGGATATGGAAATGGTTAAGCAAATTATGCAAAAGAGCCAGCAGCAGGGGGTGGCCCCACAAGGACGCCCCTAAAGATTAAGACATCTGCGTCGCAGCATTGGTCCAAAATTTAATTGGTCGAAGATCTCATTAAGCGCCTCATGGTTAACCGGGCGCCGTTGGATATCTGGAGAGTCTAGAACTGCTTCGACATCAAGATAAATCTCTGTCAGGCGGCGCGATAGGTTTACTAGATCTCGGTTATCAGTTAATTTATTTTGCATTGATTTGGCTCCGCGAATGCTCAGAAAACCAATTTCACCTAAGCGCTCCCAAAGACTGTCCAAAGATCCAAAGTGGTTTAGCAGGGCACTGGCGCCCTTGGGGCCAATACCTGGAACTCCGGGAATGTTATCCACACTATCACCGGTTATTGCCAGATAGTCAGCAATTTGCTCCGGAAAGACCCCGAACTTGGCCTTCACTCCATTACGGTCAAGCTGTGTACGGCGGCTAAAATCCCACCATATTTCTTGACCTTCAATTAACTGCGTAAGATCTTTATCTGCGGTCACCAGACATAAATGTTTGCCGCGCTGGCGGTGGTGCCAGGCGAGGGTGCCAATCAGATCATCTGCCTCGTAGCGGCCATCGGTAAAGCAGCTGATGCCCATGGCCGCGCCAATTTGTTTGCACCAATTAAATTGGCGCTTTAATTCTTCTGGTGCTGGGTCCCGGTTAGCTTTGTATTGCGGGTAAATGTCATTGCGAATACTGCTGCTTAACGATTCATCAAAAGCCAGTCCGATTTCGGTGGCCCGGGTTTGCTCAAGCAAAGTACACAAAAAACCGGTAAAGCCATAAACGGCATTGGTGGGTTGTCCCTGATGGTTGGTAAAATCCTCAGGGTCATTGGAAAACCATGAGCGAAAAATGTAAATGCTGGAATCAACCAGCAGTGCAGTATCTGAAGTAATTGGCATCGTTGCAGGTTAACAGGTTTCTATTCCCCTAGCAGGCTTTTTCTATCCTCTACCCGCTTTCGCAGTACGCTGTTACGGGGGAAATGCGCTAATAAAAAATCCATCTGATCAGCCAGAATTCTACGACCTTGGAGATAAACATACTCAGCATGGGTAGGGGTAAATGGGATCGCCAGTAATTGCATACCAGCTTGTTCAGGGGTGTAATCAGCCTTATGGTTATTGCAGCGTTTGCAGGCACTAACCACATTGTTCCATCGGTCTGCGCCTTTCTGACTAAGAGGTTTTACATGGTCACGAGATAGTAGATGTCTGGGGAAGCGTTTACCGCAGTAGAGGCATAGAAACTGATCGCGGCGGAACAGAGATTGATTAGAGAGTGGAGGGATGTAACCGTTTTTGAAAAGATGCGAGTGGGGGTGCTTGCCTTGAGTTGCGAGAATAGCGTTGACAGAAATTATACTGCGTTGGCCGGTAATCGCCCTGATGCCTCCGCGTATTCGAAATACTGTGCTGCCGAGGCTATAAGTTACCTGATCAAGCGTGATCAGGCGAACAGCATCCTGATAATTGATCCACTCAAGCGGCATCCCGGATACATCGGTGCGTAAAACTTGTTGTTGCAAATTTTGCAATTTAGTCCCTCTTCCAGCAATCCTGTAAAGAAGTTATCAGGTTTTTCCAAGCCCAATATCTAGTGTTTTTTTATTCTCTGTATACTATATATATGGTTTGGGGGGCAATTGCAAGTAATTCCGGTTTAAGGTGGGGCGCCGTCAAGCAGAGCGGACACACTGTGAATTTCTGATTTTGTACTTACTGGCATCAAGACGCCATAGCTTCTTCAAGGCGATTAGCAAGTTTTTTCACGCGTTCGTCAATTTGTTTTCTTTCGATATCAATTTTTTCAGCTTTAAGCTTCTCATCGGTTAGGTTCAGAGCTGCTAAAACCGCAATCCTTTCCAGCGCCATTAAACGCCCACTACTGCGAATTTCTCGCATTTGCTGATCCAGAACACTGGCAGCCTGGAGTAAAGACTGGCGCTCATCAGCAGTACAGGTAACCTGATATTCGCGATCAAGAATCATCACAGAGATTGGTTCTGGGCCTTTGGTCATGGAAAGTTTCCGGTTTTCGTTATTCAGGTCAAATTGGGGTTAGGCTTGTTCCAGCCCTTTGAGGCGATGGATCATTGCTTCTACTCTGGTTCTAGCCTCATCATTCTCGGTTAACAGCTTGGCGCGTTCGGCTACCAGAGCCGATTGCCGATCCTGCAGGGAGCGGTTTTCTTCGCGTAATTTATCGGCTGTATCCAGCAGTTGTTGCAGCTGAAGCTCCAGACGCTCAAGGTCATTGCGGGTATCTTCTAAGGAATTCATGCCAACACTATAATTTGTCTTGTAATTTTGGTCAATTACAATAATGCTTAAATAGAGAAATATTTCTATTTGTAAGCCTTCCAGTGTTAAAATGGCAGGTATGAATACTGTTCACTTACCTGATTTTGAAGTTTGCCTGGCAGAGTGTGGCACGGCGGTTAATGCGCTTGAGTTATCCTCTTTACACGGCCTTATTTGCGGCCTTATTTGCGCTAAGCCTGAGCTTGAACTATCTGAACTTGTAGAAGTTTTAGAGAAAATTGGCATAGTAGATATGCTTGAATCAAGTATGTCTTCGCAACTGGGTATATTGCTGGAAGTGAGTAAAAACCAGTTGCTTGATGACCAATGCGAGTTTGAGATTTGGTTGCCAGATGATGAAACCAAACTAAGTGCCCGCACAAGTTGTTTAGGCGAGTGGTGTAGCGCAGTGTTGGTGGGGCTAAGCGAATTTGCCAGTGAATATCTTGCCAATATAGATGGCGAGGCTCGCGAAGCCATCGGCGATTTCACCGCGATAGCCAGAGTGGCTGAAGAACCAATCGAAGGCAGTGAGGCGGATGAGGAAGACTTTATGCAGATATCCGAATACTGCCGAGTTGCGCTACTGTTATTTCGGGAAGCCTTAATCAGAGGCTCCTTAAGAGGCCCTGAGACTGACGAGCGGCTACACTAATCCAAATATGAAGACCAAACAATCATGATAAAAGCAGCTGAATTTGCCAGACGGCGAGAAGATTTGTTACATATGACCGGTGCCGGTAGCATTGTTTTAGTTTCAGCCGCTACTGAAAAGACGCGCAACAGTGATGTCCTTTACCCATTTCGTCAAGATAGTGACTTTCTATATTTAACCGGCTTTAACGAACCCGAGGCAGTGTTGGTGTTATTTACTGAGAAGGGAGCAAGCAAGGCGGTTTTGTTCTGTCGCCCCCAAGACCCTGATCGTGAAATTTGGGATGGCAAGCGGGCGGGAATAGCAGGTGCGGTGAGCGATTTTGGGATGGCGCAAGCCCACCCAATTGATGAGCTCAATAAACGCCTGCCTGACCTGCTGCAGACCGCTGACAAGATTTATTACAATGTAGGTTGCGAGCCAAAGTTTGATCGTCAGGTAATGAGCTGGATGAATCAGCTGCACGATACCAAAGGCGCGCATATACCTGGAGAACTAGTTTCTTTAGAGCACAACCTACACGAATTACGCTTATTTAAGTCCCGCGATGAAGTCCGGGCGATGCGTAAAGCTGCCAAAGTGGCAGTAGAAGCCCATGTTGCAGCTATGCGCCGTGCACCTACGGCAAAAAATGAAGCTGAATTGCACGCCGAGCTATTACGGGTTTTTTATCGTAATCAATGTCGCTGGTCATATCAGCCGATTGTCGGTGCGGGTGATAATGCCTGTGTGTTGCACTATATCGACAATAACCAAGCAATTAACGATGGGGACCTGATTTTGATGGACGCAGGCTGTGAATCACAGGGTTATGCCTCCGATATCACCAGAACTTTTCCCGCCAATGGGCGTTTTAGCCCAGAGCAGAAAGCAATTTATGAGCTAGTGCTGGAAGCTCAGTTAGCCGCACTTGAGGAAATCAAGCCAGGCAGCAAATGGCTGGCTGCACACCATGCAGTAGTGCGCACTCTTACCGCCGGTTTGGTAGAGCTAGGTTTGCTCAGCGGAGAAATAGATGAACTTATAGACCTGGAAGCCTACAAAGAATTTTATATGCACAAAACCGGCCACTGGTTAGGGCTGGATGTACATGATGTTGGTGATTACACCATAGACGGAGAATCACGCCAGCTAGAGGCCGGAATGGCCTTAACCGTTGAACCGGGTTTATATATTGCTCCTGACTGTGACTCGGTGGAACCGCGCTGGCGGGGTATCGGGGTACGGATTGAAGATGATGTAGTGGTGACTAAGAATGGTCATGAAATATTAAGTAGCGACTTGCCTAAAACCGTCGTGGAGATTGAACGCTTGATGGCGGGTTAATCATGTCGCAACAACAGCACAAGTTTGATCTAATAATTGTTGGTGGTGGTCTGGCCGGGGCATCTCTGGCATTGGCACTGGCTGGCAGTAAATTTTCTGTCGCTATGCTTGAAGCAGTAGCACCGCAAGCTAGTGATCAACCTAGTTATGACGACCGCACCCTGGCGTTGGCATGGACTTCTTGCAGAATAATGCAGGGGCTTGGCATCTGGGATGATTTGCAAGCAAGTGCTACTGCGATCGAGGAGATCTATGTTAGCGAGCTGGGTAAGCCGGCTCAAGTGCAGTTAGCTGCTGCTGATTTGGGGTTTGAGAATTTTGGCGCGGTTATTGAAGCACGGGCAATTGGCAACAGCCTACTGAAGCGTTTGCAGGCAGTTGATAATGTCATCCGTTTTTGCCCGGCAAAACTGACAGCTATTAAGCCTGATAAAGATCAGGTAGTTATCCAGTGCGAAACTGAAACTGGCAATCTGGAGCTTAGCGCAAGCTTGGTAGTGGCGGCTGATGGAGCGCGCTCTAGTGTGCGTGAAATGCTGTCTATTCCAACCCGGATTTATGATTACCAGCAGACCGCAGTGATCGCCAATGTAAGCCCGGAAAAAGATCACCAGCAACGCGCCTTTGAACAATTCACAGCTACCGGACCATTAGCAATTTTGCCACATGTTGGCGGGCGTTGCGGTATGGTCTGGACTGTACCAAAAGGTGAGGAATCAGCCTTGCTAGAGCTTCCTGACCAGCAGTTGCTGGATTTATTGAACCAAAGGGTCGGCCACAAAACCCGTGAGCTGTTAGGCAGGTTTAGTAAAGTTGGCCGGCGGACAGCTTATCCGCTGTATCTGGTACAACCGCAAAGCAATATATCTCAGCGGGTGGTGTTAATCGGGAATGCGGCACATGCAATTCATCCAAATTCTGCTCAAGGATTTAATCTGGCATTAAGGGATGCCGTAGCCTTAGCGGAGGTTCTGGTTGAAGCTGAAACTGCCGATATCGGCAGTGCCGGGCTATTGCAGGCCTTTGACCAGTGGCGAAAGCCTGATCAACAGCAAACCATTAGCTACTCAGATGGGCTGGCACGCTTGTTTGCTAATCCCGGCTGGTTGGCTGGTTTATTGTGTAGTGGGGGAATGGCATTACACCAGCTCTTCCCACCTCTGAAGCGTCGCCTGGCATTATCGGCAATGGGTTTTCGTGGCCGCTTACCGAAGCTTGCCAGAGGTCAAAAATTAAGTATTGGAAAGCCAAAATGAGCAAAGCCTATGATATTTGCGTAGTTGGCGGCGGCATGGTTGGTGCAACTCAAGCCGCGTTGCTGGCGCGTGCTGGCTATACCGTGGCATTGCTTGAAGCTCATCGGCCCCAGAAGTTCGACCCTGATGCAGACTATGGGCTCAGGGTTTCGGCAATTTCCGCCGGCTCACGGGCCATATTAGAACAAGCTGGAGCCTGGAAGTGCATCCAGCGCCAACGCCACTGTGCCTACCGAGAAATGCATGTTGAAGAGCAGGGCTCCAGCAAAGGGCTGGATTTTCTGGCAGAAGAGTTCGGTCGCGAGGCACTGGGCTATATTGTTGAAAACCAGTTGGTTCAAGACTGCCTCTGGAACCGGATGGAGTCCAGTGGCGATGTGAATATATATTGCCCTGAAAAACTCGCTGGGATAGAGCAGGAAGCTACCGGGGTAACTGTAACTATGGTCTCGGGTAAGCAACTACACTGCAAAGTTCTGGCCGCAGCCGATGGTGCGCTCAGTGTAGCTCGCAAACTGGTTGGGATTGAGCAACAGATTTGGGAATACAACGAACAGGGTCTGGTAGCGGTAATTAAAACCGAGAAATACAACCCCGGGATTGCCTGGCAACGCTTCTTGCCTGGTGGCCCGCTGGCATTATTGCCGCTGAGTGACGGTCGCTCATCAATAGTCTGGACCCAGTCAGATACAGATGCCAAACGCCGTTTGAGATTAGCAGAGCCTGAGTTTATGCAAGAGCTTAGTGAGGCCTGCAGAGAGATATTCGGCAAAGTTATCGGGGTCTCTGAAAGAGCCGCATTTCCGCTGCGGACCAGGATTTCCGAACACTTTCTCAGTGGCAGAGTGGTGTTGCTAGGCGATGCCGCCCACGCCGTGCATCCATTGGCAGGGCAGGGGGTGAACTTAGGCTTACTGGATGCCGCAGCCCTAACTGAAAGCTTGTTAGCGGCTGATAAGAACTCTTTGGACCGAGCTTTACGCCATTATGCCCGCTGGCGGCGTTCCGATAGCGTGCTAATGACTAAAGGCTTTCACGCCATTCATGAGCTATTTGCCTTGCCCGGGCAAATAAGCAGCAAAATCCGCCGGTTGGGTATGCGTATAACCAACAAGAGCTGGTTCACCAAAGATCGCCTGCTGTTACATGCCGCAGGCCAGCACAGCGATGCCCCGCGTTTGGCCAAAGGTGAGATCTTGCGGGAAATAATTCGCGGTTCTCTAAAAGATTAATTTATGATAAGTTGCCGCAGGCGCAACCCACCGGCTGGTTGATACAAACCCGAACCTTCTGGGGGGACGAGTGGTCATCTGAAATCGCTATGAGAACTAAGTACCCATATGCATAAACAATGACTTATGCATGACAGAGACTAGAAAATGGGAATTTCGCCTCTAATCTGCTAAAATCATCGGCCTTTGTGCTTTGACAGACTATTAGCTATTGCTTTTAGATTCTTGTCGGTACAGGAATCCGCGAATTGCTGTAAGCTTTTGCGGGCAGATTCTGAAAGAGGACGCCGTAAGATTGCGGCATCTGGTGGCTGTTTTTGCGGTATTACACGCACCTTTATGCTTTGGATATTATCCTTGTGGTGTTTGAGTTTTGCCAATAAACGATAGTTTGCCATACGGACCCGGCTTGCCCAAGCGGGAGAATTAGTTAACAGGATTAATTCTCCGTCACGCAAGCAAGCTACTCTTACTTGAGGGGCTAATTCCGGGCCCAGAAGGGGGACTAGCTGGCGATACAGGTGTTCATAGCCTGAAGCCTGCCGTAGCAGACCGGCCAGATGATTGTCGGTTTGAGTTAATTCTCGAACAGATCGAGAACGCCATTTTTTAGATGAATGAAAGGTGCCCATGTATGCAGAGTAACGCAGATACACCGCAGGAATCTACCCCTGTAAGAAAAATGAATAACTTATTTCGTAACTTCACAGTAGCGATGGCGGTTGCTGTGCTGGTTTCTGGCGCATTCGTAATAGGTAAATATTCCACCGATATCAGTCCTGATACAGCCGCTAGATTAGCTGGATTGACTGCGGAACTGGAGCAGCAGAAGCAAGGGCTTACTCAACTTGAGACCGTAACTCAAGCACAAGTAAACGGTATGGCCGCCAGGCTCGCCAGTCTGCAGGCTGGTGCTACCCGTATGAACGCGCTTGGGCAGCGACTGGTAGAGCAGGGCAAGTTGGATTCTCAGGAATTTAACTTCACCCAGGATGCCCCGGTTGGTGGCCCTGAAATGGCCTCAATGCTGGGCAGTAGTTTGTCAGTTTTGGATCATAATATTGATAATTTCTCGCAGTCTTTGCAGGCGCAACAGCTAAAATTTAATGGTCTTGAGGCATTGCTGATGGGGCGCGAGCTTGATCTGGTAACCACCCCAAAAGGCTGGCCAGTACGCAAGGGCTGGATTTCTTCCCGCTACGGCAAGCGTACCGATCCGTTTAGCGGTAAACCCGCGCACCACGCAGGTATTGATTTTGTAGGCAAGCGCGGCTCTGAAGTGTTGGCGGTTGCTGATGGCGTAGTAATTTGGGCTGGCACCAGTACCGGTTACGGTAAAGCTGTAGATATCGACCATGGCAATGGCTATGTCACTAGATACGCGCATAACGATGATTTAGTAGTAAAGCCCGGTGATAGCGTCCGCTCGGGTGAGGTAATCGCAAAACTAGGCTCAACCGGGCGGGCATCTGCCCCGCATGTGCACTTTGAAGTACACAAGGACGGCAAGAATATAAACCCCTGGAAATTTATAAGGTAGCCTTGCCAACCTTAGTTCTACTATAATATCCTGAGATATTGGTCAGGGCTTGTATTTAGGCTATTTAACCCCATAAATACAGCCTGAGATACACTCTTTTTTTAATACTCGCATACAGAATTAATACACATCATGCTGAATAATCTTATTACCAAATTTGTTGGCAGTCGAAATGACCGCTTGTTGAAGAAAATGCGCAAAGATGTTGTGCAAATAAGCGATTTCGAGGTCCAGATGCAGGCTCTTGATGACGCTGAACTCAAAGCAAAAACTGATGATTTTCGGCAGCGTTTTGAAAAGGGCGAAGATTTGGACAGCCTTCTGGCTGAAGCCTTTGCAGTAGTTCGCGAGGCCTCAAATCGAACTCTGGGCCTGCGGCACTACGATGTACAAATGATTGGCGGCATGGTTTTACACCAAGGCAAGATTTCAGAAATGAAAACAGGTGAGGGCAAAACCCTTATGTCCACCCTGGCTGCCTATCTAAATGCGATACCTAAAAAAGGCGTGCATATAGTTACAGTTAATGACTACCTTGCCCAGCGTGATGCTGATTGGATGCAGCCGGTATTTGAAGCCCTGGGGCTTACAGTTGGCGTGGTGGTTCCAGGTATGACAGCGGCAGCCAAGCGGGTTGCGTATGCCTCTGATATTACCTACGGCACCAACAACGAATTCGGCTTTGATTACCTACGCGATAATATGGCCTTCAGTATGGATGAAAAAGTCCAGCGTGGTCAGTTCTTTGCAGTAGTTGATGAAGTCGACTCGATTTTGATTGACGAAGCCCGTACTCCGTTAATTATTTCCGGCCCGGCTGACGAAAGCCAACACCTTTATGTGAAAATTCATAAGTTGATCCCGCATCTAGAACCTCAAAAAGAAGAAGACGGCCCCGGTGATTTCACCGTGGACGAGAAAACCAAGCAGATATACCTCACCGAAGAAGGTATGTCTAAAGTAGAAGGCTTGATGGTTAAACAGGGACTAATTGGTCCGGAAGATAGCCTCTATCAGGCGCAGAACTTGTCTTTGGTGCATCATCTGAACGCCGGTTTGCGAGCCGAACATCTGTTTAGCAAGGATGTTGATTATATTGTTAAAGACGGCGAAGTTATTATTGTTGACGAGTTTACTGGCAGAACGCTCTCTGGGCGGCGCTGGTCGGACGGTTTGCATCAAGCTATTGAAGCCAAAGAAAGCGTGCCCATACAGCGTGAAAACCAAACTCTGGCAGCGATAACCTTTCAGAATTACTTCCGACTATACGACAAGCTTTCGGGTATGACCGGTACTGCAGATACCGAAGCATTTGAATTTCAGTCAATTTACGGTCTGGAAGTGGTAGTTATTCCAACTAACCAGCCAATGGTTCGTGAAGATCGCGGAGATTTGATTTTCCTGACTGCTGATGAAAAATACAAAGCTATTATCGAAGATGTAAAAGACTGTATTGAGCGCGGTCAACCAGCACTGGTAGGCACAACCTCTATCGAAACCTCAGAATTAATCGCTAATAAGCTGAAAAAAGCCGGCATTAAACATGAAGTTCTAAACGCCAAACAGCACGAACGCGAAGCCCTGATTGTGGAAAATGCTGGCCGCCCCGGTGCTATCACCATCGCCACTAATATGGCGGGCAGGGGTACGGATATCGTTTTGGGTGGCAACCTTGATGCTGAAATTCGCGATCTTGGTAAGGCTGCCAATGATGACAAAATAGCAAGCATAAAAACTGCCTGGCAAGATCGTCACCAACAGGTTTTGGAGGCTGGTGGTTTACACATTATCGGTACCGAGCGGCATGAGTCACGCCGGATTGACAACCAGTTGCGCGGTCGTTCCGGTCGTCAGGGAGACGCAGGCTCATCACGCTTCTATCTTTCTCTGGAAGATAGTCTGATGCGGATATTCGCGTCCGACAGGATGGCGGCCATGATGAAGCGTATCGGCATGGAAGAAAATGAAGCAATTGAACACCCATGGGTATCTAAAGCCATAGAAAACGCCCAACGCAAGGTTGAAGGGCATAACTTCGACATGCGTAAGCACCTGCTGGAATATGATGATGTGGCTAATGACCAGCGCCGTGTCATCTATGAGCAACGAGACGAATTAATGGCAGCCAGTGAAGTTGAAAAAATGGTTGCAGACTTCAAAGAAATGGTATTTGACGATTTTCTTGCACAATATGTTCCTCCCGGTAGCATTGATGAGCAATGGGATATCGAGGGCCTGGAAAAAGCCCTGGCTGGCGAATACATGATTAAAGTTCCGGTCAGCTCCTGGCTAGATGAAGATCAGCTTGATACCGAGACTATTCAAAGCCGAGTATGGACTGAAGTAGAGAAATTCTTTGCAGCCAAAGAGGAAGAAGCTGGAACTGAGGTTATGCGTCATTTTGAGAAAGCGCTAATGTTAAATGTGCTCGATTCTCAGTGGAAAGACCATTTGGCAAATATGGATTACTTGCGTCAGGGCATTGGCTTGCGCTCATACGCGCAGAAGAAGCCAACCCAGGAATACAAAAAAGAATCCTTTGAAATGTTCACCGATATGCTGGACACTTTCCGCCAGGAAGTTGTGAAAATACTGGCCAGAGTAGAGGTGCAGGCAGAAGCAGATGTTGCAGCCGTAGATGAGCGCAATAAAACCGCAAGTGATATGGAATTCCAGCACGCCCAAGCATCGGCTATAGGAGCAGCGCCGGATGCTGCTATTGATGGTAACGAGACATTCGTCCGCGAGGGACGCAAAGTTGGGCGTAACGAACCTTGCCCCTGTGGTTCTGGCAAGAAATTCAAGCAATGCCACGGTAAGCTAACCTAAGTCAGCATATGCTCAAGCATCCTACAGAAAAATAAAGTACCGTAGGGTGCTGTCAAGCAAAGCGGATGCACCGGGAGTTTCCGCTTACGACTAACTTTCCAGAAGCCCCCCCTGCCCAACAATAGAAACACGCAATACCCACAATGTGTGCTATATTCAGTGTCAGGCTTTAGTTGGGTGAAAGCTTTAATAATCACATCACCTACAAAGCCAACTAAAAAAGAAGGAACACCAAATTAATTGAACGGAATCGATTAGGGTGGGAAAAAGTATATGGGTCTAAGTCTGCAAAATACCAAGCAGCGCCACATTGCGACCAGCAACTACCCGTTGTCGCGTTCGCTTGCTCGGCGCTTGATGCTTTACTTCAATGCCTTCAGACTGGTGATCGCACTGGTCATCTTGTTTGTATTGTTTTTCGGCAGTTATCAAAGTACCGCTAGCGAATTATTCAATATTGCCAAATCTACCGCTATCGTTTATCTGGTAGATAGCATCTTGATGATAGTGTTGCTAAACCGTAACCCTGAGCAACCGCATATATTGGCGCAGTTTGCGTTCATTACCGATGTGCTGATTACCGGGGTGCTGATTTATACCCTCGATAGCCTGGCTAATGGCACTGGTTTGTTACTAATTTTCTGGTGCTCGGCAGCCGCTTTGGTGTTATCCAGGAAATTCGCAATAATATTGGCCTCCGCCTCCGCTTTATTCGTGCTTGGCTTCACTGGTTGGTATGTTTTATACGGTGACGGGGATGCTAACCGTTGGCTGGTAGCAGGTATTTACGCCACCACCTTTATGCTGGGAGCGTTAACATTTAGTGCCTTGGCACGCTGGAACCAGCAGTACGAGTTACTCGCCCGGCAACACAGGGTAGATTTGGGCAACCTTGAGCAGGTAAATGAAATTATTATCCGGCGCATGCGTGCCGGGGTATTGGTTATTGATGCCAATGACGAAGTCCGACTAATGAATGAATCTGCCTGGTTTTTGCTAGGTTCGCCAAATACAACTGACCATAAAATTACCGAGATAGCTCCTGAATTAATGAAACTACTACGCGCCTGGCGCTCGGGCCGGGATGTCCCGGACGAACCAGTAGCACTAACCCTTGGGCATTCACCGGTAATCCCCAGCTTTATCACCATTCCCGGAACTAAAATTCAGGCAACCCTGGTCTTCCTGCAAGATACGGCCAAGCTTTCACGCCAGGCTAGCACTATTGCCACCGATACACTGGCCAAGCTTTCTGGCAGCATTGCCCACGAAATTAGAAATCCGCTAGCGGCTATTGTTAATGCTGGTGAATTGCTGCAGGAGTCCACGACATTAAGTGAAGGCAACCGCCGCTTATTGGATATCATCAGCAATCAAAGTGAAAGAATTAACAATATTATTGAGAATATCTTCCAGTTATCACGGCAACAAAGATCCAGAGCTGAAGTCTTATTGCTCAATAGTGAGCTGCAGACTTTAGTCACTGAATATAAAAAAATGATGCCGGATTCTGGCTTAAATATTCGATTAGAACTACCCATGACCCCGGTTTATGGGCTATTTGACCGCAGCCAGTTTCAGCAGGTTATTCACCAACTGCTAGAAAATGCCACCACCCATGCGAAAACTGCCGAGGCTATGATTGATGTAATAATTGGTCTTAATGTTCAGCTAGGTACTGGCAAGCCTATAGTTGATGTACAGGATAATGGCGTGGGGATTGACGAGGCAATTATTGCGGATATTTTCGAACCATTTTATTCAACTCACAAACAGGGTTCAGGCTTAGGCTTGTATATCACCCAGCAACTGTGTGCAATTAACCAGACAGAAATAAGCGCAATTTCACAGCACCAGAGCGGCGCACTGTTTCGGATGATCTTACCAGCCGCCGCCCGTAACCGCGATGAGCAGGATGTCACCGGCGCATCGCTATCGCGCGTAGGGTGATTACCAGCCCGGAAGCCATGGTGGATGAGCGAACCCCCAAAGATACCGGTAAAACATCATCCACATCATATCGCGCCTCCACCAGACGATTGTGGTAATACTGGTTGTATTCCTACTGTTACCATATAATCTAAATTACACAAATAATTAGGTTGGGGTGCAATGTCAGAAGTTATAAGTCAAAAAATTCTGGTAATAGATGATGAACCGGACATTCTGGAGCTATTGGACATCACCCTGTCAAGAATGGGTCTGCAAGTAACTACAGCCATCGACCTCACCCAGGCACGAGAAAAGCTAAAACAGGAAGAATTCGGTTTTTGCCTTACCGACATGAAACTACCTGACGGCAACGGTCTGGATCTGGTAGCCGAAATAAGCCAGCAACACCCAGATCTGCCAGTAGCGGTGCTTACCGCCCACGGCAAAGTTGAAGATGCAGTTATGGCTTTAAAGCTAGGTGCCTTCGACTTCGTATCCAAGCCAGTAAATATCAATGATTTACGCCGTCTGGTAGGTATAGCCCTAAAGCTCAGCAAACCAAAGCCAAGCGCGACAACAAATGAAACTGTGTCTGCAGAAATGGCCCAGAAGCTAAAAGCCTTAATTGGCAAATCACCCGCAATGGACCAAGTACGCCGCATGACCTTAAAACTAGCCCGCAGCCAGGCGCCGGTATTTATCAGCGGTGATTCCGGCACCGGCAAAGAATTAGTAGCCCGATTAATTCACCAGTTAGGCCCTCGTTCCGAGGAGAATTTTATCGCAGTGAACTGTGGCGCAATTCCTGCTGATTTAATGGAAAGTGAATTTTTCGGGCATGTAAAGGGCAGCTTTACCGGAGCCCACGAAGACCGCCCAGGACTATTCCAGAGTGCTAACGGCGGTACCCTGCTTGTAGATGAAGTAGCTGATTTGCCATTAGCAATGCAGGTAAAACTATTGCGGGTAATTCAAGAAAAACGCGTGCGGGCAATTGGCTCAGATAAAGAGCAAGCCATAGATGTACGGATTTTGAGCGCCAGCCATAAAACCTTAAAACCATTGGTAGACTCAGGTGAATTCAGGAACGACTTATATTTCCGGCTGAATGTAATCGAACTTAAAACCCCCGCGCTACGCGAGCGCCCAGAGGACATCCCCCTGTTGGTACGCCATTTTAGCGGCCAACTAGCGGCCGAGCTAGGTATCGATAAGCCCCCTGAATTTACCCCCGAGGCCAGCAAAGCCCTGCAAGATCATGGCTTCCATGGCAATGTTAGAGAGCTAGTAAATATACTACAACGGGCAATGACCCTGGCAGAAGGCCAAATTGATGTCGCAGACCTGATGCTGGATATTAGCGGTGAGACATTGGACACCGTGCTCGACAGCGATGAGGACGGCGGCGAAACCCCAAATAACCTCGACCATCATTTAGAAACAATTGAAAGAAGAATTCTGAAAAAGGCCCTGGAAGAATGCCATTACAATAAAACCGAAACGGCGAAAAAGCTAGGTCTTTCGTTTAGGTCGTTGCGGTATAAATTGAGTAAATACGAGATTGAATAGCGTGGAAGATACAAGGGTGCGTTAGCCGCAAGACTGCATGGATGCAGGAGGTAGAGCAATGCAGGAGCAATTGCCGCGGCGTAACGCACCGGCGGGTGGGTACAAGCCCGAAATTATACGGGTACGGAGTTCTCGGGTAGCTTGCCGCCACAGGCAGGCAGTTGAGTACAAACTGGTGCTAAAACTGTCATCAGCATACTAACAATTTTTGTCAGTTTACGACAGTCTGTGACAATATGGCAGTTGGGAAATTTTTAATAAAAAACCATATAAATATAAAATATGCTTCAATTACATGTAGATAATGTGTTTTAATATTTATGGCATAAATGTTGCATTTAGTAGAGTGCTAAAGGGGAATTTAGCAAATATTCGTCCCAAAGGGAATGTGCCGAATTAAGTAGAATGTGCTTAAATTATAAGCAACCTTGAATATACGCAAGTATGCTAAAGGGACTTAGATACGGGAGCTGAAGTACTTGGGGAGTGGAGTAAGCCGAGCAGTGTGGTAACTAATTACCACACTAGCTCTTTCGAATTTTCGAATAATCTAGTATTCTAGTAGTAGTGTTGCCAAGGACGAGTAACACCAGCAATTAGATAAATAATGCCCTGGAGGGACATATAATGAACTTAAATATTAAAGAAATTAAACGCAACCAGTCTGGTTTTACCTTAATCGAACTGATGATTGTAATCGCGATTATCGCAATTTTGATGGCTCTGGCTATCCCTGCGTATCAGGATTACACCATTCGTACCAAGGTAGGTGAAGCTGTTTCAGTTGCAGGTGCTGCCAAGCTGGCCGTCGCCGAAACTTGTCAGTCTGATCCTAATGTCGTACCTACTAATGCTACTACTGGTTATAGCTTTACAGTAACTAAGTATGTAGCAAGCTCGGTAATTGGTGGTACTTGTGCTGCACCTACAGTTGTTGTTACTTCAGGTGGTACAAGCGGTACTGGTGCTGCCACAGAACCTGCTTTACAGTTTCTTGGTGCATATACAGTTGGTGACGGTCGCATTGAGTGGACTTGTTCAGATACCGCTGGTGCGGAAGTTGTACACCTGCCTCAGGTTTGTCGCCCATAATACTAGGCACTTCAAATTTCATCGAAACCCCGCTCACTGGCGGGGTTCTCGATTATATTTCACCAAAAAAGTCTATTTTGCATTTTCCTGCAGTGGTTTAGACATTCAGAAATATGCACAATTAGTCTAATAATTCAAATGGATTTACCATGAATTATAGTAAAATTAAATCAGAAAGGGGCCAGGATGGTTTTACGCTGATTGAGCTAATGATCGTAATCGCGATTATAGCTATCTTGATGGCTTTGGCTATACCCGCATATCAGAATTACACAGTTAGAACCAAAGTAGGCGAGTCAGTCTCAGTTGCTGCCGCTGCTAAGTTGGCCATCTCCGAATCATGTCAAGTAAACCCAGATGCTTCTCCTACAATGGGACCAGGTAACACTGGCTACGAGTTCACTCCAACTAAACATGTTGCCTCAGTAGGGTTCAGCGGTGATTGTACTGATCCTGTAATAACAGTAAGCTCACAAGATACAGGGGCCACTTCAAATGACCCAGTCCTAGAGTTCAGAGGTGAGTTTGGGGCTGGTTTGTCACGAATTGAGTGGGCATGTGCCGAGACTAATAGTGCTGAGGCGATCCATTTGCCGCAAATTTGCCGTGGTCCCTAATAAATTTAGAGTTTTATTTGGTTTGATTTAGCTTCGTGTTGCGAGGTTTTTTTATTGGTGCGCCAGGCATGGCGCGTAGCGCCTTGACGGGCGCTGTTCCGATCACTGTGGTGGTGGTTGGATGACTTGGCGGTGAAAGTCCGCTATCGGCCCGACAAGGGGAACGATTAGCTGAACGGCAAGGGTGT
>JAJRYF010000014.1 GCA_024275935.1 Gammaproteobacteria bacterium | reverse complement strand
TTGGCAGCAGGTTCGCGCTCTAGGCCAACTACATAGCCCCAGCCTGAGCAGCCAGTTTTTTTCACCCCGAGGCGAAAAAATGCCTGACCATTAGCAAGGCCTTCGCGGTCGATAAAATAGCGGATTCTAGTAGCCGCAGATGTGGTTAATTGAATAGACATGTAGCTCCGATTCCAAATTGGGTGAAAAATTCAATCTATTTACTAGCATCAAAGGTTCCCTAAGTGCTCATTGTGATTTATTATCACCTATTACACATTATAAGCTCAAATACATATAATTATGACAAAGCCTTCAAATAATTCTTGCGTGAGCATTAAACAAGCTCTTACTGGTGAAATTGCCGCCGATTCCAATATCTGCCTACAAGGCTGGGTGCGTACCCGGCGCGACTCAAAAGCAGGCTTTTCCTTTATTAATCTGCATGACGGCAGTTGTTTTGCGCCTATCCAGTTAGTGGCAGATAAAGACCTGCCTAATTATGACAGTGAGATTCTTAAATTAACTACTGGCTGTTCTCTGCGCTGCCAGGGCAAACTAGTAGAATCTCGCGGGCGCGGGCAGAACTTTGAGATTCAGGTGGAATCAATTGAGGTGCTGGGTTGGGTGGAAGACCCAGACACATATCCAATTCAGCCTAAAAAACACAGCTATGAATTTTTGCGAGAAGTTGCCCACTTGCGCCCGCGCACCAATACCTTTGGCGCTATGACTAGAGTTCGGCATGCAGCGTCGCTGGCGGTGCATGAATATTTTAGCCAACATGGCTTCAACTGGATTCACACCCCAATTGTTACCGCCAGTGATGCCGAAGGTGCTGGACAAATGTTTCGGGTTAGCACTCTGGACCAAATGAATTTGCCCAAGAATGACAAAGGCAATATTGATTACAATCAGGATTTCTTCGGGCGCGAAACTTTTCTGACTGTTTCCGGCCAGTTAAATGTTGAAGCCTATTGCATGGCAATGTCTAAAGTTTATACTTTTGGCCCCACATTTAGAGCTGAAAATTCCAATACCAGTCGGCACTTGGCAGAATTTTGGATGGTAGAACCAGAAATCGCCTTTGGCGACTTAAATGACCTTGCCAATTTAGCGGAAGACTTCCTTAAATCCGTATTCCGCTCCGTACTAGATCGTTGCCCGGACGATATGGCCTTTTTTGCTGAACGGGTGGAGCCAGAAGCCATTACCCGGCTGGAAACTTTTATTGAGCAACCGTTTGCCCGGGTTGAGTATTCCGAGGCGATTGAGATTTTGCAAAACTCCGGTAAGAAATTTCAGTTCCCGGTAAATTGGGGTCTGGACCTGCAAACCGAGCACGAACGGTTCCTGACCGAAGAACACTTTAAAGGCCCGGTAGTGGTAATGAATTACCCAGATGAAATCAAAGCCTTTTATATGCGCCAAAACGATGATGGCAAAACTGTGGCAGCTATGGATGTACTGGCCCCCGGTATTGGTGAGATTATTGGCGGCTCACAACGCGAAGAACGACTGGATATTCTGCAGCAGAGGATGGCGCACCACGGGATAGATAAAACCGAGTACGACTGGTATCTAGACCTACGCCGTTACGGGACGGTACCTCATGCTGGCTTTGGCCTGGGTTTTGAGCGTTTGATACTATATATAACCGGCTTATCTAATATCCGTGATGTTATCCCCTACCCGCGTACACCTGGCAGGGCTGATTTCTAAACATGGATATTTCACTAGCAGGCAAACATGCTGTAGTTTGTGGTGCCAGTCAGGGCATTGGCCTTGCCAGCGCTCAGGAAATGGCCAGAAATGGTGCCAGCATAACTCTGGTGGCACGCAATGCCGAGCGCTTGGAAGCTGCCAGAGACAGTTTGGATCAAACCGCCGAGCATTATATTTTAGCTGTCGATTTTTCTGATCCGGAAAATTTACGCAATAAAATCAATACCCATATCGCCACCCACCCAGCGCAAATCTTGATCAATAATACCGGTGGCCCGCCAGGCGGTGCAGCCCATACTGCCAGCTTGGAAGAATACCAGACCGCTTTTAATCAGCACCTGCTGTGCAATCAGGTGTTAGTGCAAGCATTGTTACCCGCTATGCGCGCGGCTGGCTATGGGCGGATTATCAATATAATCTCAACCTCAGTTAAACAGCCTATTCCGGGCTTGGGGGTTTCTAACACCATTCGCGGGGCAGTTGCCAGCTGGGCAAAAACTCTGGCGGCGGAACTTGGCGCTGATGGAATCACCGTTAATAATATGCTGCCGGGCTTTACACAAACTGGTCGCCTGGATGCGATTATTGCCGGCAAAGCCAAAGCAGCCGGTCTGGATGCGGCAGTTATTGCTGAACAAATGCGCAAATCCGTACCCGCAAACCGCTTTGCCGAAGCTTCAGAGGCTGCCAATGCCATAGCTTTTCTGGCCAGCCCGGCGGCAGCCTATATTAATGGTATAAACCTGCCAGTTGATGGTGGCCGAACCAGTACACTCTGAGAACACTGTGAAAATCCAGAATTTTATTAACAACCAGTTTGTCGCTCCAGAGCAGAACCAATGGCTAGATGTGTATGAGCCCGCAACTGCTGAGATATATGCCAGCCTGGCCGCCTCAACTACAGCGGATGTAGATGCCGCCTGCGCGGCTGCCAGCAAGGCAGCGCCTGCCTGGGCTGCACTAGCGCCAGCGGCTCGGGCAAAATATTTATATAAATTATCTGCAGCAATCAAAGACCGTTTTGATGAGTTTGCCATAGCTGAGAGCAAAGACAACGGCAAACCCATCAACAATAGTCGGACTATTGATATTCCCAGAAGCATAGACAACCTGCGTTTTTATGCCGCAGCGGCAGAGCATTTTGCCAGCGAGTCACATGCCGGCTCTAGTGGCGTAATAAACTTCACCCTGCGCCAACCGCTGGGTGTGGTTGTTTGCATATCACCCTGGAACTTCCCCCTGCATTTGCTCAGCTGGAAAATCGCACCCGCATTAGCAGCCGGCAATACGGTGGTCGCCAAGCCATCAGAAGTAACCCCAAATACAGCCAACCTGCTGGCAGAATGCTGTCAGCAGGTTGGCTTCCCTCCCGGGGTTATCAATTTTGTTCACGGTCAAGGTGCAGAAGCTGGAGCAGCCTTGGTAAACCACCCGCTAGTCAAAGCCGTATCATTTACTGGCTCTACTGCGACTGGCAGAGTAATCGCCAGGCAAATGGCCGAACAATTCAAAAAATATTCTTTAGAAATGGGCGGCAAGAACCCCTCAATCGTATTTGCTGACTGCGACCTCGATAAAGCCATTGAAGGTATCACCAGAGCCGCCTTTAGTAATCAGGGCCAGGTGTGCCTATGTGGCTCCAGAATACTAGTAGAGCAATCAATCTACCCACAGGTGCGCGCTGCCCTGGTAGCCAACGCCAAAGCCCTTGTTATTGGCGACCCACAAGACCCTGCCACCCAACAAGGTGCGCTGGTAAGCTCTGAACATCAGCAAAAGGTTCTCGACTACATTCAGTTGGCGCAAACCGAAGGTGGAACCCTACTGTGTGGTGGCAAGGCCGTACAATTGCCCGGTCGCTGCCAGAACGGTTGGTTTGTCGAACCTACCCTGATTGAAGGGTTAAACCAGGACTGTCGTACCAACCAGGAAGAAATATTTGGCCCGGTCGCTACTATTCAGCCATTTACTGATGAAGCCGAAGCCTTAAAACTTGCCAACCAAACTGACTACGGGCTGGCCTGTTCTATCTGGAGTCGTGATCTTGATCGCTGTCAACGAATGGCACATAAGATAGAAGCTGGTATTATCTGGGTCAATAGCTGGATGGAGCGCCGCGACCTTAGAACCCCCTTTGGTGGGGTTAAGCAATCCGGGGTTGGCCGTGAAGGTGGCTTTGAAGCCATGCGCTTTTTTACCGAAACCAAGAATGTCTGTATAAAGTATCAAGCATGAATATAACCACTACTAGCAAAGCCCCTGACCCCGTAGGCGACTACCCACATGCGCGCCAAGCCGGCGGTTTATTGTTTCTTTCCGGGGTAGGCCCGCGTAGCCCGGTTGATAATTCCGTACCCGGCAATATATATAATAACAGTGCGCAACTACAAGACTATGACATTGAGGCCCAGTGCCATGCGGTTTTTGCCAATGTGAAAGCGGTATTGGATGCGGCCGGATCTGAATGGAACAATTTACTCGATGTAACCGTTTTTCTAACCGATATGAAAAAGGATTTTGCAGTATTTAACCACTTGTACAGCGAGTACTTTAGCACCGCACAACCCACCCGTACCACCGTGGAAGTAGCCGCCCTGCCCACTGAGATTGCAATTGAACTCAAATGTATAGCTAGCATCCGGGAAACCAAATAATGAGCCTATTACCGCCTATCAATTTTATGCAATGGATAGCCGAGCACCGGGACGAGTTGCAACCACCGGTATGTAATAAGGTTATTTGGGAGGATGCTGAGTTTATAGTTATGGTTGTAGGCGGCCCTAACCAACGGACTGACTTTCATTACGATGAGGGGCCGGAATTCTTTTATCAACTTGAAGGCAGAATGCTTCTGCGCATAATGCATGAAGAAGCTGATGGTAACCGAGTTGAAGATATATATATTGAAGCTGGTGAGATATTTATGCTGCCACCTAAAATACCCCACTCGCCTCAAAGATTCGAGAATACTGTTGGCCTGGTTATAGAGCGCAAGCGCCTGGCTCACGAAAAAGATGGCTTGATGTGGTATTGCCAGAACTGCAATCACAAGCTATACGAGCAGTTTTTTACTCTAGAGAATATAGCAACACAATTGCCGGAAGTGTTTGCAGAGTTCAATGCTAACGCCGATTTACAAACCTGCAATCAATGCCAGTACCACAACCCACAGGCTTGATTTCTTCCGAGCTGTAAGTATCCAGAAGCCTCAATATATATACCCACAAGTACCTTGTAGACGGTATACGCATCGCCTATAGCAGCCATGCCTATGATATTCAAATTAATTCCTATTACATTAGAAGTTTCATATCTTATTGTTTTTGCTTGAGTTTTATTAAAAGCACCTGAGAATGTGTAATTTCTAGTTAATAAAACCTCAAGATATAGTTGACAAAGAAAATGAATGGTGTATATTTAGACACAAATGGCTAAAGACGCTTTTGTCTAAAGACACAAATGGCTATAGACATTTAAGGCTAACTAGATTAGGATAATAACTATGTACTGGGTAATTCACTATAGAAATGGCGTTGCCATAACCGAAGCTGATGATTATCAGGGTGCCGAAGAGTGGTGTTTATTGCACCTTGGGCATTCAGCATCACCATTTGCAATCACGCCGGCCAATGATGAAGACTTGGCTGAAGATTCAAATGCTACAGTCTGCATTGACGAACCAGGCTTTGACCGGGTAATAACTGAGCTGGACAATAAGGCATTTACCAGCTTCCTGGCTGAAAACAATAAGAGCGCGACCCGACACTAATGCCAAAGACTAATGATTTAACCCAGGCTATAGAGGAATAATTTAGCTGCAGTAGTGCAAACTAAAAAACACGAGATTCTGGAATGGCTCTCCCTAAACAAGGATGTTGTTTATACCATTCCGAATATGCCGGTAAGGATGACCGGCAGGGGTTATGCTCCCTAACATACCCCGCTCCCCTCGGCTGCTGCTCATGGATGGGCAGCAGCTGATTTTTACGCAAACCTGATGCGCGGATGTCTTCAGGCTTGCAGTTGTATAGGTGTATAAAAAGGAAAATACAGTGCCAGAACCAGAACGGGCAAGCAACAACCATCCAAATGTAAGCCGCTTTACTGCGGCTATTGCGCGTGTAATCAGACCATTAGTTCGGCTGATGGTGGGGAATATGACCTACCCCGCGTTTATTTCAATTGTCCAGCACATTTATGTCGAAGAAGCCGAGCGCAAGCTACAAAGCGACCCAGACACCAAACGCATAACCAAGTCGTCTCTGGCACTGCTTACTGGTATAGATACCCGTAAAATTACCCAGGTTATGGCAATTGGCGTTCAGCATGAATTGCAAGCGCCTGACCTGCTGCCTGAGGCTAGTGTTTTGGGCCAATGGGCAAATGAAAGAACTTACAGGTCCCAAGAGACCGACCTACCGATTGACCTGCCTGTATATGGCAGAGGTTTGACTTTCCAGAATTTGGTTACGCGCACTGTTGGCAGAAATGTAACTGCGCAGACGGTACTAGATCGTCTGGTAAATATTGGGAATATTGAGTATATAGATGAGAACACAGTACGTTTACTATCGCCTTTCTTTTTCCCCCTTACCGGGGCCAAATATGAAATGCTGGATGTTGGCATGCTAGCAGTAAGCAATTTGCTACAAACTGTTGAACATAACATTACTTATCGCAACGATATTGAAGACCGGTTTGTACAACAACAGCGCTGGTCACGAGCTATACCGGCAGATAAGCAGGATGAATTCAGAGAACATATGGCTAAATTCATCCATGAGCAGATAGATCAATCTGTAGATGAAATTGTCCCCTTCGAAGCCCCAGTAAGAAACAATAATTCAATTACCGCTGGCATTGGCATTTATTATTTTGAAAGCCAGTCTGAATATGAAGAGACCCCAACCCCCTTGAAACCCGATGAATACAGTTCTTAGAACTGAAAGGAAGCCCCCATGAAAAATATGATGACAATAATTGAACGCGATGGTACTGGAATCGAAAGAGACGGTACTGGAATCGAAAGAGACGGTACTGGAATCGAAAGAGACGGTACTGGAATCGAAAGAGACGGTACTGGAATTCGGCGCTTGTCTCTAGTAAGCAGCCTGTGTGTAGCTCTAGGAATGATCTCCACCGTTGCTATTGCTGATCCAGCAAATATCCATGTGGTCAGAAGTAATAATTCCATTACCGTTAGCTGGTACAACAATGGCGAGCTATATGTTGGTCGGGGAATAGTAAATGGAACTCAAAGCGCTATTGCGCTATCAAAGGTTCCTTTTAATACACCCTACTATAACCTTGAAGTAGAGGGTGGTGGCACTGGCACCCAAGTTGAAGGTGGCGGTACTGGCACCCAAGTTGAAGGTGGCGGTACTGGCACCCAAGTTGAAGGTGGCGGTACTGGCACCCAAGTTGAAGGTGGCGGTACTGGCACCCAAGTTGAAGGTGGCGGTACTGGCATCCTAGTTGAAGGCGGTGGCACTGGCACCCAAGCTGAAGGTGGCGGTACTGGCACCCAAGTTGAAGGTGGCGGTACTGGCACCCAAGTTGAAGGTGGCGGTACTGGCACCCAAGTTGAAGGTGGCGGTACTGGCACCCAAGTTGAAGGCGGTGGCACTGGCACCCAAGTTGAAGGTGGCGGCACTGGCACCAATGTTGAAGGTGGCGGCACTGGCACCAATGTTGAAGGCGGTGGCACTGGCACCAATGTTGAAGGCGGTGGCACTGGCACCAATGTTGAAGGCGGTGGCACTGGCACCAATGTTGAAGGCGGTGGC
>JAJRYF010000013.1 GCA_024275935.1 Gammaproteobacteria bacterium | reverse complement strand
GGTAAGACTTGTTGGCAGTTATATCGATGCCACCAGCGCAGCCAACCCCAATTTCATTATCATCTTCGGTATCCAGGTTGAGCAATATTTCCCCATCCAAATACCCGGCTTGCAATCCAAGTGCGCCGGTCATGCCGGTTTCTTCATCAATTGTAAATAGGCCTTCAATAGCGGGGTGGGCAATATCAGTGGCTTCGAGAATGCTCATAATGGAGGCTACGCCAATACCATTATCAGCGCCTAAAGTTGTGCCTTCGGCTTTGACCCAATCAGCATCGATCCACATCTTTATACCCATAGTGTCAAAATCAAAATCGGTGCCATTGTTTTTTTGACAAACCATATCCAGATGAGATTGCATCACAATAGTTTTGCGGTCTTCCATGCCCGCAGCAGCTGGTTTTTTGATAATTACATTGCCTACTGAGTCAACTATGGTTTCCAGGTTGAGCCTGGTTCCGAAGTCAACCATAAGCTGTCGTACTCGCTCTTCTTTCTTTGAGGGGCGAGGTACCGCATTCAAGTCGGCAAAGTTATTCCAGAGGGCGGTTGGTTCCAGATTTCTGATTTCAGCGCTCATAGTCGGTTTTTAATGGGGTTGATTTAATAAATATTATAAAACACTGTATAAGGGAAAGCTGGTTAATTTCGGGACCAAAATTCCGTCGTTCCGGGCGGCGAGTAGCCGAACCCGGAATCCATGCTAGGGGAATGGATCCCGGATAATGCTACTCGCATTTCCGGGATGACGGGGATGGGGGGGCTATCTTGCCCCCAGAGTCAGCTTAACTGTTTGACTCTTGCTATCTCGGCTATAAGTCATTTCAATTTGGTCGCCGGGTGCATATTGTTTCAGCAAATCTGAATAACTACGCAGGTCACTAACTGGTTTAGCATCAATGGCAGTAATTACATCGCCTTTGATAAGGCCAGCTTGTGCCGCGGGAGAGGCATCACTAACTGCGCCAATTGCCATGCCTTTACCACTGAAGGCAAAGTCGGGCATAATTCCGGTGCTAGCTCGGCGACCACCAGCAGGCTTCTTGGTAGTGGCAGGACTACTGGCAGCTGCTGGTTTTTTCGACCCCTGAAAATTCATTGGATCTGGTCGTGAGCCAAGATACTCAACCCCTTCTCTGACAATGGCGGCTACTTTAACCAGGCCGTTGTAATCAATTTTATCGGCAGTATCTCCTGGTTTGTGATAATCGGGACTGACACCGGCAAAGAACTGCACGCCTGGTACGCCGGCTTCAATAAAGGCAACTTGGTCGCTGGAGGAAATATTCTGGCTTGGCAGCTCTGTTTGCACACCAGTCACAAAACTGGCGCCCATAAAGATAAATTTCCACTCGCGGGCAGAGTTCGAACCAAGAATTAGTAGTTTATTTTCTCCCAGGCGGCCCACTGTATCCACATTCAGATTACCAATTACTTTTTCTATTGGATAGGCTTTTGCGGTTTTTACATAATGCCTGGCACCGAGCAGACCGGCTTCTTCGGCAGTGAAGGCGGCAAACACAACTGTGCGCTCCGGGGTCATGGTTTTGCCCAGCGTGCGGGCTAGTTCGAGCATTACTGCAACACCACTGGCATTATCATCCGCGCCATTATGGATTTTGCCTTTATTGCCGCTACCGGCATCTGGCCAGCCTTTGCCAAGGTGGTCATAGTGGGCGCTTAGAACTACCGATTCTTGCTGCATCTTTTCTTGCGTGCCAGGGATGAGCCCAAGAACATTTTTAACGGTTACCTGCTTGCCGTTTTCCGCCTTGATGCTGAAGGACTGGAAATAGGTGCCATTATCACCACCAGGTTTCAGCCCGGCCTTTTCGAATTCCTCAGCAATGTATGCTGCGGCCAGATCCAGCCCAGCAGAGCCTGGAACTCGACCCTGCATTGCATCAGCAGCAAGAGTTTCTACATCGGCTTGCATTCTGGTGGCATTAAATACGGGTGCCAGCATTGCCAGGGCAGGGCGTTTTTTAAGTGCTGGTAGCTCACCTGGATGGTCTACAAAATCAGCAGATAACGGCGAGCCAACAGCAGGCCATTGGCCTTTGAGGGAATTGGTGGGCTCGGTTCCGGTAAAACCAAGGTACGAATATTTACCATAGTGTGGCAATTTACGCGCCAGCCCAGCCACCGCCTCGCTGTCGTGTGCATTTAACCAGGTAATTGCCAGGTTTGGGTCTGCAGGGTGGCGGGTCACTACCACTAAACTGGTATCTGCCAGCTTAGCTGACTCACTCCCAAAACGAGCTGTAGTTTCGGTAATCTCAGCGTCGTAAGATTCCATAGCGCTGCTAACGGCTGTGCGCCAGCTATTGTTTTGACCCAAAATCCAGATGCTACGATCTGTTGGTAATTCACTGACTTCAGTATCAAGTTTTACTGTAAATTCTTCGCCTTTATCAGCTTTCCAGATTTTAGCTAGCTGCTGGTAACGAGTCTGGGCCTCAGCACTAGCTTTGGCTGGTAAAATCATCAGGGTTTTACTAGCGCCAAACATTTTTGATAATGCGGGGGGGGTTTCTTTGTAGTGTAGTCTGCGCATCAGGTTGAACTGAGGGTCGACATCTACGCGCAATGCTGTGCCATCTACTTTCAGGCTGTATTTTTGCAGCTTCCGGTCCATCGCCAGTATCTGTTTGTTGGCTTTGTCTGCGGTATAGACAACTACCGGTACCGAGAGAGTATATGCATCACCTGCCTGAATTTGTTCCAGCTCGATTTCTACTACTCCATTGCTGGAGCTTGCAGATTTAATTCGTAATTCCGGCGCCCCACTACGATTTACCCACTGATCGAAGAATGGTTTCAGGTCTTGATTGGTAACTTCTTCAAAAGACTTGCGGATTTCAGTATAGCCAGCCCGCTGGTATTTGTTATCCCGGTAAAATCTTTGTAGAGCTCGTTTGAAGTTTTCATCACCAACATTCTCGCGTAGCATATCGAACATCATGGCAGTTTTTCCATAACCGATTGCAGAAGATGAGGCATTAGTACGGGAAATAAACTCTGTTAGTGGGAATTCATTCTCCGGGGTTACATAGTCTGCATAGCTCTGCAGGGTTGAAAGTCTGGAGCTAGCGCCACTACCCCGCTGCTCGGCAATCAGGTGATCTGCCATATACGCGGTCAGCCCTTCGCACCAGTTACCAGTTTCAAAGTCTACAAATACACCGTTGCCCCACCAGTTGTGCAGTAATTCATGCGGATAGGATGAATGCAGAATAAAGGGAAAACGGATAATTTGTGGGCCCAGCAAGGTAAATGAAGGCATGCCGTAGCCGGTTTCCCAGAAGTTTTCTACCAGGGCAAACTTGGAATATGGGTAAACTCCGACCAGTCCCCGGTACATTTCCAGATATTGGGCGGTGGTTTCCAGGTATTTGTTAGCTAAACTGTCGTCTTTGTCGCGCAGAAACGCCATCGCGGTTACATTTCCAACCTGGTATTGGTATTCCGTAAATTTGGCTGAAATAACAAATACTTCTTCAGTTGGGGTAGTAACTTCCCAGTTATCGGTATGATAGTTGTCATCTTCAGACTGGCTGGTACGAGCGCCTTGACTGACTGTACGCCAGCCTGTGGGTACGCTTACTTTTAGCGTATAAGTTATGTACTCATCGCCAAATGAGGGTACCCAGTTGGTAGAGCCGGAAAGGTAAACTCCTTGCTCATCAATCAGTCCGGGTGACCGACTAAAGCCACGGGAGTACTCTTCATTGATCTGTTTGACCGGGTGATGGATTATGCCGCCGTACTTAATTACTAGGCTTTCAGGCTGCTCGCCAGTTACATCAATGCGGTAATTATTGGTTTTAAACACTGAGCTATGATCTTCCTGGTCCATGCCTTTATCTGCAGAATGCCCCCCGGACTTGACTTCAACTATGCTTACCCCAGGGCTAAGGCTGGTTGGAGACAAGCCCTCATGCAGGGAAAACACTAACTTGGAAAGATCGACATTTTCAGGAATCTGGATGCTGTCGGTGACAGCCACGGTCTGCTTGGCAGGATCAACATTAACCACCAGATCGTGATGGTAGATTACATCCTGAGCATAAATGCCTGAGCTCAGAATTAAGAAGGTAAATCCGGTTAGAAATTTTTGCATTATTTTCTCTTGAAGTTTAGTTGGGGTAAAAATACCACTTTTAGTTGCTTGCTTGAAGTGATTTTGGGACGATCTATGGTGTTTGTGTTACCAAGGGAGTCTAGGGCTAAATACTACACTACTTAACTCTGATTTGTTCTGGATTAGGCAGTTTGTAGCTTGGGGTGAAGTACTCAAATTCATATCGCCTTCGTGGTGTTCTACTTATTGAAATGTTTTTGATCTGGGTCATTGAAGTTCATTTGTTTTAATGTATAATGAGAATCATTCGCATTTGGAATAAATTAAGAAAACCCAGATCAACAAGTAATTTTTTGATAATCACATATTCGGAGAGAAAAATCTTATGAACCCCTGGTTAAAGAAATCCAGCCTGGCAAAGATGCTAAGTATTGCCTTATTTGGGCTGGGTACATCGATGTTAGCGGCGCAAGAGTTGGATGCTATTTTTGAGGGCAGCGATATGGAAGCAGCTGAGCAAGAGACTATGGTAGTGGTAGGTGCCAGAGTCGAGCAGAGCATTAATGATGTTGCCGGTAGTGTTTCGGTAATGACGGATGAAGATATTGCCAAGCAGATGATTAGTGATATGGCGCAGCTATTTCAGTATGAACCCGGTATCGAAATAACAGGCTCTAACGGAGGCGCGCAAAACTTTATAATTCGTGGCATGGGCGCAGACCGGGTGATGATGATCAAAGATGGCATGCGCATGAATGAGGGTTATGGTGCTAATGGTGCTAACGACATTATTGGGCGTGGTTTTATTGATGTAGATACTATCAAGCAGGTAGAGGTTGCCAAAGGTGCAGCATCTTCTTTATATGGTGCTGATGCACTAGGCGGAATCGTTGCTTTCAGAACTAAGGATGCTGCTGATATGCTCGGCGCAGATGATTATTATGTTTCTTTTAACAGCGACTACGATGGTCGTTCCTCTGAAATCGGCGCAGGTGTTTTGAGTGCATTTCGTGCTGGAAATTTTGAAACCCTTTTTAGTTATAAAAATCGCAATGGTAATGAGACCAAAAATTATAATGACGATAGGCAAGCTGCGGATGTTAATTCCAATAGTTTGTTGGCTAAAACAGATTACATCTTCAGTGCTAACCAAAAATTAACTTTTTCATTCGATTATTACAAACAAGAAGTGAATCGCCCGGACGATGGAAGTGACAAGGGTGAATACCGCGGCCTTAGCGGCTGGACAATTAACTCACAAGAGAGCTATAACGAGAAGGAAAATATCTCCTACCAATTACGCTATCAGGATACCGGTAACGACTCTGTTTGGTATGAGAATCTTGATGTTAGCGTATATCTAAATCAGACAGAGCAAACCGATTTATTTAGTTTAAATCATGACACACCGCCGCCTTTTGGCCCCGGTGGTTACAGGGATACTCTTAGGGATGATGTATTTGCTCAGGATACCTGGGGTGTAAGTTTGTCGGCGAGTAAATTATACGGCGACAAACATACTGTCAGTTACGGCTTCGACTGGGATTTTACTGATACCTTGCGTGATCGAATTGAAAAGAGAACCCAGAGTGATGGTACGGTTGTACGCGATAGCCTGGCCTCACCATTTCCGAGAAACTCTACCCAAAGGTTTGGAGTATATTTACAAGACTCAATTAAAATAGGTGAAAAACTCAGCCTAATACCCGGTCTTCGTTATGACTATTACAGCTTAGACCCAGAAGCAGATCCAAATTTCGATGAAACAACTGGTGGCGCTGATGTAATCATTGAAAAAATTACAGATACAAATGTAACCTTTCGGTTAGGTGCCTTATATGAGTTTACCGAAGACCATACCTTGTTCTTCCAGTACGCACAAGGTTTCAAAGTGCCCCCATATGACCTGGCTTATTTTTATTATGATCAGCTCCTGTTTTCAGGTAATGGTATCCGAGTAATACCCGCAAATGAACTGGTTCCAGAGGAAAGTGATTCATTTGAATTGGGAATTCGTGGCTCATTCGGAAATTTAAGCTATGGCTTCTCCGCCTACCAGAGCGATTACGATAATTTTATTCAGATCGCCTTTGTTGAAACTATCGACGAAATTAACAACGATTTTGGCTTCCCTTTTCCAGTTATGGTTGATGTTTTTCAGTATCAAAATATTGAGTCGGCGCAAATTAAGGGTGTCGAGTTTAGTCTTGACTATTCTTTGGGCCAAGCTGTAACAGTTTTCCTCAATGGCCAGTGGATGGATAGTGAAGACAAAAGTACCGGCGAGCAGTTAACTACTATTCAACCATTATCCGGGACTTTGGGAATGAACTACTACAACGGCAATTTTTCTTTGGACAGTATGCTTAAGTGGGCCGGTAAGATGGATAAGAATCCGACTGGAACTTTCACTACTGATGGTTATACAGTACTGGATTTTTACGCCCGTTACAGCGTAGGCGAGAACTTACAGTTAAGTCTGGGGCTGTTAAATGCTCTGGATAAAGAATATACCGAGTACTCTACGCTTGCTGGTATCCCAGATGATGGTCGTGATTTGAACCTGTTTACCCAACCAGGCCGCACGGTTAGCGCACGGGTTGTGTATATATTTTGAGCCTCGTTTGGGGCTGCTTGGGTTCCCGCAGTCGCGGGAACAATATATAAAGTATTTTATTTGGCTCGGAAACAAGACCGTTATTAAGCAATTCTTCTACTTTGTTGTTTCCGTTTGAGTTTGTTGGCTTGGCGTTTTTTTATGGTTGCAAGCACATCGCCGCCAAGGTGTTCTTCGCCCCGCTGCTTGGCAAGTAATATCTGCTTTTCGCGTTCTGCAAAGCCTTGTCTTTGTTTGTCGCTTACATCGTCTATACAGTGCGGGCAACTCACGCCCTCTGCATAATCTTTGCTTTGCATTTCTTCTTTAGTGATTGGGTAGCGGCAGGCGTAACATTGCTCATAGGAGCCTTTTTCTAAATCATGATCGACAGCTACGCGATTATCAAAGACAAAGCATTCGCCTTGCCACATAGTTTTTTCTTGTGGCACTTCTTCAAGGTATTTAAGGATCCCACCGCGTAAATGAAAAACATTTTCAAAGCCCTGCTCGATTAAATAGGCTGTGGATTTTTCACAACGAATACCACCGGTACAAAACATCGCAATTTTTTTGTTTTTATTCTTGTCTAGATCCAAATTATCTTTAATGTATTGAGGAAATTCTCTGAAAGTGCTGGTGTTAGGATTAACGGCGTTTTTAAATGAACCTATTTGGTATTCATAATCGTTTCGTGTATCAATTAAAATTGTATCAGGATCAGCTATAAGTTCATTCCAGTCTGCTGGCTTAACATAGCGACCTACTTTTAAGTTTGGGTCAATGCCTTGTACACCCATGGTGACAATTTCTTTTTTTAATTTTACCTTGGTTCGATAAAACGGCATTTCATTGGTGTATGAGTTTTTGCTATCAAAGGCACTTAAGCGTGGATCCTGCCGCAACCAATTTAGCACATTATTGATACCATCCTGGGCCCCGGCGATGGTGCCATTGATGCCTTCGCTTGCTAGTAATAATGTGCCACGCACAGAATTTTTTAACATAACATCCAGTAAGGGTTGGCGTAACTCTTGGTAATTTTCCAGAGCTACAAAGTGATATAACGCCGTAACTACGACTTGTTGTTTTGACATGGGTTTCTCCGCTAACCTGAACGCAAATCAGGTGCTAATTTTAGTAGCGGATATTTTATGTTTTTTTTCGGTGAATATAAAGTGTTTTGTTTAGTCATCGCTCCATATTGGATGCTTTTCCATAACTTTAACGAATAAATCTGAGTGCAAATGCCCAGCTAACCATTTTTGTAAATACCCATACCCATTTTCATCAAACCACTGCTTATCTACAAAAGCAAACTGACGAATAAAAGGGAAAATGGCAATATCAGCCATAGAAACTTCATTGGAAAGTAGTTGTGAGTGTTGCTGAAGTTTTGTATCTAACAAATCTAGAAACCATAGCGCTTCATCTCTGTATTCACGCTCAGATAATTCATGCCTGTCAGAGTATTTGTACCGGTCAAGTTGCGCTTTAAATTGCTGGTCAGATTTTTCTATCAAATCATTCTGCTGTGGTTGCTGCAACCATTTATCAGTATCAAATTGATTCAATGCCCAGCGCATAACATCTATGCTTTCATCAAGAATATTATTTTCTGTCACAAATACAGGCACAGTACCTTTTGCAGAATAATCCAACATAGATTGCGGCTTATTTTTTAATAGAATTTCCCGGTGTTGGTATTCAATACCCGAATATTGCAATGCCATGCGAGCACGGATGGCATAGGGGCATCTGCGAAATGAATAGAGAATATTCAACTATTAATACTCCATTTGGTAGTATTTCTTTGCAAGTGTATAAGATATTCAAGCCAATCTACTAACAACAAAAGTAATAGGTCTGTTTATTTGGCCCAAGTTATCTACAATGGGCGGATTTGCTTTCCTTGTTTTAAAGCTCCCATTTAACGGCTGACACATTAATTGTTCAAATGCGAATTTTAGCAGTTTCAGGGTGCATTGATGTGCGTGGCTTAGGGATGTATCCCCAAGGGTGATTGTGCTATTGCGTAAAGCTTATCAATAAAATCGCTCGATTTGAGTTTTGCCGGATCACTGGCAAGGGTGGCTAATACCACCCCTTCAACTGCCATTACCGACATTTGTATGTCGGCAGCGGGTAAGCCTAGAGCCTGAGCAATTTGGAGCGCCTGCTCGTCGCGCGCTGCGGCCATGTACTCGTGTAAATTAAAGCTGGGTGCCAGCGCATGTAAGCGTGCTGTCAGGCGTGGCGCGTCTGCATGGGCATTAACAAATGCCACCAGCAGATCGCGCATCACATCTGTTTTTCTAGCGGCTGTGGTCGCCAGAATTTCCGCAGCTGCCGCCTGTTCGTCGGCCACATGTTGTTCAATCAGTGCCGCCATGATGGCCTCCGCACTAGGGAAGTATTGATACAGAGAGCCAATGCTTACTCCTGCTAGTTTTGCTATGTGATTGGTAGTAAATGGGTCAGTTGCTTGCTCCAAAATACGAGCAGCCGCTTCTAAGATTGCCTCTACTAATTTTCTTGAACGCTGCTGTTTTGGTGCCTTACGCACCGTAATTGCTGGCGTTTTTGGTAGATCATGAGCGGTCATAAGTATGCTGTCCTATTGCGAGTATTAAAGCACCCAGTTTACGGCTATTATACAAACATGAGCAATAACTCGCAAATTGATATTATCAGATCCAGGATTGAAGTGGCTGGGCATACGCTGTGTGTCGATCATCCGACAGACTTAATGGCCCGAACTGGCTCGGTGTGGATGTTCATTCATGGAATTGCCGTCACTTCGGCATTTTGGGAGCCGTTAATGCCAGATAGTTTCCGTGATAGCGTTCCTTGGATGTCAGTTTCCTTGCCGATACATGCACCATCATCCGGACCCATCGGTTTTTCTCGGGAAGATGTTTCCCCAGAGCTATTTAACACACTAAACAGTGCAGTTCTGGAGCAGCTTTTGCCAGGCCGTGAGGTAGTAATCGTCGGGCACTCAACTGGCGGTTTTGCCGGGCTGTGTCTGGCGTTAGAGCGGCCTGACCAGGTGCTAGGGGTAGTTAGCGTTGGTGGTTTTGCTGATGGGCAATGGATTGGGCTTGAGGGTGATATGCAGTTAATGGCGCGCAAAGAGAAGCTAGGGGCGTTTGGGCCTACAGCTCTACGAATAGCCGCCTGGCTCACAACTCGCTGGCCTTGGTTGCAGGCTAGGGCAGCCTCTCAGTTTGCGTATGACAAGAGGGCTTTTTTGGCGGATCAGCCCAGTAAAGAGTCACTGCGAGTAATGCGGCGAGATGCGCGTTTACAAAACCAGGATCAACTCATTGCTTTTTTTGCAGGTATTCGTGATGTGGATATCTGGGATCAAATTAGCCAGATAAACCAACCAGTTTTAGTGCTTGATGGTGAGCACGACCCGGTAATTCCTTATGCCAAGACCCTGCGGCTTGCCGATACTTTGCCCAATGGCCAGCTGCTGTTATACCCAGGTGTTGGGCATATGGTTATGAACGAGCGGCGTGAGGACTTCTGGAGAGACATAATTTCTTGGCAAGCATCGATCTTTACGGGAGAAGAACCATGATCATTAACTCGTTACCAGAGCCGTTGCACACAGCTCTATTTTTTTCAATCCTCTATTTTGCGGCCGCACTGATAACCGGTGTCTGGAAATGGCGCGCTATGCTTGGATCCCCCAATGGACAAGCGCATTCGTATATCGATATCGCCCATCACGCCGCACTTCACTACGGGCCGTTTATCGTTTTGGCGGGTGCCTTGGCCTCGTTCTGGCCGTTTGCCGAGGTTTTTCCGGCTTGGGTTTTGATCCAGATAATGGGTTGGACAATGGTGCTCTCACTAAGTCGCTACATCTCGTTAGGCATCCGCGGCGAAATATCTAATCAGCTAGACAAACCAACTGCCCCGGCTAAGTTGGGGTTGGTTTTCTTCTTTTTTGGTTCCGTTTTCCCCGGTCTGACCATCGCTGTTGGAGCGTTTATCGGGCTTTGGGCGTTATAAACAACAGAGGTAGACATGACTATATTTGCAAATCAAACTGAAATTGCCATCATTGGCTTAGTTTTGTGGGCCTTGACTCTGCTCGCAGCACTGGCAAGCTACCGTTCGCTGCAAACCTTAGTGGTAGGCAAGCCAGCCAATTCCTTTGCTCCAACGGGGCTAGACTTATCGCTCTTTGGCCAGCGGCTTACCCGCGCCCATGCCAATGCCTATGAGTTTGTCCCGTTTGCGCTGGTAGTACTGGTTTTTGCTATCGCTACGCAGCAATCGCAGATCACCGATGCTATGGCGTTGTGGTTATTGGGGCTTCGGATTGGGCAATCACTAGTTCACCTGAGCTCGACCTCCAATTTTGCTGTGATTATTCGGTTTGTGGTGTTTTTCATTCCCCAGATCGCCATCCTTGGGTGGTGGTGTGTGGAGCTTGGTAGAGTGCAGATATAGCAGTAAAGGTAAGGCTGTAGGACTTGTGGCGATTTCTGAGGCGGCGCTCAGTATTGGCTTTCTATAGGCTCGCTTTTTTCACGGGGGTTACAGTCACATACGGAACCAATGCCGCAAAATCCGGAGGTGTAGCTGTCTACCCCAGAGTCTGCACATGTCCACCCGCATAGACTCATGGTCAGGGAATTAATGGCTGGGCCTGCGATGAAGATAAGAAAAACCCCCACAAGAGCAATGCATTTCCATGAGCATGATTTTTTACCTTTACCCTTTGATGGCGATGAAGTAGAAGGTATCTCTAAACCATGCTGGGTGTTATGAGCTGGGTCTTGCTTAGACATTCGAAATTACGCCTTTATTTCACATTAACATGTCACTGATAGACCGAGTTGGCTCCCCTCAGAACCGACCACATTAACTCACACCTAGTGACGCGCAACTACAAGGTAACATATTTTTATTTGAAGTGAAAACTTTAGAATGTCTGATAATAATTTTTCTTATTTACTTCTATATGTTTTAGACGGGCTCAACAGGGTTGGGCGGTCATGCTTTTGGGATAAAACTTATTCAAATCAAAATCAATCAGAAAATGATTTGAATAGGGCTTGTTATCAGATCATAACGGGTTTTTATCTGGGATTATGGCTATAAGTTTCAGTGAGAAACCCTGTGCCTGTAACCAGCACAGGGTTTTTTCATAGCGTAACTATCTGGCCACTAAAGTCCGCCGTTTCCAGATCAGGAATACCGCCGGGATAACCACCAGGGTAAGGATAGTAGCCGATACCATCCCGCCGACCATTGGTGCGGCAATCCGACGCATTACTTCAGAGCCGGTACCGCTACCGAGCATAATTGGTAACAGACCAGCAATAATTGCCGCTACTGTCATCATAATCGGGCGTACCCGCATTAATGCGCCATGAATTACAGCATGGCGAATGTCTTCATCGACAATACTTCTGCCTTCTGCATCAATTTTTTGCATTTGCTCTTCTAGTGCCTGATTTAGGTATACCAGCATCAAGACGCCAATTTCAACCGCCACCCCTGCTAGGGCAATAAAGCCCACCCCCACAGCTACAGACATATTATAATCAAGCAGGTAGATTAGCCAGTAACCACCAGCGAGTGCCATTGGCAGGGTTCCCATAATTACTGCAACTTCGCCGAAGTGGCGGAAGTTCAGATATAGCAGCAGGATGATAATAGCCAAAGTTACCGGGACTACTGTAGCCAACTTTTCTTTGGCCCGAACCATGTATTCATACTGACCAGACCAGGAAATTGAATAACCTGGGGGCAGCTCGACTTGCTCTGACACTATGCGTTGAGCATTGGCAACATAGCCGCCAAGGTCAGAAGCTTCCAGGTCTACATAAATCCAGCCGTTCAAGCGGGCATCTTCAGTTTTGATAACCGCCGGTCCATCATCAACTTGAATGTCGGCAACTTCAGAGAGCGGTATATTTGCGCCCATTGGAGTGACCACCAATAGATTCCGGATTCGTTCCAGTGAGTCTCGAATTTCACGCGGATAGCGGACATTTATTGGATACCGCTCCAGGCCTTCAATGGATGTAGAAACCACCATCCCGCCGATAGCGGTACGCACTACATCTTGGACATCGGCAATATTCATACCGAATCTGGCAGCCTCAGCGCGCTTGATATCAATGGTTAAATAGCGGCCACCAGCCACTCGTTCGGAGTATACCGACAGAGTTCCGGGAACATCGCGCATAACTTCTTCGATCAGGGTGCCGATCCTTTGGATCTCTTTCAGGTCTGGGCCTGCAACTTTGATTCCAACCGGAGTCTTGATCCCGGTTGCCAACATATCGATTCGATTTTTAATCGGCATAACCCAGGCATTGGTCAGACCAGGAACCTTAACTATGTTGTTAAGTTCTTCTTTCAACTTCTCGGTGGTCATGCCCGCTCGCCACTGATCACGCGGCTTGAGTTGGATAGTAGTCTCAATCATGGTTAACGGTGCCGGATCAGTGGCAGATTCTGCCCGACCAACTTTACCAAATACCATTGCCACTTCCGGTACAGTTTTAATCATCTTGTTAGTTTGCTGCAGTAACTCCTGAGCTTTACCAATAGATATTCCGGGGAAAGTAGTAGGCATATACAGCAAGTCACCCTCATCCAGGTCTGGCATGAATTCTGAACCGGTTTTCATTACCGGCCAAACACTTACAGCCAGGATTACAGCGGTAATCAAGAGTACACTTTTGGGAGCACGCATAACAAAATTAATAAATGGGCGATAAACCGCAATCAGCAACCGGTTAACCGGGTTCTTTTTCTCCGGGGTAATATGCCCACGGATAAATATCCCCATTAGCACTGGCACCAAGGTTATTGATAAACCAGCAGCGGCTGCCATAGCAAAGGTTTTGGTGTATGCCAACGGCGAAAACATTCTGCCTTCCTGGGCTTCGAGCGAGAATACTGGCAAGAATGACAGCGTAATAATTAGCAGGCTGAAGAATAATGGTGGGCCAACTTCGCGTGAAGCTTCATAAATTATTCGCCAACGATTTTCATCAGTAACCTTTTGTCGTTCAAAATGTTTATGCACATTCTCGATCATCACAATGGCGGCATCAACCATCGCGCCGATGGCTATAGCGATACCTCCAAGAGACATAATGTTGGCATTAATGCCCATCTTTTGCATCACAATAAATGCTACTAATATACCAACCGGCAGTGACAGAATAATTACCAGTGCGGAGCGCAAGTGGAATAAAAATAAGGCGCAAACCAGAGCTACAACAATAAATTCCTCAAGCAATTTCAGCATCAGGTTACTAACCGCCCGGTCGATTAAGCCAGAGCGATCATAAGTGGTTACGATCTCAACCCCTTCTGGTAGACCGGCCTTGAGTTCATCCAGCTTGGCTTTAACTCCTTCAATAGTAGTCGCCGCATTGTCGCCCCAGCGCATAATCACCACGCCGCCAACTACTTCGCCTTCACCATCAAGTTCGGCTATGCCGCGGCGCATTTGTGGGCCGAGACGGATTTGGGCTACATCTTTAAGCAATATTGGCGTGCCTGCCTCATTCATTCCCAGAGGGATGCTTTTCAGGTCATCAATCTCATTGATATAACCGGTGGCACGAACCATATATTCAGCTTCTCCCATTTCAATTACAGAACCACCAGTTTCCTGGTTGCCCCGCTGGATAGCGTTTCTAACCTTGGCTAAAGTCAGGCCATAAGCACGCAAACTATTGGGGTCAAGCACTACCTGGTATTGTTTAACCATACCGCCAATGGCGGCAACTTCGGCAACACCGGGGACGGTTTGTAACTCATATTTAAGAAACCAGTCCTGGATAGAGCGAAGTTGGGAGATGTCGGTATTGCCAGTGCGGTCAATCAGGGCATATTCATACACCCAGCCAACTCCGGTTGCATCCGGCCCCAACTCTGGTTTAGCTTGCGGGGGCAGCTTGCTGGCTACTTGCGATAAATACTCAAGTACGCGCGAACGCGCCCAGTACAGATCCGTACCGTCTTTGAAAATTACATATACATATGAATCACCAAAGAAAGAGTAACCACGAACAGTTTCTGCCATCGGTACCGATAACATAGCTGTAGTAAGTGGATAAGTCACCTGGTCTTCGACCACTTGAGGTGCTTGACCTGGGTATGAGGTTTTGATGATTACCTGTACATCAGACAGGTCTGGCAGGGCATCTAGTGGCGTAATTTTTAACGCATACAGACCCCAGCCAGTTAACATCAGTGACAGCAGAATCACCATAAAGCGATTCCTGATGGACCAATTAATTAGTGAGGAAATCATCTTAGTTCTCTCCACCTTGTGGTCCAATGGAGGTAATCAGCCAGCTATCACCTTGCTTTTCAAGACCAAACTCCACGGTATCGCCGGTTGTTATTTCATCCAGGCTGACACCGTCTACAGTAATAAAATCCATTTCCATGGATGGCCAGCCAATCGCATCTATTGGTTCGTGGGCAATGGTTATCATGCCGTGGTCGGCCATCAGTCCGGTAACCTGGCCAACACCATTTGCGCTGGTTGGCGCAACCACCGGGTCGCCAATGGGGGCAGGCTTAGAACCCATCCGTAGAGTGCTGGCTTTCAGACTGGATTCTGAGTCGAGCATAAACTGGGCTGAGATAACGACTTCATCTCCCGGCTGGATTCCGCTGAGAATTTGAATCCAGTCGCCACTTTCGATGCCGGTGGTAACCACTCTGGCATCAAAGCGACCTTCACCCATGGCAACCATTACCCGGTCTCCTTCGCCGCTACGAATAAGTGCGGGTAGTGGGATGATGGTGCCAATTTCGGTGCCGCCGCCATAGATTCTTACCCGCGCATACATATTTGGTTTTAAGGCCTCGTCTGGATTATCGAAGCGCAAACGAACTTTCAGGGTTCTGGTTTTTGGGTCAAGTTCAGGGTAGATATATTCAACCGTGCCTTCCCAAGTTTTGCCTGGCTCATAGGAAAGAGTAACCTCAGCTGACTGGCCAGTTTTAACCCAGGCAGACTGCTTTTCGTAGACATCAGCCAGTAACCAGACTGAGGATAAATCCGCCAGTGTCATTACTCGCATCGCAGGTTTTACATACATGCCCTCACCAACTGGCAAGTCGGAAACGATACCGGTTTGGGGTGCATACACAGGGATGGTTTGGCGAACTTTGCGGTCTTTCTCGAGCTTGCGAATCAGGTCTTTACCGATACCCAAGGCTATCATTCTTTCTCTGCTGGCATTAACCAGCCGGTTATTGCCAGAACGCAATACCTGAACAAATTCTTCTTGTGCGTTTACCAGCGCCGGTGAATAAAGGTTAAATAGGCGGTCGCCTTTGTTTACTCGTTCCCCTTCACTGCGAACACTAAGTTGCTCTATCCAACCGTCGGTACGCAAGTGGATATGGCTTACCAAGTCAGCATCATAGCCAATATAGCCGACTGCATCGATACGCTTCCATAAACGGCTGTTTTCAGCCTTTTGGGTTCTAACCCCCAGGCTGTGTATCACCTCAGGTGATATTTTAATTCCAGGTCCAGTATCTACATCATCGGCATACACTGGAACCAGGTCCATACCCATTGGTGATTTGCCGGGCTTATCACGAACATAGTTGGGGTCCATCGGGGCTACCCAGTAGGCAACTTCCCGATCTGATTCAGCAACTGCGGGACTGGCGATGATAAGAGTAATAACTGCTGTTGCCAGCAGGGCGAAAATGATTGTTTTTAGATTATTCATAATTATTCTCCACTAGCTGCTACGGCTTGAGGCCGTTCAGACTGGCGTTGGTTTTTAGTGCTATATTGAATTTGGTCGCTATCAAGCCATTGCAGACTGGCATGGTTTTTCAGTAAATCGACTTGAACCCGCAGTGCTTGTAGTTGCACATCCAGTTCGGTAATGCTGGCACGCATAAGTGTGGTGAACTCGGTTACCCCAGCCTGATAGGCCTGTAATGAGGCGTCTGAATTAGCCTTTGCATCGCGCAGCAGGTAATCATTGTATAGATCTAATCGTTGCTGCAACTCATCCTCATCAGCAATTCTCCAGTAATACTCAGATTTCAGTTGTTGTAGCATATCCTGCCTGGAAAACCAGACGGCATCAGCTTGCTCTTGAGCTGCTGCTAGTTGCCTGTCTTGCCGTTTGGCGGTGAAAAATGGTAAATCTATAGTTGCCATTACTGCAATCATACTATCGCGGTTGCTGCCATCGGGGTCATCACCAAAGCGTTGGCGGTAGTCGCCCCCGAGGTTCCAGCTGGGCTTATATTGTTCCCTGGCGATATCAACAGAATGTTCCTGAGCTTCCAGTTGTGCGGATTTTTGTAATAACGCTGGGTGCCGCGTTAGGCTTGCCAGAATGGCTTTACTATCCACAGGTGCAGGTATAGCAGGCGTGTCTGCGGGCAATGGAAGCTGCCCCTTGGCGCCAACCCAACGCATTAAGCGACCGCGCAAACCTCTTTCTGCCCGGCTGGAATTTAACAGCCGATCATCAAGGCGAGATAGCTCCAGGTCTGCACGCAAAACATCTTGTTGAATCGCTCTACCAGCTGCGTATTGTCCTTCGGTAATCAAGACTAATTGTTGGAAAAGCTCACGGTTTTCCCGAATCACCAGTTGGGCTGATTGCTGATACCAGATATCCAGCCAGATTTCGCGGATCTTGCGTAATAAAGACCGGGCGTTAACTTCAGCCATGGCATTTTCGGCATTGCTCAACCACTCGGCTCGTAAAGTTTTTAGTTTTAGGGTATTGCCGCGCGGGAACTGCTGGGAGACACCTACGCGAAACTGTGTTGTTGGGTTGTCTGTCAGGCTGAAACTGTTAATTGGCAAATTAAACAGGCCGAACTTCAGTTTAGGGTCGGCTAGTTGCCCGGCAGCGACACTTTGTTCTGCGAAAGACCGTGCTCGCGCCAGGGCTGCAGCCACCATGGGATCATTTTCCAGCGCAGCTTGCTCAGCATCGGCCAGTTGCAGATATACGGTATTCGCATTATCTGCAGCGTTTGTCGCAATTTCATCTGCCTGAGCAGTAATAGCAAATGCACTAAAGTAAAGCGTGATGCCAATAAAGGCATGAGAAATAATAGTTGGTGAACGAGTCACAATACACTCCGTTTAGAGCCTCAAATGGCTCTCAAAAATTCAAATATAGATCATTGCCGGCAAAATAGCGTCCCGGCAGGCTTGATTTTAGTTGGATTTAAACGGGTGGTTTGGTTGGTGGTGGCGGTGCTAGGTCTACAAGGGTGGTTGTAGAGCCACTATGGAACTCTGGCAGTTTCGAACTGGTTATAGCGTGAGCTTCACTGGTCAAGCTGGCAAGCTGCATGCAGCTACCACAATAACTATCCATTTCCGGGCAGGTGGTTTCGTCACAGCATGAGTGCTGAGCAGTATCTTCGGAAGCAGGCTGCTGGTCTTGTGTATGAGTATCGTGGAGGTCGCTACTGACTACTTGACTGTCACTCATCGGTAACTCACAACCAGAGGCCATCAAACCCTGAAAGGGGATGGCCAAAATGGCTATTACCAGCAAGTAACGCAATGTCAGTATTAGTTTCAAGTTATTTCCTCCACGGCCAATGGACAGCAGAATATCCAAAATGTTCATTTACCGATAACTTATGTACATATTAGCGCAAAAACCGACAGGCCGCTAAACCTAAGCAGGTAGAATAGACCGATGCAGCCGAATGACGACCAAGACCCGGCCTTCCCCATTGCTTTTCCATGGTTTGGTGAGCGGCGTTACTGGGAAGACCTGATACTAAATCTGCGTGAGCAGTTAGGAAGAATGCAGGAGGGACCGTTACAAATATTAGCCAACTCCGGTAATTGAACCGTCCGGGTTTAGCTCTATATGGGTGGCTACAGGAACCTTTGGCAATCCTGGCATACGCATAATGTTACCAGTCAAAACCACCAAAAACCCAGCCCCTGCACTAATTTGAATATTACGCACAGTTACCTGAAAATCGCGCGGTCGCCCATGCAACAAGGGGTCATCAGAAAGCGAACTGGGAGCTTTGGCAATACATACTGGCAGGTGCTCTAAACCAAGCTGGCGGATATGCTGGAGATCTTTTTCGGCCTCTTTGGTAAAGGCAACATCATGTGCGCCGTACATTTTCTGACTAATAGCTGTGACTTTTTCCGGGAGTGAGTCTGATAATTTGTATAAAGGCTTAAATTGGCGGCCATTCACTGCCACCTTGATTACCGCTTGCGCTAGCTCTTCAGCGCCTTTGCCACCTTCGGTGAAATGTCGTGATTCTGCAAACACTTCACCATGCTGGGCCACATGCTCACGGATAATAGCAATTTCGGCATTGGTATCGGCGGCGAAACGATTTAGTGCAACTACTAGTGGCTTATTGAACTGCCTAACGCTTTCTATATGTTTATCCAGATTAACCAGTCCGCGAGTCAAGGCCGCTAAATCTTCTTGATCAAGCGCATCGGCAGCTTTACCGCCATGGAGTTTTAGCGCCCTGACGGTAGTTACCAAAACCACCGCAGCTGGATCCAGACCGGCAGATTGGCACTTAATATCAAAGAATTTTTCCGCGCCTAGATCAAAGCCAAAACCAGCTTCGGTAATTGCCCAGTCGGCGTGATGCATGGCCATTCGGGTGGCGAATACACTATTACAACCATGGGCAATATTAGCGAATGGGCCGCCATGGATAAATGTTGGGCAACCCTCAAGCGACTGCACCAGGTTTGGATGTACGGCATCGTTTAACAGGGCCATTAATGCGCCGGTAACATCCAGTTGGGATAAATAAACTGGCTCGCCAGCGTAGGTGTAAGCCAGCAGAGTACGCTCAAGCCGTACCCGCAGGTCATCAAGGTCGTTGGCTAAACAAAGTATCGCCATGATTTCAGAAGCGGCGGTAATATCAAAGCCACCCTCGCGTGGTACTCCCTGGGTTTTACCGCCCAAGCCCAAAACGATTTTGCGTAAGGAGCGGTCGTTCATATCCATAACCCGCCGCCAGACAATTTGCCGAGGGTCGATATTTAACTTATTGCCGTGATAGATATGGTTATCCAGCATTGCTGAAATTAAGTTGTTGGCTGAAGTTATCGCATGAAAGTCGCCGGTAAAATGCAAGTTGATACGACTGGCTGGGACCACTTGTGAATAACCGCCACCAGTAGCGCCGCCTTTAATTCCCATACACGGCCCCAAAGATGGCTCACGCAATGCCAGACAAACAGATTCACCTAAGCGCGCCAAACCTTGCGCCAGGCCAATAGAGGTAGTGGTCTTGCCCTCACCTGCTTTAGTTGGAGTGGTTGCCGAAACAAGGATCAGCCGGTTAGGATTTTTGTGGGTTCGTGGTTTGTCCAGGGCAGCAATATTAACCTTGGTAATCTCATTGCCGTAGGGCATCAAATCTGCTGGATCAATCCTAAGGTGAGCAGCAATTTCAGCGATGGGGGCATATTTAAACTGTTTGGATATTTCAGTATTGGTGAGCATTTTAAGCAGTCTCTGATTAATTCTGGTTACAGTATCGACTCTAGTCAACACATAATCAATTATTTCCCCGTTGTTATTTTACTGGTTATGTCGTAGTCTAAAAAATTAACCTGCAAGCTTTGGAATTCAATTATGAAAAATCATCTTTTAGTAATCAGTCTGCTGTTACTGTTTTCCTCGACAGTTGCCGCCGATTATAAAGCGGAAATAAATACCTTAACCGCCAGAGTAGTGGAGTTAGGTGAAGCAAAAAGTAAAGAGAGTGACTCAGAGCGTTTTGCTGAATTGATAGAGATTAGTTATGAATACACTATTCTGAGCTACCCGGAGTTTGCTACTTATCGTGGCGACCCTCGAGGGCAGGATCGCTGGACCGATCAATCTGAAGCTGCAACCTTAAAGCGCGAGCGCGATCAGGTGAGTTTTTTGCAAGCGTTGAAGTCTATTCAGCGAAAGAATTTGTCTGCCAGCGAGCAAGTTAATTTCGATTTATTGCTAAGTCAGCAAAAAGATACCATCGAAGGTCAGAAATTCCCGACAAATTTCCTGCCGATCAACCAAATGGGCGGGCCGCAACAGGGAATAGCCAGATTGATGTCTATGGTTCAGCCTAAAAACCTACAGGACTATAACAATATAATTACCCGCCTGGAAACTGTGCCGCAACAAATTGACCAAACCATAGCCTGGATGCGCAAAGGCTTAGAAGCAGGGGTAACCCCACCAGCGGTTACTTTGCGCGATGTGCCACAGCAAATACGCAATCAACTGGTGGATGATGCTGCGAGCAGCCCAATGCTTGGCGCGTTTAGTAAGTTTCCCGATAGGATTGGCCCGCTGCATCAAGAAGCACTCAAAAGACGAGCTACTAAAGCATTCAGCGACAAAATTGCGCCGGCTTTCGAGAAACTACTGCAATTTATGGAAGCCGAGTATCTGCCAGCCGCTCGTACCAGTATTGCCATGGGCGACCTGCCCAACGGCAAGGCTTGGTATGCATACAATGTTAAACAACGCACCACCACTGAGTTGACCCCGGAGCAGATTCATGAAATCGGCTTAGGCGAAGTTAAACGCATTCGTGCGCGCATGGATGAAATCATCAACAGCACCGGTTTTGAGGGCTCTTTTGCCGAATTCCTGACATTTTTACGCACCGACCCGCAGTTCTATCACACTAGCAAAGAAGAGTTCCTGCAAGAGTATCGTGATATTGCCAAACGAGCTGACCCGGAGATGATGAAGATGTTTGGCAAGCTGCCACGCACCCCCTATGGCATAATTGCAATCCCATCTTATGCAGAAAAGTCTCAAACTACCGCGTACTATCAACCAGGTTCAGTAAGTGCGGGTCGAGCTGGTTATTTTTATGCCAATACATATGCATTGGACACCCGTCCCAGATGGGAAATGGAGGCATTAACCTTGCATGAGGCTGTTCCCGGGCACCATCACCAACTAGCATTACAAGACGAGCTGGAAGATATGCCCTGGTTCCGCCGGGTCGGTGGCTATACGGCATTTGTTGAAGGTTGGGGTCTTTACTCTGAAAGCCTGGGTGAGGAAATGGGTTTTTATAAAGACCCTTATTCAAAATTCGGCCAGCTAACTTATGAAATGTGGCGGGCAATCCGTCTGGTTGTAGATACCGGAATGCACCAGCTCGGTTGGTCGCGTCAGCAAGCCATAGATTATTTCATGAAAAACGCCGGCAAGCAGAAACATGATGTAACCGTTGAGATTGATCGCTATATAGTTTGGCCGGGTCAGGCCTTGGCATACAAAATCGGGGAGCTGAAAATCAAGGAGCTAAGAGCCTGGGCAACTGCTGAACTAGGTGATAAGTTTGATATTCGGGCATTCCACGACACTGTGCTGGAAAATGGCGCCATCCCTTTAAGTTTGCTTGAGGCAAATGTTAGAGCGTGGGTTGCTAAGCAAAAGACAGGTTGAAGTCAGGCCGCATTATCACGATCTTTTAACTATGCCTTTATCATTGCCAGAAAAGCTTTCTCTGGAAGAAATAATTTCGCCAGTACTGGCTTATGGACAGCCGTTGCTGGCAGCTCAATTTAAGCTGTCAGCTGTAGATTTTGAGGTTGAGGAAATCCCCTTTGTAGAGCCGGATGGTGAAGGCGAGCATCTATGGTTTTGGCTACAGAAAACCGGAGCAAATACTCAATGGGTAGCGGGCGAGCTTGCCAGTATGGCCGGTATTTCCCCGCGGGATGTTTCATGGGCTGGACTAAAAGATCGGCAAGCGATAACCCGGCAATATTTTTCCATGCAACTACCAGGCAAAGCAGACCCTGAGTGGCAGAATTGGCAAATAGAAGGGGTTGAAATACTTTCCGTAAACGGCATAGCCGCAAATTAAAGACTGGTGCGTTGGAAGGCAATAAATTTAAAGTCTGGCTGCGCGATTGCGTGGCTGTTAATCCAGCTGTGTCCGCTGCTGTTGCTCGGCGAAAAACTGATGATATCCTTAGCTCGATACAGCAGCAGGGCGTACCAAATTATTTTGGCCCGCAACGCTTTGGGCACGGTGGTGGCAATTTGGCGCGAGCAGCTGCGTGGCTAGGCGGCAGGCGCTTAGGTAAACGCGCCCGCAATATGCGTTCACTACTAATTTCCACCGTTCGCAGTAGTATATTCAACCAAGTGTTGTCAGAGCGCGTCAAGGCGGAAAACTGGAATCAATTATTACCGGGGGAATGGCTACAGCTGAACGGTAGTCGCTCGGGGTTCTTATACACTGAAGATGATGCCAATATCATGCAGCGCCTAGCTGAGTTTGATCTGCATCCCAGCGGCCCATTAGCAGGTGAAATTGATCGCAGCGGCGGCAAGCAACCAACACTCGCAGCTTTGGAGCTTGAACACAGCATCCTGCAACAGTGGCAGGACTGGGTTGATGGTTTGAAGGACCACCGCGTGGCAGCAGACCGCCGCGCCTTGCGCCTGCGCCCAGAGAATTTTCGTTGGCATTGGCAAGGCCATGATTGTTGTATTGAGTTTGAATTACCTGCAGGAAGTTACGCCTCGGTGGTGCTATCGCAGGCATTTTTTTTGCATCAAAGTAAGGATTTGTTGAGTAATAACCAGGAACGGTAGGTTCAGACATAAAAAAAGCCCACAATGGGCTTGGTTGAAGCTTAAAATGGTGGCTCGACCCGGAATCGAACCAGGGACACGCGGATTTTCAATCCGCTGCTCTACCAACTGAGCTATCGAGCCATTTACTGTCTGCACAATTGCTGTGCAAGGCGCGATATTAAACAGCTATAGGGCTTACAAGTCAAGCAAAATCTCTATTTCTGGGGGATAAAACCCTCTGGTTTTTCAGAACCAGTACCAAAGAAGTATTTTTCCATTTCTGTTTCAATAAACTGCCGGTCTTTGGGGACTAGTGGGTTGAGGCGGTTCTCGTTGATTAGGGTGGTTTGGTGGGTCATCCAGTCGCGCCAAGCTGCCTGTGATACTTGCTCGAAGATTCGTTGACCCAGTTCGCCAGGCCAGGGCGCTCGTCTTAGCCCTTCTGCCTGCTGTTTCAGAATAATGCAATTAACCATTCTGCTCATTTGTCTTTCCACTTACTGTTGAATTTATTAGTTGCCGCTCGGATAACTTTCCGGAATCGGTAGAATTGCGTTGATAAATGTACCCGCATCGAAGGGGCGCAGGTCTACTGCCGATTCGCCAACGCCGATATAACGGATAGGGATGCTCATTTCACTAGCTAGGCCAAATAAAACCCCACCTTTGGCAGTGCCATCGAGTTTGGTGAGGGTGATGCCGGTAATCTTTACCGTCTCATTAAATAGCTTGGCCTGCGAGATTGCGTTCTGCCCGGTACTGGCATCTAGAACCAACATTACTTCGTGCGGGGCTTCGCTGTCGAGTTTTCCCATAACTCGATGAATTTTACTTAATTCTTCCATCAAATTGGACTGGGTTTGTAGCCTGCCGGCAGTATCGGCTATCAATACATCTATGCCTTTAGCTCGCGCCGATTCCAGGGCATCATAGATGACTGAGGCTGAATCTGCTCCGGTTGCCTGGGCAACAACTGGTATTTGGTTACGTTTACCCCAAGACTGTAATTGCTCTACCGCCGCGGCGCGGAAGGTATCGCCAGCTGCCAGCATAACTTTCAGGCCTTCTTCCTGATAGCGCTGTGCCAGTTTACCAATGGTAGTGGTTTTGCCAGCGCCATTAACGCCCACCACCAAAATCACGAACGGTTTTTTACTACTATCTACTTGCAAGAATTGCTCACATGGTTCAATCAATTCATATAACTCAGCTTGCACTGCCGGCAATAGCTCTGTAGCTTGTGTGAGCAAGCCATTTTTCATGCCCAGACGCAGGGCATCAACGATTGCGAGCGTGGCTTTGACTCCCACATCAGCAATTAACAGCGTGGTTTCTAGCTCTTCCAATAGCTCTTCATCGAGCTTGGGGTTAGCACTAAACAGCTTGCTCAGGCTATCACCTAGGGAGCTACGGGTTTTTCCCAGCCGTCGTTCTAATGGATCAATGCCGGCTTTTTCAACAGGGCGCATTTGTACATCGCTAAACTGCGCAGTTGCTGCTTGATTATCTTTAGTGCGATTTTTTCTGAATATTCTGAACATCTGTTCTATGCTATCAGTATTATTGGAGATTAGGTTAATAAATAGTGGCTAAGCCTACACAAAGCAAGGGGGTTAGAATAATTGCCGGTCAGTGGCTGGGTCGGCGGTTGCCGGTTGTTGACCTACCCGGCTTGCGGCCCAGTGGCGAGCGCCTGCGGGAAGCTCTGTTTAGTTGGCTGCACTCAGAGCTGCGGGGCGCTTGCTGTCTGGACTTGTTTGCGGGCAGTGGTGCATTGGGGTTTGAGGCAGCCAGTAGAGGTGCATCTGAGGTGCTGATGCTGGAGAATAATTCCCAGGCTGTAGCTCAGCTAGAAGAAAATATGCGTAAGCTTAAAGCTACTACTATCAGTCTCCAGCAGGTTGATACTTTGGCTTGGTTAGAGCAGCAGCACAGCCAGCAGTTTGATGTGGTTTTCCTGGATCCCCCGTTTGCAATGAACTGGCAGCAAATAGTTATGGAGAAGCTGCTTAGTGGTGGTTTATTGGCGGCGGGTGCTCTGCTGTATGTGGAGTCTTCGGTTAATGAACTTGCGCCGCCGGCGATTGCCGGACTGCGGGAAATTAAATCCAAACAGGTTGGGCAGGTGCGGATGCAACTATTCGCAGAATGAAAGTGTAAGGGTTTTTGCTCGTCATCCGCAAACTGTTCCAACCGGACTGGCTGGCATGGTAAAATACTCGGTCTTAATTGACGCAACAATCAATAACTATGCAACAAGCAGAAGGCTTAGCGGTTTACCCCGGAACTTTCGACCCGATTACTAACGGGCACGCAGACCTAATAGAGCGTGCTTCCAGGGTATTTCAGCGGGTGATTGTGGCGATTGCTGAGAACCCGCAAAAAGCTCCGTTGTTTAGCCTGCAGCAGCGCATAGATATGGCGACTGCAGTTATTGGTGACCTGCCTGGTGTTGAAATTGTTGGTTTTAGTAATTTGTTGGCAGATTTTGTGCGCGATGAAAATGCTAGCGTGATTTTACGCGGCCTGCGGGCGGTCTCTGATTTTGAATATGAATTTCAATTGGCAAGTATGAACCGGCACTTGGTAAGTGAAGTTGAGACCCTGTTTATGACCCCAGCGGAAGAGTACAGTTTTATATCTTCATCACTGGTTCGGGAAGTCGCCCGTATGGGTGGAGATGTTGGTAAGTTTGTTGATCCCCTGGTTAAGCAGGGGTTGATAAACAAGTTCAAGTAGCTATGGCTCTAAAGATTACCGATGACTGCATCAATTGTGATGTTTGTGAGCCAGTTTGCCCAAATGAAGCAATTTATCAAGGGGTAGATATATTTGAGATTAGCCCACAGTTATGTACTGAATGTGTGGGGCATTTTGATGAACCTCAGTGCGTGGAAATATGCCCGGTAGAGTGCATACCAAAAGATCCAGAACACCCGGAAACTACCGAGCAACTATTAGATAAGTACAATAAATTAACCGCCGCCTAGAAGGCGCAATCAAAAAAGCAACGTGAGCATGAACCAATCCAAATACCTAGTTTTGTTATTTTTGCTGCTGATAAGCAGTCACGCTTTCGCGCTTGAAAAACCGGGTAAAGCCGCGATTGCCAGCGCCCACTATCTAGCTACAGAGGCTGGTTTTGAGGTGCTGGAAAAAGGTGGGAATGCGTTTGATGCCGCGGTTGCAGTAAGCGCGGCCTTAGCGGTGGTAGAGCCATCAAGCTCTGGTCTGGGTGGCGGTGCCTTCTGGTTGCTGCATCGCAATACAGATAACAAAAGCATCATGATAGATGGCCGTGAAGAAGCTCCAGGGGCCAGTCATAAAGATATGTATCTGGATGCCAATGGTGAGGTAAATCGAGATTTGGCTTTACACGGCCCCTTAGCTGCGGGTATTCCCGGGCATGTAGCAGGGATGGTGCATATAGCTGAAAATTATGGGCGCTTGCCGATTAAAGACTCGTTGGCGCCAGCGATCCGTTTGGCACGAGATGGTTTTGCAGTCGATGAAAAATATGTGCGCTTGCTAAAGCCGGTAATAAAGCATATGCGCCGCTGGCCTGCCGGTAACGATATTTTCCTTGTTGATGGTGAAATCCCAGCACTTGGCGCTCTGATCAAGCAAGCTGATGTTGCCGCCGTGCTGGAGCAAGTGGTTGCAACTGGTATTCAGGATTTTTATTTTGGAGAAACTGCCAGACGACTGGTGGCCGGGGTGCGCGCCGCTGGTGGGATTTGGAGCATGGCGGACCTGGCTGCTTATAAAGTTGTTGAGCGTGAGCCGGTGGTATTTGAATACCAGGATTACAAACTGCTAACCGCATCGCCACCATCTTCAGGTGGCATCGCCATAGCTGAAATATTAAACATTTTGGAACCTTACAATATTGCCTCACGGTCGCCAGCTCAAAGAGTGCATCTGGTGGTAGAGGCAATGCGCCGTGCTTACCGGGATCGCAGTTTATATCTGGGTGACCCGGATTTTGTTACAGTTCCGGTTGCCATGTTGACCAGCCAGAATTACGCTGCTGGTTTGCGGGCTTCGATTCGCACGGATAAGGCCACTGCTAGCGCCAGCTTGGCTGGCTCGGATGATCAACCGGGCGGGCAGCATACTACCCACTTCTCAGTGCTGGATAAAGATGGCAATATGGTATCTGCCACGCTGACTGTAAATACCCTTTATGGAGCTAATTTTGTGGCTCCAGGTACCGGCTTTTTACTCAATAATGAAATGGATGATTTCTCGGCTAAATCCGGTGTGCCAAATGCCTATGGATTGATTGGCTTTGAGGCCAATGCGATTGCCCCGGGTAAGCGCCCGTTGTCGAGCATGAGCCCAACCATTGTCATAGGTAAAGAGCGTACTGCGATACTAGGCACCCCTGGGGGCAGTCGAATTATCACTATGGTGCTGTTGGGAATTTTGGACTTTTTCGATGGTGGTGGCCCGCAGTCATGGGTGTCATTACCGCGCTATCACCATCAATATTTGCCCGATAGAATTTTTGCCGAGCCAGAAGCTTTTTCTCCTGAACTACAATCTCAGTTGCAGGCCTTAGGGCATGAGGTCCAGGTGTTAAAGCGGCAATGGGGCAATATGAATGCAGTGATGTGGGATCAGCGCAATGGCCGGGTAGAAGCCGCTAGCGACCCCCGCACACCTTCAGGTAAAGCGATAGTCAGGTAAGGAGCCTCCAAATATGAAAATTTGGTCGATAGAGGGAAACCGCCAAAAGCTGGACGGTGGCGCGATGTTTGGCAATGCCCCCAAGGCTGTTTGGCAGCAATGGATTCCCGCCGATGAGTGCAATCGAATAGAAATCCCTACCAGGGCAATGTTGGTGGAAGACTTAAATGGCAAAATAGTGTTATTTGAAACCGGTATTGGGGCTTTCTTCGAGCCTAAAATGCGCCAACGGTTTGGGGTTGAAGAACCAGATCATGTTTTATTATTGAATTTGTTGCAGCTGGGTTTTAATGAGGAAGATATTGACTTAGTAGTG
>JAJRYF010000012.1 GCA_024275935.1 Gammaproteobacteria bacterium | reverse complement strand
GCCCCAGACGGGCAATATAGGCGGCGTAAGCTGCCCCCAGGGTCAGGCTGGGAAGAATTTTATCCCCCGGAATGTCACCCCAGCCGGATACCGGCAACCACTCCAGATAAATCCCGAACACCAGCACCAACAGCGGCCCCAGTAAAAAAGAAGGCATGCAAATACCGATCATAGCGAATGACATAGGAATATAATCCTGGGCGGTATTGGGTTTTAGCGCCGCCATTATGCCCGCCAGCCCTCCCAGAATCAGTGCCACCATCAATGCATAGAACCCCAGTTCTGCTGTCACCGGCAAGCCCGCCGATATCAATTCGTTAACATCGCGTCCGGGGTATTTAAACGAAGGCCCAAAATCACCCCTTGCAAGATCACCCATATAAGCAAAATATTGCTGTGACATCGGCAGATCCAAACGATATTGCGCTTCCAATGCAGCCTTAACTTCAGGCATTACTGCCTTATCGCTATCAAAGGGGCCGCCGGGTGCGGCACGCACCAGAAAAAAGGTAACTGTTATTACCACCAAAATCACCGGGATGGCCTGTAGCAACCTTAGAAAAATAAATCGCAACATAGTCTAGCCACCTTCCTGATTGTTTTCGGCTTGCAGCCAAATGTATTTAAAGTTAAACGAGTCCATTAAATTAGCTGGAAAGCCTTTAACTGAAGGAGCCACCAGGCGTTTGGTAGAGTAGGTATAGATAGGAATAATGGGCATTTCCTCCATCAGCATGGTCTCGGCTTGATGAAATATTGCAAAGCGTTCCTGTTTGGTTTTCGCCTGCGCTGCCTTAGTTAAAATAAGCTCATCGTAAAGGGGGTCGGCAAAACCGGTTTTGTTGTTGCCACCACCGGTCAGGAACATATCGAGAAAATTATTTGGGTCCACATAGTCGCCAATCCAGCCACGGCGAGCGATTTGATATTCCATTTGGGTAAGAGAATCGAGGTACACTTTCCATTCCTGGTTTGCGAGTGTGACCTTGATATTAAGCGTATCTTTCCACATTTGCTGTATCGCCACAGCAATTTTACGATGACTCTCGCTGGTGTTATATACCAACTCCAGACCGGGCCAGCCTTCGCCATCAGGGTAGCCTGCCTCTGCTAGCAGGGATTTAGCTTTTGCTATGTCATAATCAAATAGCTTGGGCGGCTGGTAGCCCAGCGTACCCGGCGGGGTAATGGCAAACGCGGGAGTTACCAGGCCCTGCATAACCGTGCGCGCCAATTGCTCCCGGTCTACTGCTATCGATAAGGCCTTGCGAACCCGAACATCGTCTACAGGAGGGCGGCCGGTATTAAGCATATAGTAGTAAGTGCCCAGATATGGCGCTTGCACAAAGGGGGTGTTTTCCAGCGTTTGATAGACAGGGATTTTTTCCAGCGGTGTATCGTTAGTTAAATGTAATTGTCCCGCCCGGAACATACGCTCTTCACTGACGATATTCTCGGTGGGGTAGAACACAATGCCATTTAGCTTCACCTTATCGGCATCCCAATAGGTTTCGCTTTTCTCCATTACCACCCGACGATTGAGTAACCACTCGGTTAATTTAAACGCGCCATTACCGACCATGTTTTCGGCGCGGGTCCATTTGGTAAAACGATCGGTGGCCTTGCCGAACTTTTCGATAGTCGGCCGATGCACAGCAAAGGTGCTGTAGTGATCCATCAATTGCAAAAAATACGGTGTGGGTTCATTCAGGCTTACCTGTAAAGTAAGATCATCCAGTGCTTTCACGCCTAAATCGTCCGGGTTTTCCAGTTTGCCGGTGGCATAGGCCTCCGCGTTTACCATCGGATAGAGCATATAGCCATATAAATTGCCCATGGCGGGGTTAAGTGCCCGCTGCCAGGACCAGACATAATCGTGCGCAGTTACAGACTCGCCGTTAGACCAGCGGGCTGCAGGGTTGAGATAAAAGGTAAGAATACGGCGGTCTTCGCTATATTCCCAACGCTGCGCCACCCCAGGCTCTGGCTCCAGCGTATACGGGTTTTTTACGACCAGGCCCTCGAATAAGGCGCGTAGCATTCGACTTTCAGGAACACCGGTAACCACATGCGGATCCAAACCCTGGGGTTCGGTGCCGTTACCCATATGCAAAATGCCATCGCGGTTACCCGTTGTGACTTTGGATTCCCCGCCCATACAGGCCATAAGCAGGGAGGAAAACAGAATGATAGTAAAGAGTTTTAGAGTATTGGAAAGCATATAAAAGAGACTGGGTAATTCAAAATGTAGGCTTACTTTATCCTATTGGAAGTAATTTATCAGAGGATATTTTGTTATTCGCTTTGGCAAAGTAGATTTTTACCTCCAAGCAGCGGCTAAAAATGGGCAGATTACCAATCCACTGATACTGGACTTCCCCCATACCATAGCCACAAACATTGCGGCGTGCAATAAGGTAGAATCTACAGGTTAACTTTTGCACATTGAGGAAATTATTGATGAATACCAAATTACCGTTGGCGCTGAGCGCCTTGCTGATTCTGGCTGTTGCAGGCTGCTCAAAAACTGATCAACCCCAGAGTGCAACAAACGCCACAGAAGCCAAAGATCAAACGGAATCCGTTATGGCCAGCTCAAGCAATAACAGCAATCCGTTTTTTAACGAAAGCCCACTGTACATGAACTACCCGCAGTTCGATAAAATTGAAAACACCCATTTCAAGCCTGCGTTTGAGCTGGGTATGCAAGAGCACCTTGCCGAAATGGACACCATTGCCAACAATCCTGAGGCTCCCACCCTGGAGAACACCCTGGTCGCAGCGGAACGCACAGGCCAGGTTCTCAACCGTGTTGCAAGTGTGTTTTTCGCCATGACAGCGGCCAATTCAAATGAAGAACTCGAAACCATACGCAGCGAAATGGCTCCACTACTGGCCGCACACGCTGACCAGATAGCCCTGAACAGCAAGCTGTTTGCGCGTGTCGAGGCGGTCTACAATCAACGGGATTCGGCAGAATTGGATCCGGAATCTTATCGCCTGATTGAAGAAAAGTACAAAGACCTCATCCGTGCTGGCGCAAAGCTTTCCGACCAGGACAAAGAAACACTTAAAGGCATCAACGCCGAGCTGGCCACCCTGCAGACCACCTTTACTCAGAATGTTTTGAATGAAGTAAACGCATCGGCCGTACTGATTGATGACCGTGACACGCTGGCCGGTCTTTCTGATACCAAAATCGAGGCTGCTGCGATGGCAGCCAGCGATAAGGGAATGGAAGGCAAGTACCTGTTGGCCCTGTTAAACACCAGTCAGCAGCCTCCTTTGGGGTCACTGCAAAATCGGCAACTGCGCCAGCGGATTATGCAGGCATCTCTCACCCGTGGCAGCCGCGGCGGGGAGTTTGACAACCGTGAGGTTTTGACCAAAATAGCTAAACTTCGCGCTGAGCGGGCTCAATTAATGGGCTATGAAAACCATGCAGCTTACAGCCTAGAGAGTCAAACTGCGCGGACCACCACGGCCGTTAATGAAATGCTCGCCCGCCTCGCACCTGCAGCTGTGGCTAATGCAGAGCGTGAAGCTGCGGATATGCAGGCAATTATTGACAGCGAAGATGGCGATTTCAAACTCGCCGCATGGGACTGGAGCTTCTACTCTGAAAAAGTACGCCAACAACGCTATGACTTTGACGCATCACAATTACGCCCTTATTTCGAACATGATAATGTACTCATAAAAGGCGTATTTTTTGCGGCAGAAAAAGTGTACGGCCTAACATTTAAAGAACGCCATGACCTTCCCGTTTATCAGGAAGATGTGCGGGTCTTTGAAGTGTTCGAGGAAGACGGCTCGACACTGGCATTGTTCATTCTCGATTCCTATGCGCGCCCGACCAAGCGCGGTGGCGCGTGGATGAACGCCTATGTCAGCCAGTCAGGCTTGATGAATGCCAAGCCGGTTGTCGCCAATCACCTTAACATCACTAAGCCGACCGACGGTGGGCCCACGCTGCTGACCTTTAATGAAGTGACCACCCTGTTCCACGAATTTGGGCACGCACTTCACGGTATGTTCTCCGAGGTTAAATATCCTTCATTTTCCGGTACCTCCGTGCCACGAGATTTCGTCGAATACCCCTCACAGGTCAACGAGATGTGGGCCGTGTGGCCAGAAGTGCTGGCCAACTACGCGGTGCACAACGAAACTGGCGATGCCATGCCGCAGGAGTTGCTGAATAAGGTTCTGGCAGCGCAAGAATTCAACCAGGGCTACGCCACAACCGAATACCTGGCAGCTTCGCTGCTGGACCAGTCATGGCACCAGATGAAGCCGGAAGAAGTGCCCAATGCAGATGGTTTGTTGGCCTTCGAAGCTACTGTCCTGAAAAATGCCGGCGTGGCACTGGACACCGTGCCGCCGCGTTACCGCAGCACCTATTTCTCGCACATCATCGGTGGATACTCGGCTGGCTACTACGCTTATATCTGGAGCGAAGTGCTAGATGCTGACACGGTAAAGTGGTTTGAGAACAATGGTGGCTTAACACGCGAGAATGGTGATCACTTCCGCAGTACTTTGTTGTCACGCGGCGGCGCCGCAGACGCGATGCTGTTGTTCAGAAATTTTAAGGGATCCGATCCGGATATTCAGCCATTGCTGGAGCGTCGCGGACTAGATTGAGATAAAGCTAGCGGGGTCAAGACTTGTTTTGAACTGATCCCCAATATTCAAGGAGTAGTGGTATGAAAAAATTAATTGGAATGAGTATTCTGGTGCTAACGCTGGGCGCCTGTAGTAATAGTGACGATGAAAACAAGCAGGCCATCGAACCGGCCGCCAGCGCCGCCATCGAAGGGGTCTGGAAACGCGCCACCGGCGATGGCAAAGATTTTGAAGGTGTGTATTTTGCCGAAGATGGCAAACTGGGATATATCAACCTGTATTCCATGAGTGGCAGCGACTGGCAGCGTGATGGCGAGCAAATCACACTGGGCACCCTGACCGAGAATTATCCGGAGGGGAACACCGAGACTCTGAAAATAGATAAACTGGACAGCAACAACCTGATTCTTACAGGCGACGGTTATTCGGCAGGCAGTTACACTCGGGACGACGAATTCGGCGGGGTTTTGCGTGGCGAGCTGAAATTACCGACAGACGGTCCATTGCCCGCGGATGCCTTGCTGAGCATCCAGTTAAACGATGTCGGCGAGGCGGATGCTGCCAGCGACCTGGTCGGTAATCGTCTGATTCCGGTGGGTGGCAAGTCCGGTAGCATTTCCTGGGCAGTGTTTTACCCGAATGCGAAAGTCAAGGGTGCCAGCCATTACAGTCGGTTCGCTGTGTCCGCGCGGCTGTCTTACGATGGCGCCCTGCAATACCAGACAACCCGCCATTATCCGGCCTTCGAAATGGAAACTCAGGCAGTCGAAACCCTGGAGTTGGAGTCTGCCCGGGAAAAATCCGGACACGATTCCGAGCCGGGCACCTATATCAGCCTGACCGATACCGACTGGCATCTGCTGGAGGTGGTATTCAAGGCAATACCGGACGGTGCCGATCTGTCACAGGCGACCATCAAATTCAGTCCGGATGGCAAGGTGCATGGCTCACTGGGCTGTAATACCTTCAACGGCAGTTATACCCTTGATGGCGAAGCACTTTCCTTCGGCCCGTTAATGACCACCCGCAAAGCTTGTGTCGGTGACCAGGGCGAAATCGAAGCTGCCATGAATGCAGCCTTAGCCGGGGTTAATGGCTACCAAATCTATGTGAAACTGCTGCATCTGGCCAAAGATGGCGTACCGGTATTGCGCTTTGCACCACCCGTCGAAGAATTTATGCAGGGCAAGTGGGCACTGGAGTCCATCCTTGGTGTGGGCATCCCCGATGACATTAATCCCGCCGAGTATGTTTGGCTGGAATTTTCCGGCGACGGCAAAGTCAGCGGCAAGACCGGTTGTAACACTTTCTCCAGCAGCTATGAGCTGGCTGATAAAAATCTGAAGTTCGGCCCGCTGATGGGCACCATGATGGCCTGCGCTCCCGACTTCATGATGATAGAGAAAGAGATGCAACGGGTGCTGGAACAAGCCGTATCTTACAGTTACTTCGGTAATATCATGGACCTGCATGATACTGAAGGAAAATCGCTGGCGAGCTTCAAAATGATCGATTAGGGCTTCGCGGCAAGCATGAATAAAACGGTCCTGCGGGGCCGTTTTTTTATGTGCGATATGCGCTATATTAAACTTCGCTTTAGGCTAGAACCAATCAAGGAAAACCAATCAAGGACAGCCACCGAGAACCTCCACACCTGATTAAGATTGAGAGCTTGGGCCCGCACCACAATCTGTGATGTGCCTATCCAGGGTCTTCCCAGGGTCTTCAGCCTTTCCGCATAACCAGTTTATTATCCAGTGCAAAAAGCTTCACTCTAACCACGGGCAGAAAGTAATACAGCAGTATCTAACACCTGAATATTCACATCCAAAGGCCAGCCCTAATTGCTGGCGCTGTTGGTAGCCAATGCCGAGAAGCCTGCTTTTTTATTGAAGCTGTCGGCATTTTGCGTAAAAGAGCCCGCCGCGCTTTTTGCTGCCTGATAGAATATTAGAGCATATAGATTTTCATCAGATATATAATAAGATTGATAAGTAGAGTAGCTAATGGAACTGGAATACCTTACCGACATACTAATTTTACTCGCAGCCGCTGTTATAGCAGTTCCGCTTGCGCGCCTATCGGGTTTGGGTACGGTTCCCGGATTTCTGCTGGCGGGTGTTATTATTGGCCCTTCTGTACTCGGATTAATTGAACACAGTACTGATATCGCCCACGTCGCCGAGCTAGGCGTTGTCTTATTGCTGTTTGTTATCGGGATAGAATTAAAACCCTCACGGCTGTGGGCAATGCGGCAGATGGTTTTTGGCCTGGGAGCATTACAGGTCATCATTACTGGTGCTGCTATAACTGGATTGGTATATTATGTCTTCGGGGTTGATCTCCGCGCAGCGATTCTGATTGGCCCGGCAATGGCACTTTCTTCTACGGCGTTTGTGTTGCAATTGTTGCAGGAACAAAAAATGTTGGGTTCGCGGTACGGCAGCTCATCTGTGGCTATCCTGTTATTTCAGGACCTGGCAGTGGTTCCGCTGCTGGCGCTTGTAACCCTGCTCTCGGCTACCGGCATTAACGAAGAAAAAAACCTTGGTATCGCATTGCTAGAGGCATTAGCGATTCTCGGCCTGATTATTGTAGGCGGGCGTTATCTGCTGCAGCCAATATTGCGCCGGGTGGCTCGTTATGGTTCGGCAGAAGTTTTTACCGCCTCCGCGATATTACTGGTGTTAGGTGTAGCGGCGCTGATGGCAACTATCGGCCTTTCTATGGCAATGGGTGCATTTGTTGCAGGCTTGCTGGTTGCCGATTCTGAATTCCGGCATCAGATCATGGCTGAAATTCAACCATTTCGTGGCTTGTTGCTCGGTTTATTTTTTATGTCCATGGGCATGGCGCTGGAATTATCTACGCTGTGGGAACATCCATTACATTCTATGGCCCTGGTGCTTGGACTATTAATACTAAAAATGGCACTGTTATGGCCGTTAACTCTGATTTTTGGACATAAGGGGGGGGTTGCCAAAGGGATTTCCCTGCTACTGGCACAGAGCGGAGAGTTTGCTCTGGTGCTGTTTGCTGTGGCCTTCCAGTCTGAATTAATCAGCGATAATTTGTTTCAACAATTACTGGTGGTTGTAATCCTCAGTATGCTGGCTACTCCCCCCATGGCTGCATTGGCTTATCGGCTGGCCACCGCACCCAAATTACCTGAAGAGGATGATGCTCCCGGTCATCCGTTAGTTCAGGCTGATTCGGTAGTGATTGTCGGTTTCGGTCGGGTCGGTCGACGGGTCGGGGAATTGTTGGAGAGCAGGGGGGTCGAGTATGTGGCTGTGGACAGCAATACCGATATCCTCAAGCAAGCGCGTGCTGCCGGACGGGCAGTATTCTATGGTGATGCCCGGCAACCGGATGTGCTGGCAAGTCTGGGGGTCGGTGATGCTGGTCTGGTGATTGTTACCGTTGATGATTTTTCCGCTACGGAACAAATCATTATTTCATTACAGCGTACATTTCCGCAATTAGATGTCCTAGCGCGGGGACATAATCTGGAACATTGCAAGCAACTTAAACGAGATGGCGCGTGGATGGTGGTATCGGAAAACCTCGAGGCAAGCCTGGCGCTGGCAGATGCGGCATTAAATCGTCTGTTGCCGAACGAAGCGGAAAATGAGGCTGCTATCGAGCATTTCAGAGATACATATTACGCTCAGATTAAAGCTGAGAGCCGGTCAGTGCCGGAGGGATGATCTCACCCCTAATATTAAAGTGGTAGGAAAAGGCACCTGGATGGGCATAGCCTTGATTAACCACACAGATGCATATGACGCTGATGGTCGAGGTGATCCAGACATGCAAAAACGATCCGTTCATCCTGCCTTGCTGTTCACGCGCAAGTTTAGCTCTTATGTTAATAAAAACCTAGCGTTAGATCGAAAACATTACCGACTCGAGCGTGCAAACTGATGCTAACCAATATTCAATTTTTACGCTTTGTAGCTGCTCTGCTAGTGGTGTTCTATCATACTAGTAATCATGTACGCATGACGGGTGTAGACCAAGGCGTTTTCTTCGAAATTGCAGAGGCAGTCGGGTTTGCTGGTGTCGATATATTCTTTGTTATATCCGGCTTCATCATGTTCCATACAACAAAAAAGACCACAGGTGCTTTGTCTATGGTTGAATTTTTAAAGCGACGAATGGCGAGAATCTTCAGCGGCTACTGGCCATTTTTCTTTCTCGCCATGGGCATATTTGCCTGAGCCCGCCCAAAACATTTTCATGAATCCAATCTTCTTTCCTCATTTGTACTTTGGCCACAACAGCTGAACCAGACACTGTTAGAGGTGTCCTGGACGCTCACCTATGAAATATATTTTTATATAATATTTTCGGTGCTTTTGCTTGCTGGCTTAAAAATCAGGCGTTTGCTATTACTTGTACTGCTCTTATCCACTACTTTTATTTCTATATACCGCTACTCGATTATTGGTGATTATAGGCCCGAGCTTTTTTATACCCACAGTTTTTCATACCATTTCCTGACTTCGCCTTTTGTGTGGGAGTTTTTTGCTGGGGCATTGCTGGCCTGTTATCTTAGAGCCGGCTCGCAATTTAGCGGCTGGCTAAGCCTGCTGCTGGGTATTGGGGGGATGGTGCTTGCCGGGTGGATGAATCTATTCATCTTTGATAGAAAAATTGAGCAGGGCTACTATGTTGTACCTCGGGTTTTTCTGTTTGGTATCCCCTAGTTACTAATACTTATGGGGCTGGTGCAATTGGAAAAAAATCAAATTAGAGCACCATACAAGTTTAGCTTAGCAACTGGCGGAGCTTCCTACGCCCTGTACCTAAGCCATACAATTTTTCTTGCGATATCGATGAAACTCGG
>JAJRYF010000011.1 GCA_024275935.1 Gammaproteobacteria bacterium | reverse complement strand
TGGCGTCAGTTGATGCGATTTACCACAGATGCTGATCTACTCTCTGAGCACGCCGATGAATATGTGATGTTGATTCGTGAAGCCTACCTTGTGCCTATGGGCTTACTACGCCGTAAGGGGCGGGAATATATTATTCCCCGTAACCTGGAAAGGCATGAGCTGATAGCTATGATCACTCCACTGCTAGAGCATAGCCCATCTCCACAAACCATTGCTGAGCACCTGGCTAACCCCACCTATGGCCTAGTTCCCGACCAAACCAGAGCTATCCTGGTCTTTTTGCTGCTCCAAGGGGAGCTGGATATCATCAAGCAGGGCGTCTCATACCGGGATTCCTTCGAGACCCTCCCCAACCTGTTGCAATACGACAAAGTGGTGCCAGGAAACTCTCTCAGTAGTAAACAATTACAGGCTATAGAGTTGCTTTGCACGGGTCTCAATATTCCGATCCCGCGCCAGTGGAGCGTGCTAGCGCAACGCCGTATTGCCAGATTAGCTCAGATAGCAGCAGCGGAGCTGGTCAATCGTATGCAGTCACTAGCGGACAAATTACAATCCATTGCACAAAGTGAAGGTCTGTGGCAACGGCTCCGTAGCCATCTTGCTATATGGAAACTACTCACTAAGGATAGCGATGCGCTGCAAGGGCTGCAGCAATTTCTCTACGAAGCGGGTTCGGTACAAGCGCACTTGGCAGAAACAACTTCATTTACAAGCCTTGAAGAGCGACTTGCACGGCTGCTTACGAAGATCGAGTTTTATCGTTATCTGCTACAACACCCTGCTCTGGCCGAGAGCCAGATTGTTAGCAAAATAGAGGCATTAGGTGAAATGCCAACATTAGAACAAGCTGATGAACTCGATAGCTGGTTGCAGCAGGCTGGGGTTATCTATGCGGACTACAAAAGTGACTATCAAAGCGCTCACGAGCGTTGGTGGCAAACCATTGACCAACACCCACTTTGGCAGTGGCAAGCCTCGACCCTGGCACACAGTCAGCATATAGGACTGGGCCAGCAGTTGGCCGTGATTGCCTCATATCGCAAACAGGCTCTTGCTGTACGCTGCCGGGGCTTGGTTAATCTTGACTACCAGCCCATTTGCAGCTGTGGTTTTGATGGCGAATCGGCACCCATTTCCGAGCAATTGCAGGCCTTTGAAGAGCTGAGCGGAGAAATCGATGAACAAATTCGATTATTTTTCCAGCAAAAGAGCGTCAAAGCTCGGTTAGGAGAGTGGCAACAACAAGGGCTCGAGCCAGGCAGTTCAACCAGTGCCTATTTGGAGGGTCTACAGCCAATACCGGAAATCGGTGATATCAAACTACTTGACCAGCACTTGGCAGGCCTGAATTTAGTCAAGGAGATCGATGATTCCGTAGTTTTGGAGTTGTTAGGCCAACGGGCCTGGAAACCAACGGAACTGTTGCAAAAACTGGAACAATTATTTACCGGACTGGGGGCGCGCCGCATCCGTTTTCGGGAAATTAAACAAAATGCTGCTATTTCAGAGACAGTTGTTAGCTGGTGTGGCCAACAGGCGGCTCGCTACGGCACACCATTACCGAAAGGCCTGGGTCAAGATGCTTTGCGTATTATTACCGAGCAATTGAGGCCCAATGAAATCAGCACTGCAATGCTTCACCGACTGGATGATATTGGCCTTGATACGGCGGGCAGGAAATGCATTTTATCCTGGCTATTGGATGGCCAAATTTCATTGCCGAAGGAGCGACTAATGGATGGCTCGGTATTGTGTGCAATACAACTTTTGCATAAGCGCAGACACCCCACAACACCAACCGAACTGGCAACGATAAGCGCCACTACATATCGTCATTCTGTCAGCTTGCGGCCACTAGCGGGTACTAACTGGGCCGATTGGCTGAATGAGTTGGCAGAGATTCAATTGGCTGAGGTCTTGCCGCTGCCTGAGGCACTAAAACAATACACCAGCTCTCAATGGCTGCTGATTGACTGCTTGGGTCTGCCTTTACTGGAACCTTTAGGAGAGGTTATAGAAGAGGCTTTCTCTGCCTGGAAACAACCCGTCATTTCTTTCGCCGAGGTCTCTTCTGATACCAGTACTGACGGTTGTTATCGGCTGTTACTGGATGCGGGAATTAACCACTCTCTGGAAAAAATTGATGTTGTCGATGAGCAGGTTCACGCAGCCACCGCTGATTTTGAAGAGCTAGTAGCCAGAGTTACTGCTGAGCTAATCATCGCCGCTAAACAATTGTTACCGCGCCTAGACCCTGGTAAACCTTTGCTTATTTTTGCAGATCATGGCTTCCGTATGAACACTGACGGCAAGGGTTACAGTCATGGTGGTGACTCCACACTGGAGCGACTGGTTCCATTGTGGTACTGCAACCCTCACGGAGCTTAGCCTGGGTATTTTCAGTACTCCGCAACCCCGTCGACCGAGGGGTGAATTATCCACTTCATCTTCGCACCCCTTTCCTTCGCCATTCCGGGGCGGCGAATAGCCGAACCCGGAAACCGGAGGGGACTGGGTCCCGGACATTGCTACTCGCAATTGATGTGCAGGAAGCACGAATGCCGAGAGAACACATGGATGTGGAGCTGTTTTTCCGGGACATCAAAGTCACCATGGGTATGGATTTGTGTAGTGCGACATTGGTTCAATGATGCGGTCAAAGCCCAAGGCCGCAATAAGAAGCGCGGCAAGGCGCACCGGGGCTTATCGCTGATCCGTAGACTATACCGGGTTGAAACTTTGGCGCGCAAACTGACGGCAGAAGAACGCTATAGTATGCGCCAGCAACAGGCTGTGCCGATTATAGAAAAAATCCGCAGCCGGCTGGAGGACACCCTGCCGCATATGCACTATAAATCATTTACCAGCGCGCTTAAGGAAGCCCTGATTAATTAGGATATAAGAACCAATCAATCGGTGGTAGCAACGGCTTGTTGCTTAAGGAGGCTCTCAACATATTTATCCAGATCCTTGCTACAAATACTGGCTACTTCTTGCTGGCGTTGTTGGATCTCAGGAATTTCCGAAGCTTCTTTGGAGGGCAAACCGGGAGTAGTAGTCACTGCATAAACATACACAACTTGCCGGTCAGGATTATTGGCAACTGGAACATATTTCAATGCTTTTACAAAACGCTTGTTAAAGTCAACCAACTTGTCATTCGGGTAGGCACTGATCACACGAAATTGGTCGGTACGACCATTTTCTTTAATTAAATACATCAACCCCACACAACCGGTTTCTTTCAAATACCTATTATCTTTAGGCTTGGCTCTTAGAAATGAGGGTAACTCTCTATTTGGGTTCTGGCGGGTTCTCCTTGGGCGCTCGTACTCCCAATATTCTGCTAACTCACCTAATAACGGATTACCATCCACTATCGGAATCATTTCTTCATCTGCCTGGGACAATGGCGTGATTAAAACCAAGCATATGCCCAAAGCGCTAACTGCAAGACCACTTGAAATAAATACAGCTTTCGCCACCATAGTTTTTATCATCTTTTCTATTTGGTTGATATGTAGTGGCATAGTTATTTGGCAAAAAGAACACTACCCCCCTCGGGGCATTTGTCAAGCGCTTTTCA
>JAJRYF010000155.1 GCA_024275935.1 Gammaproteobacteria bacterium | reverse complement strand
GGTTTTTACCTTGGTGCAGGGCGAATGTTTGGTGCTCTCGGTGAGCTAAGAGTGGGCTACGAGCGGGCTGCTGGAGATACAGAGGTATTATCCGGATTATTGGTTCAGCCGCCAGAAAGCTTTGATATTGGTGAGCTTACTTTTAGAGCAAAGTATGATTCATTAGATGACAATTATTTCCCCCGTTCGGGCCAGGCATGGGCACTTGGTTACCGTCTGGCAAGAGAGAGCATGGGGTCAGGCACCGACTATGAGCAAATTGTTGTTTCGGCAGCCGGAGCTAAAAGCTGGGGCAAAGGTTCACTTAATTGGCGGGTGCACGGAGGCTATAGCTTTGATGATGCCGCACCACTGGAAAGGTATTTCGAACTCGGTGGCTTTGGCCAATTATCCGGTCTGGTTACCAATCAGCTAATTGGCCAGCACTATGGCTTTGCCAGCCTGTCATGGTATCGGCACTTGGGTGGAATCGAAGCACTTTCAGCTTTTGCCGGCGCCTCCCTTGAGGTTGGCAATGTTTGGCAGCTTAGTGAGGATATCAGCTTTGGCAGTTTGCGTACGGCAGGCTCGGTGTTTGTAGGTGCAGATACTCCAATTGGGCCAATATATTTGGGCTATGGTATCGCCGGCCAGGGTGATAGCGCCTTGTACCTATACCTGGGTTCGCCTTTCAATGTTGCAGATGGTTTGCTTAGCCCGCGTTAAACTGGTTTCTGTATTTGCATGATTTGATGTATAGTAGGGGTTCACTTTTATACAAGAGGATACAATGTTATGTCAGTAGCAAAGGTAATAGAAATAATGGCCGAATCAGACAAAAGCTTTGAAGATGCGGTTCAAAAAGGATTAAAGCAAGCACATAAATCTTTGAATAATGTTCGTGGTGCCTGGATAGAAGGCCAAAAAGTTTCTTGCGATGAGCACGGAAATATCACTGGCTATAGAGTGCAAATGAAAGTAACTTTTGTGCTTGGCAGCTGATTCTCCTTACAAGATATAACCCAAAGGCATGCCTGATTGGCGTGCCTTTTTATGGGGTATTAGCAAATATGGGCAAATTTAAGGATTGGTGGCAGGCTTGGGTTGTAAGCGCCCAGCCACTGAATAATGCTCTCTGGCAGCGTACTATTGCCCGGGCTAGCGCATTAGAGTCACTGGGAGATGAAGACCTCAAGAGATTGCGGCAGCTAACAATATTGTTTCTTGATGATAAAACTATAACCCCGGCTGCTGGCCTGGTTATAGACCGTCCTATGCAGTTACATATTGCAGCCAACGCCTGCTTGTTAATTCTGGAACTGGATCTGGAATATTATGCCGGTTGGCACGAGGTTATTGTTTATCCAAAGGCATTTGTGACTGGTCGTGACAGAGTTGATGAAAATGGTTTAGTGCACTCAGGCGATCAGGGTTTAGGTGGTGAGGCTTGGGGCCGGGGCCCTTTGATTTTATCCTGGTCGAATGCCAAACCGGGGGCCAGAATCCATGGCAAGGGCTCAAATGTAATTTTGCATGAATTCGCCCACAAACTCGATATGCTCAACGGCGCTAACGCCAACGGTATGCCGCCGTTACACGCCGGTATGTCCAGGCAGCAGTGGACTGATGTATTTTCTAAAGCATACGCCAGATTGAGGCGGCAATTAAAACAGGGCAGAAAGCCATGGATAGACCCTTATGCAGCAACTAATCCAGCAGAATTTTTCGCGGTAACTTCCGAGCATTTCTTTGAGCGGCCATTGTGGCTGTATGAAGAGGAGCCTGAGCTGTACCGCCAGTTAAGTTTGTTTTATCGTCAAGACCCAGGTTTGAGGCTAGAGGCTTAATAAAAGAATTACAGCCCTCTTACGATCCCTTGCCGTGGAAGACACAAGGGTGAGTTAGTCGTACGACTGCATGGAAGC
>JAJRYF010000154.1 GCA_024275935.1 Gammaproteobacteria bacterium | reverse complement strand
TTATCGCCCGCAGTTTTATTTCCGTACCACTGATATTACCGGTGCGGTAGAGTTGCCAGAAGGTGTTGAGATGGTAATGCCTGGTGATAACATCCAGATGAAGGTTGAGTTGATCAACCCCATTGCAATGGAAGAAGGTCTACGATTCGCTATCCGTGAGGGTGGTCGTACTGTAGGTGCCGGTGTGGTTGCGAAAATTCTCGCATAAACTAACTTCCCGGATTTAAGCTTAAGCTGGTGGCCGTAAGGTGCACCGGCTTTGTGGTCTAAGCAGGGTATAGGTTTTTTGCGAAGAACGAGATTTTATAAATTATAGGCGAGTAGCTCAATTGGCAGAGCAGCGGTCTCCAAAACCGCAGGTTGGGGGTTCGAGTCCCTCCTCGCCTGCCACTATAAACGAGAGTATAGAGTAGAAGATGGCTAGTAAATCAGAAACAGGCACAGGATCGGCGCTAGATACGGCATTACTATTATTGGCAGTGGCGGTTTTGCTGGGCGGTATTGCAGGGTTTTATTATTTTGAAGACCAGGCTATCACAGTTGTTCGTGCTATAGGTTTGCTGGCTACGGTTGGTATAGCAGCGGTAATTAGTCGTTTCACAGAAAAAGGCCGATCAATGTTTCGCTTCTTCAAAGAAGCTGATATTGAACGCCGCAAGGTAGTCTGGCCAACTCGTGCCGAGACCGTACAGACTACGATTATGGTAATTATTGTTACCATTATTGTTTCGATTATGTTGTTTTTTATCGATATGATGATTGGCGGAGTTGTCCGCTGGTTATTGGCTAGTTAAGGAGTTATACATGACTAAACGCTGGTATGTTGTGCACGCTTACTCTGGCTATGAAAAGTCGGTAATGCGTTCGCTGGATGAAAGAATCAAGCGCGAAAGCATGGAAGATTTCTTTGGTGAAGTTTTGGTGCCAACAGAAGAAGTGGTAGAGATGCGGGCGGGGCAGAAACGCCGGTCCGAGCGTAAGTTTTTCCCTGGCTATGTGCTGATCGAAATGGAAATGAATGACGACAGCTGGCATTTGGTGAAATCTGTACCAAAAGTATTAGGCTTTATTGGTGGTACCAAAGAAAATCCAGCCCCAATTACTGCGGCCGAAGCAAATGCGATTATTAACCGGGTTCAGGAGGGCGCAGATAAGCCGCGGCCTAAAATTATGTTTGAGCCTGGTGAAATGGTGCGGGTGGTTGACGGGCCGTTTAATGACTTCAACGGTACAGTTGAAAGTGTAGATTATGACAAGAGCCGCCTGCGCGTAGCAGTACTTATTTTTGGTCGCTCGACCCCGGTGGACCTTGAATTCCATCAGGTTGAGAAGGCTTGATATACCTGTAAAGGTAAATACCCCGGGGAGCTTGCAAGGCAAGCGTTTTAACCCGCAAGGAGAAAGAAATGGCGAAGAAAGTAGAAGCATATATCAAGCTTCAGGTGCCTGCTGGACAGGCAAACCCTAGTCCACCGGTTGGTCCAGCTTTGGGTCAGCATGGTGTTAATATCATGGAATTTTGTAAAGCCTTCAATGCTAAAACTCAAAGCATGGAAAGCGGCTTGCCAATTCCTGTAGTAATAACAGTTTATGGTGACCGCAGCTTTACCTTTATCACCAAAACCCCACCTGCAGCAGTATTACTGCGCAAGGCGGCGGGTATTGCAAAAGGTAGCGGTGAACCAAACACCAACAAGGTTGGTAAAGTAACTCGTGCCCAGTTGGAAGAAATTGTAAACACTAAAGAACCTGATCTGACAGCTGCCAGCATGGACGCCGCAGTGCGCACCATCGCCGGTACAGCTCGCAGCATGGGTCTGGAAGTGGAGAATTAATCATGGCTAAATTCAGTAAAAGAATTCGCGCAATTCAGGAAAAAATTGATGCCGATAAGGTTTATGACCTCAAAGTTGCGCTGCAACTGCTGAAAGATACCAGTTCAGTCAAATTCAATGAATCTGTTGATGTTGCAATCCGTTTGGGTGTTGACCCGCGTAAATCTGACCAGGTAGTTAGGAGCGCAACTGTGTTGCCAAACGGTACTGGCAAGAATGTCCGGGTTGCAGTTTTCACCCAGGGTGACAATGTCGAAAAAGCCAAAGAAGCTGGTGCCGACATAGTTGGCATGGACGATTTACACGACCTTATCAAAGGTGGCGAGATGAACTTTGATGTGGTTATAGCGACCCCGGACGCAATGCGTGTGGTTGGTAAGCTTGGTCAAATACTGGGGCCTCGTGGCTTGATGCCTAACCCTAAAGTAGGCACGGTATCTCCTGATGTGGTTACCGCGGTTAAGAATGCTAAGGCCGGCCAGGTGCGTTATCGCACAGATAAGGCTGGAATTATTCATAGCACTATCGGCAAGGTAGATTTTGAAGTTCAGGCTCTGGTAGAAAATCTGTCTGCACTAGTTCAGGACTTGGTGAAAGCCAAGCCAGCCGCAGCAAAAGGCATTTACCTGCAAAAAGTATCGATATCTACCACCATGGGGTTAGGTGTTAGGGTTGACCAAAGTAGTATTAGCTAAATAATTTAAGAAATATTTGAAATCGCTATTTGTGGTTTCAGATTGGGCGACCTGGCAACAGGTTCGTCTTAGACCGCAGGAGTTGCCAGCTTTTCTAGTGGTGGTTTAATCAGATTTTATATCTATCCTGCGCAGATGGTGACGCCCAACTTCATTTGAGGAACGGCCAATCCAAGGTGGAGTCTTTGACTCCGAATGGGGGCAAGGTGACTTGCCCAAAATACCAAAGTCAAAGATGGCTGTGCTGGCACAACTATCGATGACCAAGGAGATATCAGATGGCGCTCAACCTGGAGCAGAAAAAAGCAGTTGTTGCGGAGGTGTCAGAAAAGGCACAGATCGCACTTGCTGCTGTGGCTGCTGAGTATCGCGGTATTACTGTAGAGGATATGACGGAATTACGAGTTAAAGCTCGTGCTGAAGGCGTATACCTTAAAGTAGCCAAAAATACTCTTGTACGCCGAGCCGTTGAAGGTACTGATTTCGAGTGTATTTCCGCTGAGCTTACAGGTCCGCTCTTGTTTGCTTTTTCAATGGATGATCCGGGCTCAGCAGCTCGCGTGGTTAAGGAATTTTCCAAGACCAACGACAAACTAGTTACACGACTGGTAACTGTCGGCGGCGAACTGCTGGATGCATCGGCTTTAGAACGCCTGGCAAGTATGCCTACACGCGATCAAGCGTTGGCTATTTTGTTGGGAACTATGAAGGCACCAATAGAGAAATTCGTACGCACACTGGCTGCACCACATACAAAAATGGTGCGGACTATTGCGGCGGTTCGGGACAGCAAACAAGCTGCCTAAACATTTTTTAATTAACCTTAGGCCCGCGTAGCGGAGCCGTTTTAAATGGAGAGACGACAATGGCCGTTTCAAAAGAAGATATTCTGGATACTATTTCCAGTATGAGTGTAATGGAGGTTGTAGACCTCATTGAAGCAATGGAAGAGAAATTTGGTGTAACTGCGGCAGCTCCTGTAGCTGTAGCTGCTGCCGGCGCTGCTAGTGGAGACGCCGGTGCTGCTGCAGAGCAGACCGAGTTTGATGTAGTTATGACTAGTTTCGGTAGCAGCAAAGTTGGTGTTATTAAAGCTGTTCGCGGCATGACCGGTCTAGGCCTCAAAGAAGCCAAAGATCTGGTTGAGTCTGCACCTGCTGCAGTTAAGGAAGGCTTGAGCAAAGACGAAGCCGAAGCTATCAAAAAGCAACTTGAAGAAGTTGGTGCAACTGCTGAGATTAAATAATCTCGCTGGATTGCAAGATAGTTAACCCGCATTTCTCGCCGGTTGGCGAGAAACGCGGGTTTAAAACAGGTTTGGGCTGGTGACAATGTTACCGGCCCTTTCCTGCGTTTGTAAAACAGGGGCTCTGTAAAGGTATTTGCAGAGTGCTAAAGGGTCTGACTAGCCCGGGTAATTTTTGATTACCAAATGCTTTGGCATATAGCCGATAGCAAGTTGAGTTCATGGGGCGAAAGCCTCGGATTAACCCGGAATTAATCCTGAACTGATCTTATTAATGTACTGCAACAAACCGGTTTGTTGCAAGCTGGATGGGCATTGAAAATGAGCTACTCTTTCACTGAGAAAAAGCGTATACGCAAAGATTTTGGTCGCAGTAAGCAGGTTTGGGAAGTTCCCTATCTGCTGCAAATGCAAATTCGCTCATATGAGCAATTTCTGCAAACCGGGGTTTCCCTGGAAGACCGCCGTGATCGCGGCTTGCATGGGGCGCTCAATTCGGTATTCCCGATTGAGTCATTCACTGGCAGCGCGGCACTTGAATATGTAGATTACAAACTGGGTAAGCCAGCTTTTGATGAGCGCGAGTGTAAACTCCGGGGTATGACCTACGGCGCTCCCTTGCGGGCTAAGGTCCGCTTGGTGATTCGGGATAAAGAGAATAAAAATAAAACCGTCAAATATGTTAAAGAGCAGATGGTTTACCTTGGTGATTTACCGCTGATGACTGGCAATGGTACCTTTATTATTAATGGCACTGAGCGAGTAATCGTATCGCAGATGCACCGTTCCCCGGGTGTATTTTTTGATCACGATAAAGGTAAGAGCCATTCCAGTGGTAGGCATTTGTTCTCTGCCCGGGTTATCCCATATCGCGGTTCCTGGCTGGATTTCGAGTTTGACGCTAAAGATAGCCTTTTCACTCGGATAGATCGCCGACGCAAGCTTCCGGTTACCATTCTTTTGCGTGCATTAGGTATGGATGATGAGGAAATACTGGGTGTGTTCTTTGAAAACACCAGTATTACTTTGCGCAAGGGCGACGCTAAAGTCGCACTTGTTCCAGCGCGCTTGCGTGGTGAAATGGTCGAGGCCGACATTAAAGACAAGAAAGGCGGGGTGCTTGTAGCTGCTGGTAAAAGAGTGACACAGCGGCATATTAAATTGATGGAAAAAGCCGGGGTTAAATCTCTGGATGTTACCGATGAATATTTGCTTGGTAGTGCTTTAGCCAAGAATTTAGTAGATACAGAATCCGGTGAGTTAATCGCTAAAGCTAATGCGGAAATAACGGAAGAATTGTTGCTTGCCATGCGTGAAGCTGGAATCAAAAAGTTCGATATTCTGTATTACAACGACCTTGACCAGGGCCCGTATATTTCAAACACTTTGCGTATTGACCCATCTTCTACTGAGCTTGAAGCATTGGTCGAAATCTACCGGATGATGCGTCCTGGCGAGCCACCGACTAAAGATGCAGCGCATAATTTATTCAAAAATCTATTCTTTGCCCCTGAGCGGTATGATCTCTCAGTAGTTGGGCGAATGAAGTTTAACCGCCGGGTAGGGCGTGAAGAAATTGTTGGTTCCGGGGTTTTGGATAAAGACGATATTCTGGCAGTATTGAAGATTCTTATCGATATTCGTAACGGTAAAGGCTCGGTTGACGATATCGATCACCTAGGTAACCGGCGCGTGCGTTCGGTTGGCGAGATGGCTGAAAATGTGTTCCGAGTTGGACTAGTGCGGGTAGAACGCGCTGTGCGTGAACGCCTGTCAGTGGCTGAGTCTGAAGATCTTTCACCACAAGACTTGATCAATGCCAAGCCGATTGCGGCAGCGGTTAAAGAGTTCTTTGGTTCCTCGCAGCTTAGTCAGTTTATGGATCAAAATAACCCATTGTCTGAAATTACCCACAAACGGCGTATTTCAGCGCTTGGTCCTGGTGGTCTGACGCGTGAACGAGCTGGCTTTGAAGTGCGTGATGTTCACGCCACTCACTATGGCCGTGTTTGTCCGATTGAAACCCCTGAGGGACCAAATATTGGTTTGATTAACTCGCTGGCGGTATATGCGCGGACTAACGATTATGGATTTCTGGAAACCCCTTACCGTAAGGTTATAAACGGCAAGGTAACTACACAAGTGGATTATCTATCAGCTATCGACGAGGGTCAGTTTGTAATCTCGCAGGCGAATGCCGAGTTAGACAAAAACAACAAATTAATTGATGATTTTATTTCCTGTCGCCATCTGGGTGAGTCAATTCTGAAGCCTGCTGCCGAAGTTACCTATATGGATGTTTCGCCTAAGCAGATTGTTTCGGTAGCAGCATCACTGGTTCCTTTCTTGGAGCATGATGATGCTAACCGTGCCTTGATGGGCTCGAATATGCAGCGCCAGGCGGTCCCAACTCTGCGGGCAGATAAACCACTGGTCGGTACTGGCATGGAAAGAACTGTTGCCATCGACTCTGGGGTTACTGCCATTGCTAGTCGCGGCGGGGTAATAGATCAGGTAGATGCCGCCAGAATTGTAGTGCGTGTTAACGAAGATGAAGTGCTTGCTGGTGATCCAGGTGTGGATATTTATAACCTCACCAAATATCAGCGCTCTAACCAAAATACCTGTATGAACCAGCGTCCATTAGTACGGGCTGGTGATGTGGTTATTAAAGGTGATGTAATGGCTGATGGCCCATCTACTGATTTGGGTGAATTAGCTTTGGGGCAGAATATGCGGATCGCATTTATGCCTTGGAATGGTTATAACTTTGAAGATTCGATTCTGATTTCAGAGCGGGTAGTTAAAGAAGATCGATATACCACCATCCACATTGAAGAGCTTACCTGTGTGGCGCGTGATACCAAGCTTGGGTCTGAAGAAATTACTTCAGATATCCCCAATGTTGGCGAACATAACTTGAACAACCTGGATGAATCCGGGATTGTATTCATTGGTGCTGAAGTGCATGCCGGGGATATTCTGGTAGGTAAAGTAACGCCTAAAGGCGAGACCCAGCTTACTCCAGAGGAAAAACTCCTACGGGCAATTTTCGGCGAGAAGGCATCTGATGTAAAAGACACCTCAACTAGGGTTCCTTCTGGTATGGACGGTGTAGTCATTGATGTCCAGATATTCACCCGTGATGGTGTGGAAAAAGATGAACGCGCCCAAAAGATCGAGTCTGAACAGCTACAGGATGTCAAAAAAGACTTAAATGACCAGCTAAGAATTGTTGAGGGTGTTATTTATCAGCGCCTGCATGCCGGTATTGTTGGCAAAGTAGCTGATAAGGGCCCTAATGGCCTGAAAAAAGGTAGCAAGGTGACCGTAGCTTACCTTGAAGATTTGCCGCGCGAGGATTGGTTCAAAATTCGAATGCACAACGAAAAAGTGCAAGAATTACTTGAGCAACTTGAAGAGCAGGTGAAACAGCAGAAAGAAAACTTTGAAGAAACTTTCCAGGAGAAAAAAGGCAAGATCACCCAAGGTGATGATTTGGCTCCTGGGGTATTGAAAATGGTTAAGGTGTATATGGCCGTGAAACGCTGTATTCAACCTGGCGACAAGATGGCTGGTCGGCATGGTAATAAGGGTGTGATCTCGATGATTGTGCCTGAAGAAGATATGCCTTACGACGAGTATGGCGTGCCAGTTGATATCGTGCTTAATCCGTTGGGTGTACCTTCACGGATGAATATCGGCCAGGTTCTGGAAACTCATCTGGGCCTTGCAGCTAAGAGCCTTGGTGAGCGAATTGCGGAAATGCTAGATAGCAAGGCAACCGTAGCTAAGCTGCGTAAATTCCTTAGCGATATTTATAACAGCGACCTGAAAGGCCGGGTCAACATGAAGGACTTCAGCGACGCAGAAGTTCTGGAAATGGCTAACAATCTTCGCGGTGGAGTGCCAATGGCAACCCCGGTGTTTGACGGTGCTGCTGAGGTAGATATCAAAAACTTGTTGGAACTGGCTGGCCTTGATCGTTCTGGTCAGATGACTCTCTATGATGGTCGTAGTGGTAAGAAGTTTGATCGGAAAATAACCGTTGGCTATATGTATATGTTGAAACTCAACCATTTGGTTGATGACAAGATGCATGCTCGATCTACCGGCCCATATAGTCTGGTAACTCAGCAACCATTGGGTGGTAAAGCCCAGTTCGGTGGCCAGCGCTTTGGTGAGATGGAGGTCTGGGCGCTGGAAGCCTATGGCGCTTCTTACACCTTGCAGGAAATGTTGACAGTGAAATCTGATGATGTCGCTGGTCGTAACCAAATGTATAAGAGTATTGTTGATGGCAATTTCCAGATGTCTGCCAGTATGCCTGAGTCATTTAATGTGTTAGTGAAGGAAATTCACTCGCTTGGCATCAACATCGAACTCGAAGAAACCTGATACGGAGAATTATCGCTATGAGAGACATGATTCAAAATCTCTATGGAAGACAACGGCAACAGCCCACGAATTTCGACGCTATCCGCATCGGTTTGGCACCACCGGAACTAATTCGTTCATGGTCGTGGGGTGAAGTTAAAAAGCCTGAAACCATTAACTATCGTACGTTCAAACCCGAGCGCGATGGTCTATTTTGCGCGGCAATTTTTGGCCCGGTAAAAGATTACGAATGCCTGTGCGGCAAATATAAGCGCATGAAGCATCGTGGTGTAGTTTGCGAGAAATGTGGTACCGAAGTTACTATGACTAAAGTTCGCCGCGAGCGGATGGGTCATGTTGAATTAGCAAGCCCGGTTGCACATATCTGGTTCCTGAAGTCATTGCCTTCAAGAATTGGTTTGATGCTGGATATGACTTTGCGTGATATTGAGCGGGTCTTGTACTTCGAATCTTATGTAGTGCTCGAAGAAGGCATGACCACGCTGGAGCGCGGCCAACTGCTAACTGATGAGCAGTACCTGGAAGCCCGTGATGAGCACGGTGATGAGTTTGAAGCCAAGATGGGCGCTGAGGCAGTTAAGTTTCTGCTCTCGAATATCGATCTTAAGGCTGAGTTGGAGCAGTTGCGCGAAGATATTGGTGCAACCCGCTCAGAAACCAAACTCAAGCGTTTGTCCAAACGAGTTAAGTTGGTTGAAGCCTTCCTCAAGTCCGGTAACCGTCCGGAATACATGATCATGACTATTCTGCCAATCTTGCCACCGGATTTGCGTCCGCTGGTACCATTGGAAGGTGGCCGTTTTGCGACTTCTGATTTGAATGACCTTTATCGCCGGGTAATCAATCGTAATAACCGTCTGCGTCGCCTGCTGGATCTGCATGCTCCCGACATCATTGTTCGCAATGAGAAACGGATGTTGCAAGAATCAGTAGATGCACTGTTGGATAACGGCCGCCGTGGGCGTGCCATCACTGGCACCAACCGCCGCCCGCTGAAATCTTTGGCAGATATGATCAAGGGCAAGCAAGGTCGTTTCCGCCAGAATCTACTGGGCAAGAGGGTAGATTACTCCGGCCGTTCAGTGATTGTGGTTGGTCCAACTTTGAAGCTCCATCAATGTGGTTTGCCCAAGAAAATGGCTTTGGAATTGTTTAAGCCGTTTATCTTCAGCAAACTGCAATTAGGCGGCTTGGCTACAACCATCAAGGCTGCCAAGAAACTGGTCGAACGAGAAGGTCCGGAAGTTTGGGATATCCTCTCCGAGGTTATTCGCGAGCATCCAGTTATGCTTAATCGGGCGCCAACTCTGCATCGCCTGGGCATCCAGGCGTTTGAACCAGTCTTGATTGAAGGTAAAGCAATTCAGCTACATCCATTGGTATGTACCGCTTTTAACGCCGATTTCGATGGCGATCAAATGGCAGTTCATGTGCCGCTTTCGATAGAAGCGCAACTAGAAGCTCGTACCCTGATGATGTCGACTAATAATATTCTTTCACCTGCTAATGGTGAGCCGATTATTGTACCTTCACAGGATGTAGTTCTGGGTCTGTACTATATGACCAGACAGATCGCTGGCGCTAAAGGTGAAGGCTCAGTATTTGCTGATATTGCCGAAGTCGCACGCGCGTACCAAAGCGGTGCGGTAGAGATACATGCACGAATTAGAGTGCGGATTGCTGAAACAATTATCTCCGAGACCGGTGATGAGCGTGAAGAAACCAATCTTATTGAAACCACAGTAGGGCGAGCTTTGTTGGCCGATATTCGGCCCAAGGGCATGCCTTTCCGGTTGTTGAACATAATTCTTAAGAAAAAAGAAATTTCCGAGTTGATCAATTCTTGCTTCCGGCGTTTAGGCCTGAAAAAGACAGTTATTTTTGCAGATAAATTAATGTATGCCGGCTTCTCTAACGCGACTACCGCTGGGGTTTCAGTAGGCATTGATGACCTTATAATTCCAGAGAGCAAAAAGACCATCCTAAGTAATGCCGAAAAAGAAGTTAAGCAAATTCTAACCCAGTATTCCAGAGGTCTGATTACCACTGGTGAGCGTTACAATAAAGTTGTTGATATTTGGTCTACCACTAACGAGAAAGTTGCTGATGCCATGATGAAAGGCATGGGTAGCATGACAGTTAAAGACACTGATGGTAATGAAGTAACAGAAGACTCCATGAACTCAATTTTTATCATGGCAGACTCTGGTGCGCGTGGCTCGGCCGCTCAGATCAGACAATTAGCTGGTATGCGTGGACTGATGGCCAAGCCGGATGGCTCGATTATCGAGACTCCAATTACGGCTAACTTCCGTGAAGGCCTGGATGTATTGCAATACTTTATCTCCACTCATGGTGCGCGAAAAGGTCTTGCTGATACGGCGCTGAAAACAGCTAACTCAGGTTACTTAACCAGACGACTGGTTGATGTGGCTCAGGATGTAGTGGTGGTGCTGGAAGATTGTGGCACCGAAGATGGTCTAACCATGCAGCCGATAGTTGAAGGTGGTGAAGTAGTTGAGCGCCTTGGTGTTCGAGTACTTGGTCGTACCGTTGCTGAAGATGTGTACCGGCCCGGTACCGAAGAAATTCTGGCACCACGAAATACTTTGCTGGATGAGGAAGCTGTAGACTTACTCGAAGAAAGCGGTGTTGATCAAATTCTGGTGCGCTCGGCAATTACTTGTCGTGCCGCATTTGGTATCTGCGGGGCTTGTTACGGCCGCGATTTGGCACGCGGTAAAATCACTAATATTGGTGAAGCAGTTGGTGTAATTGCAGCGCAATCTATTGGTGAGCCAGGTACCCAGTTAACCATGCGTACCTTCCATATTGGTGGTGCGGCATCTTCAACCGCGGCGGTAGATAATTACCAAATCAAAACCACTGGTACTATGCGCCTGCATAATTTGAAGTCAGTAGTTAATTCAGATAAAAAACTGGTAGCTGTTTCGCGTTCAGGCGAGCTTTCCATTATGGATAGCCATGGTCGTGAGCGTGAGCGCTACAAGATTCCTTATGGTGCAGTGATTAACTTTAAAGATGATGGTGCCGTAACTCAAGGCGATATTGTTGCCAACTGGGATCCGCACACGCACCCGATTGTTACTGAAGTAAAAGGTAAAGTAAGGTTCCACGATTTTGTTGATGGAGTTACCGTTAACGAAGTAGTAGACGAATTTACCGGTTTAAGTTCGGTTGAAGTAATTGACCCACTTAAACGGACTGCTGCTGGTCGTGATTTGCGGCCCATGGTTAGTCTTGCCGATGGTCGTGGTAAAGAGCTTTGCCTGGCAGGTACCGAAATTCCGGCGCATTATTTCTTGCCCGCAGGTGCGATTGTGCAACTGAACGATAAAGATGGTGTAAAAGTTGGTGATGTAATTGCCCGTATCCCGCAGGAGTCTTCTAAGACCCGCGATATTACCGGTGGTTTGCCACGGGTTGCTGATTTATTTGAAGCCCGTAAGCCTAAAGAGCCATCAATCTTGGCAGAAGCAACCGGAGTAGTGAGTTTCGGTAAAGAAACCAAAGGCAAGCAACGGGTGGTAATTACCATGCCCGATGGCGAGACCGTAGAGACCTTGATCCACAAATGGCGTCAGGTAATCGTATTTGACGGGGAGTCGGTTGAAAAAGGTGAAACTATCGTTGAGGGCGAACCAAGCGCCTATGATATCCTGCGTCTTAAAGGTGTTGAAGAGCTGGCCGATTACCTGGTCAAAGAAATT
>JAJRYF010000153.1 GCA_024275935.1 Gammaproteobacteria bacterium | reverse complement strand
TCTTGTAGTGACAGAAAAAACTGCTGCCACTGTGGAGCTACAGAATCTGGTGTCGTTAACCAGTCTTCATAGAGGTTTTCCACATAGGGCGCATTACTTCCGAAGAGGTAAGAGCTGCTTTGAAATTTTTCCAGCCGGGATGTCACTATACTTCCTTGGAACTAAAACCTATTTACAATCCACAGAGCCGTTAATTATACCCTAGCAGTGACGGAAAAGTGGTTATTTTGTGTTGCTTACGCTTAATGAGCTAGAAGTGACTGTCGTACTGAATTAGAAATTGTTATAAGCTGCTCAATGGCAGTTAGAATAAAATTGAGTAACTCAAATCTTGTAGAAGCAATATTCCTTGCTCCGACATTTCCTTAATCTTCTTATCACAATTCATTAATCTTATTATTACTACTTATTAATACCTTTGTTACGAGTTCTTAATCAGGCTCAAATTACACTACTAGCGTGATCAGGGTACTCAAACAAATAATCAGCAATCCGAATGCTGCGTTGCTTAATCAGTCATTGCGTTTTGTGTTTTCTGGCGGTTTGGCAACTGCAACTCACTGGCTGCTTATGATTGTTATGCTTAAGGTTGGTACCGCAGCAGCTACGGCAACGGCACTAGGTGCGCTTGTCGGGGCCGTGGTTAACTATGTATTGCAGCGCGAGGTGACTTTTAAATCCAAGCGTGGGCATCGCTCTGCACTTTTGCGTTACCTAAGCGTGTGTGCATTGCTGTGGTTTGCTAATCTGATTGTTTTCCTCATTCTTTATCACACTGTTTTGCCTGCGCCAATGTACGCACAGGCTATAACCACTGGTGTAGTGGCATTTCTGAGTTACATTTTATATAAGAGGGTTGTCTTTAATGACCGTGACTTTCAAGCAGACCACTGAAAGTAAACTTGATCAGCCGGTGCTTAGCATCATTATTCCTGTTTTCAATGAAATTGAAGTTTTGCCGCTGTGTTTGCAGCGACTCAATGAGGTGTTAAGTAAACTCGACCTCAGTACGGAGATACTATTTATAGATGACGGTAGTAGTGATGGCGGCACAGAATATCTGAGCGGGCAGGCCATTATTAATACATCTATTAGAATCATTAGGTTAAGTCGTAATTTTGGCAAAGAGGCTGCACTTACAGCGGGGCTTGATTATGCCAGAGGTGAGGCGATGGTGATTCTCGATGCGGACTTACAAGACCCCCCAGAGCTGATTCCTGAAATGTTACAACAATGGCGCAATGGTGCTGATGTAGTATTAATGCAGCGGCGCTCACGCGCAGGCGAAAGTTGGCTTAAACGCACTACAGCACATTTGTTTTATCGTATTTTGCAGAGTTTAAGTCAGTCAGAAATACCAGCTGATACTGGCGATTTTCGTCTGCTAAGCAGGTGTGCTGTTGAAGCTTTAAAGCAATTGCCAGAGCGTAATCGTTTCATGAAAGGTTTATTCGCCTGGGTTGGGATGCCAACAGTGGTTTTAAAGTATGACCGCGATCCCCGGGCAGCAGGTACTACTAAATGGAATTACTTTGGTCTATTCAAGTTGGCTCTGGAAGGTATTACATCTTTTTCAACCAGCCCGTTGCGTTGGGCAATGGCAATCGGGGTTGTAGCCGCCTTAATCGGAGGAGCGTCCGGCGCCTGGATAATCTTCCAAACTTTAGTTATGGGGCATCCGCATATAGGTCACTCATCGCTGATTTCGATTATTACTTTCCTGGGTGGGATTCACCTGCTGGCTGTAGGTATTGTTGGTGAATATGTTGGGAAAACCTACATCGAGTCTAAGCAGCGTCCTAATTATTTGATTCGAGACATCAGGCTTGCGCCTGAAGACGCAGCTAAGTGTCAGGGAAGCAGTCTTGAGTAAGGTATTCATGCCCCAGCATCTGGGTTTGTTGTTTTGGTTGTTAGTAGCGGTTCTTATAAGTCGGCTGCTACCAATGGCAATGATGCCATTACTTGATACTACCGAGGCTAGATATGCTGAGGTGGCCAGAATTATGGCAGAAAGTCGTGACTGGATTACCCCCTGGTTTGATTACGAAGTCCCGTTTTGGGGTAAGCCGCCTTTATCATTTTGGCTGGAAGCGCTTTCGTTTAGGCTTTTTGGAGTTACCGAGTTCGCAGCGCGGCTGCCCTCATGGTTAGCAAATCTGGGTGTCTTGGCACTTATATTCCAGTTGACGCGTGCGCTGGTTGGGCAGCGGCAAGCGCTTATTGCGACACTACTTTTTTCTACTATGGCGCTAACTTATGTGATGTCTGGGGCTGTATTGACCGACCCATTCCTGGTGCTGGGTACCAGCCTGTCACTAGTCAGTATAATTCTAGCGCTAAAACAACCGTCTTCGCCCTGGGTATGGTGGTTGTTTGTGGGCTTGGCTATTGGTTTATTGGCTAAGGGGCCGCTTGCATTAGTGCTGATTGGTGGGCCGATAATTTTATGGGTTATATGGCGGCGACAATATAGGGATTTGTTGCAATTGCCGTGGTTCAAGGGGGCTTTGCTAACGGCTCTGTTAACGCTACCTTGGTATATTGCGGCCGAAATGAAAACTCCAGGTTTTCTTAACTACTTCATTATAGGTGAGCATTTTTTACGCTTTGTAGATTCAGGCTGGAGTGGCGACCTGTATGGCAACGCCCACGACCAAGCCTATGGAACTATCTGGCTTTATTGGATATGGGCATCTTTCCCCTGGGGGCCGATCGCTATTGTTTTGCTTATTAGACACTGGGTAAGGGCACGGAAAAACAGCAGCCTGAGTAAACAGACGCTAAGTGATGAGCAGCGCCTGCTGCTGTTATCAGCACTTTTCCCAAGCCTGTTTTTTACCTTTTCAGGCAATATCCTCTGGACTTATCAATTGCCAGCTTTGGTGCCACTTGCGATCTTGCTTGCAATGTTGGTGACAAATTCAATGTCGATAAATAAATTTAGCAAATTCGGTTTAGCACCCATGGCAGTTTTTGTATTGATTGTTGGGGTCTCTATGGGCTTTCGAGCATATTTTTATCCGGATCAACTTAAAACTGAAAGGGCGCTAGTGGCGCATTATGTAGAACATAAAGAGCGTCATACACCGGCACTTATTTATCTGACGAAGGTACCGTTTAGTGCGCGGTTTTATTCAAATGGAAATGCAACGGCTAGGACACTCCCGGAATTTGAAGCCATGTTGCAGAACAACTCTCAGCATAGATATTTCTTGGCCGTGCCAAAGCGGCACGCTGATGAAATTATTTCATCAGTTAATGGGCAAGCTACGGTTGAGTTTGTGAATCGTCGTTTTACGCTGTTAAAAACAGCTAGTGCGGATGTTAATAAATCACTGCTGTCCCGTTAACTTTGTGCCTAGCTGATGATAACCCTTACTATCGTTTGGCGCACACCAGTTTTTGTCACCGAGGACATGAATCCCGGGTGCTCGCCTGAGACACGCCGTAAACCCATCCATGGGGGCTCTTCACCCGCAT
>JAJRYF010000152.1 GCA_024275935.1 Gammaproteobacteria bacterium | reverse complement strand
TCTTTGTTAAAATGCGCTTTACGCACTGGTTTGTGTGGATTGGCATAGATGCCAGCTAAACTTGTTAATTATTGAGCTGGTACTCTAGCATAAGCTGGGTTTGTACGACTTTAATTATGTGTTACCAACACTAGAAGAATCACTGCTTGACAAATGTGTCTGGGGGGGGGGTATGGTTAGCTTGCGGCAAGGATGCCGTATTTTTAATTTATATTTCACGGAGGATTCAAAATGTCTTTTAAAAAGATTTCATGGTTATATCTCACCTTTATTACCGTACTCGTGTCTGGTTGTGCAGTTACTGAAGATATTAGTTTTGACATACCTGAATGCTATGGCGGATCGAGCGGATTAGAACGTTGCGACCTAAGATTTACATCAAGGTTTAATAGTGTTGGTGGCGGTTTTGATTCTGCAAAGCTAATAATCGACACTAGTCAGTCGACAATGGGTTTTGCACAAAACTTGCTTACTGCTACACTGGTTCAGAAGCGGAATGGTGTGATTGTTGGTTCTTTTAATTTCCAGTTTAGTCAGAATGGCGATGACTGGGGCCCAGTAAATGCTCAGTCGCTAACCTCATGGGTGGCCAACAATATGGCAGATAATGATACCATTGAGGTTGGTATCTCAGGTCTAGAGTTTACTTCAGACCCTGGGATGAATGTGCTGGTAACAGAACTGGCATATGACAATATACTTCTGGCTGGCGCGTCAAAATCTTGGTATGTTAGCCCACAGGGTAATAACCAGATTATGCAGTAGAATAAACTGTAATAAATAACTGCTACGCCTGCCCTGATGGCTGGCGTAGTAGTTTTTTAAAGAAGGTAAGAAATGAAAATTGTTGCATTACTTACAGGGCTGCTAGTATTTACTACTTCTTGTGTCCAAATTCCACTGAAAAAAATACCCATAGGTGCTGAAGTGCATTCGGTTGTTTTGAATGAGCGCCGACAGCATATTGACTATATTAGTATAGACCAGTCGGGTGGTGTGCCAACCATGATTGATCAGCACCCCTTATCTAAGCTTGATATTACTAATGGTAGTTGGGATATATCCGTTTCCCAGAGTCTTACCGGAATTACCGAAGTTGATGCCGTTGCTGCCTGGTTGGCAGAGTATGTGCGGGTAATGCGAGTGCTGACCCCTGACCTTCGTCCTTCCAGCTATGAGTTAATTATAGTTCCCACCACGTTGACTTATCGTAGCCAGCGTAGAAGAGCTTATAGCAGCACTTTGATGCCTATTAGCTTTGTATTCTCGGCACGCGAAGACGCAGCAACAAAAGCTGTCTTTTTGCGAGTGTTGCGCATATTGGCGCATGAGCAATATCACATTTACCAGAAACTGGATATTGCAGCAGCTCCGGTAGACAGGATTTCCAAAGAAACTCTGGCGATTTTTGTCGACAGTTGTGTCACAAATGCGATTTTTCAGGAGGTTCGGGATCCAGCTAGTTATGACACAGGGCTTAGAGATTTTATTCTTACAAACCCTACGCGAGCCAAACTGCAGTCAGTAATCGCGAAAAATACTAGGGCTGAAGACCTCATCCCCAATTCTGAAGACCTCATCCAGAATTACCTTGCTGCTGCAATAGTTGTCCGGTACTTATTCGATATTATGATGGAAAAACCCAGCCGAGTACCCGTAGATTTCTCTGCGGAACTTGATAAGCTATGCCATGCATTTGGAGCAAATACACCAACGACATGGGAAGGCTTGCTTGACCTATATACCGCAACTACCAGAAACAACACTAACTAATCTGTTCAACGGGCTGTAGGTTCTGCCACTTATCTATTTGTCACTTAGTGATGTTTAGTAAAAGGTCTAAATAATAGCCATTAACAATAAGATACTGTATGCTACACGCCCGCTGGGGCTGGAAACGGCCACCATTTATTGTGAGATTTTTATGAGTTTTTCTACCCTGGGTTTATCCGATCCGATTCTTAAAGCTATTGATGAGCAGGCTTATACTAGCCCAACTCCAATTCAGGCGCAGGCTATTCCTGTGGTTTTGGAAGGCCGCGATGTGATGGCTGCTGCACAGACTGGAACCGGCAAAACTGCAGGATTTATCCTGCCGATTCTTGAGCGTTTATCCGCAGGTAAGATAGCGCCGAGCAATCAGGTGAGAACCCTGGTGTTGACACCAACCAGAGAGCTGGCTGCCCAGGTTGAGCAGAGTGCTGTGGTTTATGGAAAATATCTGCCGCTACGCTCAGCTGTAGTTTTCGGCGGGGTTAAAATTAACCCGCAAATGATGAAGTTGCGTAAGGGCGTAGATATCCTAGTGGCAACCCCTGGTCGCTTGCTGGATTTGTATCAGCAAAATGCGCTGCGCTTTGATCAGCTAGAAGTT
>JAJRYF010000151.1 GCA_024275935.1 Gammaproteobacteria bacterium | reverse complement strand
TGTCCGTCTATTCTGGAGGCAGAGAACGGTGCTGAAGCAATCTTAATCGCCAGCGAGTCACAGCCTGAGATTCTGCTGTTAGATATCCACATGCCGGAAATTAATGGGCTTGAGGCGCTACACAAAATTCATGAATGGGGTCAGGATAATGATTACCGTCCGCTCTCAGTTGCGCTAACTGCCGATGCTAGGGAAGAAGAAAAAGAACGGTTATTGGCCAATGGCTTCGATGCCTGGTTAAGCAAGCCGGTTACCAGTCGTGCCCTGCTAAGCACAATTACTGATTTACTAAGCCGAATGAACCCCAATATCTGGGATCGAATGGCAACCAAAACCGATTACTATCAAGGGCTAGATGACGAACAAGCGCTACGGGCTGCTCACGGCAGCGAAGAATTAGTTAAAACCCTGAGGGTGTTATTTTTAAAGGAACTAGGGGAAATACCAAACCAGCTAGATCCGTTGATGAGCAAAGGAGAATTTCAGCAGGTCGCCGAGCACATCCATAAGCTGATTGCTTCTGCCGGATATTGTGGAGCACCACGATTATCTGAAATATCCAAACAATTCTACGCCGCCCTGAAAAGTCATGATCGCGCAGGAATAGCTAATGGATATACCCGCTTTTTACAAACAGCAGCCAGTGTTCACAATGATTTGCGTAGGGTATGTTAGTCGCACGACTACATGGCAGATTTTTGCTCCTGCAAAACCTGCACTTCCGCCATCCTTGGCGGTCGGTGCAGGATGTACGGCCCCATGGGCGGGGGAGCTAGGGCGAAGCAGGAAGCCAGAGTCGAGAGCAACGCAGGAGCAGTTACCGAGGCGTAACGCAGCGATGAGCTAATGCAAATACGGAACTCCCAATGCGACAACGAAGCCTGAGGTATCCCACTAAACGCATAAATTCTCAGAGTAATTCATGAATCCCTTACCAGTAAAGTTTTCATCTCTCTGGTAGCCTGCTCAAGACCCACAAATACTGCCCTTGAAACCAGCGCATGACCAATGTTTAGCTCCACAATTTCAGCAACTGCTACAATCGCCTGAACATTTTGGTAGTGCAGGCCATGACCAGCGTTTACTTGCAGCCCGATTTCATACCCAAAGCAACTCGCAATTGCTATCCGCTCAAGTTCATGAGCTTGCTCATCTGCAGACTTCTCGGCATAACTGCCGGTATGTAATTCAACCACGGTAGCACCAACTTGTGCAGCCATTAGCAGCTGTTCTTTATTCGGGTCAATAAATAACGAGACTCTGCAACCGGCAGCTTGTAGCCGCTTTATCGCAGCTTCAACCTCTACTCTTCTAGCCACCACATCAAGCCCACCCTCAGTAGTCAGTTCTTCACGCTTTTCCGGTACCAGACAAATATCAGCTGGTGCAACATCAGCTCCGGTCGCAACCATTTCCGGGGTTACCGCTATTTCAAGGTTCATGCGGGTTGTAAGTGTCTTCCGCAATGCATAAACATCAGCATCCTGTATATGTCGGCGATCTTCGCGCAAATGAATTGTTACTGCATCGGCACCAGCCTGCTCAACAATACTTGCCGCCTCCACAATATCCGGGTAAGTTGTTCCCCTGGCCTGTCGCAGCGTGGCTACATGATCAATATTTACCCCAAGTAATTTGCGGGATGGGTGTTTAGCGTTAGTAGTAGACATAGTGTTTTAAGCCTTAGTTTCAAGCAATAGATCGCAACAACTTCTGGCTAGCGAGCTGCTTGCCACCTAATTGAACCTGTAGTGCTGCCTGTAATAAACGTCGCATTCCAGCAAGATATTCCGGTTTTGAGTAATCATCAGCAGCCAGCAATAGGAGTAGTTCGCCCGGTACAGTATCACTACTTTGAGTAGACTGAGCAAGCACCGGGCCTTGCAAAGGGTTGAACAAATAGTTTCTATCGGCGCAGACTGCCAGCTTATTTTGTTGATCAAAATCCAAAGCCAGACTCACCCCTAGCGCATGCAGTAATTGCTTCTCAAATCTACGCAGGGAGATGCGCGGGTCATCAAGAGATGACAACTCATGCAAGGCCCGTCCATAGGCCATATAAAGCTGTGGATCCGGGTTTTCTACTCGACTAAGACGCATCATCAGTTCATTCAGATACAAACCACAATACAGGCCGGTACCGTTAAGCTGGGGCCAGCCGATATCCATATCAGCTGCGGTTAAAGTGCCTAGCTGTCCGCGCTTAACCCAGGAAAACTCCAACTGCCGGAATGGTTGCAATAAACCTCGCCAACGCGATTTACTGGCCCGACTACCTCTGGCAACCAGACCTAGACGACCATGCTCGGAGGTAAATATTTCGATAATAGAACTGCTTTCGCGAAACGCTCTGGAATGCAGAATAAACCCATTAACTTGACTAACCCGACTCACCTGATGGGGCCCACCTAATCAAAGCCAAAGCGATTTAAAGCCGCTTCATCATCCGACCAACCACGCGAAACTTTAACCCACAATTTAAGGAATATTTTTTCCTCAAAAAGCTCTTCCATTGCAATCCTCGCACCACTACCAATTTGCTTAATAGCATCGCCGCGTTTACCGATTACAATTTGCTTTTGTGAGTCTCTTTCAACCCAGATAGTCGCTGAAATACGAGTGATTTTCGGGCTATGCTCAAAGGCATCAATAGATACGGTTACCGCATATGGTAGTTCCTGATGTAACCGTGTAGTCAGGTGTTCACGAATCATTTCGGCGGCCAAAAATCGTTCGCTACGATCGGTTATCTGGTCGGCGTCATACCATGGGCGGGAAAATGGTAAGCGGGCTTCCATTTCCGCCTGAAAGCTTGCTACGCCCTTGCCCCGTAGCGCCGATATCATATAAACCTTATCAAACTTATACTGCTTATTAAGTGCTTCAACGAATGGCAAAAGCTTACTCTTATCCGGCATTAAATCAATTTTATTGACTACTAAAACAGTTGGCCTGCCGGCCTTTAACACCGCCTTTAGAGCGTGCTCATCTGTGGGCGAAAAACGCCCTGCCTCAACCAGAAAAGCAACCACATCAATATCTTTAAGTGCAGCTCTGGCAACCCGGTTCATATACCGATTTAACGCTTTTCCAGCAGAGCGATGAATACCGGGTGTATCGACATAAATTGTCTGCCCACGCTCACTATTATGAATCCCGATAATTTGCTGTCTAGTAGTTTGTGATTTGGCAGTAACTATGGAGATTTTTTCACCAATAATATGGTTCATCAATGTCGATTTACCCACATTCGGCTTGCCCACCAAAGCTATGTAGCCGCAGCGGAACTCATTTTCTTGCTTGTTAGTATCCATAACTCTGTTATCTCATTATCGCAACTAGGCCTGCAAGTGCGCCAACATTAACTCTGCCGCAGCCTGTTGAGCTCTTCTTCGGGAACTACCGGTAGCGCTAAAACTAATCTCTGGCTCATCGGGAAGCCTGCACTCTACTACAAATTCTTTGGCATGATCAGCGCCCCTTACTGCAATCATCGTATACTCAGGAACCTCACGAGAGCGCGCCTGCAACCATTCCTGTAGTTTAGTTTTAGGATCCTTTAGCGTACCTGCAGCCGGCAAGCCCGCGATAGTTTTACTGGTTAGATCGGTAATTACTCGAATTACATCCTTAATCCCACCATCTAGGTAGACAGCCGCAAATACAGCCTCAAGTGTGTCGGCAAGAATTGAGCGTCTGCGGATTACGCCGGTTTTTTTCTCTGAACTACCAACCAGAATATATTTGCCAAGGTTAAGGTTTTTGGCAATATCGGCTAAAGTTTCACCACGCACCACCGCAGCGCGTAATCTGGTCAAGTCGCCCTCTGGGGAATTCGGGTGCAGTTGGAAAAGCACATCAGCCACTACCATCCCCAGAATCGCATCTCCCAGAAACTCAAATCTCTCATTATTGGCCGTGCCATGGCTACGGTGAGTAAGCGCCAGCTCCAGCAACTCCGGGTTTTTAAACTGGTAACCCAGACCCGGGAGTTGGCTAATCAATTTCTAGCGCCCCAAAATAACAGAGTCGTCAAATTTGGCCACAATATCCAGGTTTCCTATCAACTGCTTTTGCACCTCATATTTAACCTGCAGGGTTCGTCCGTTAACCCGAGTGACCCGTACATTTTTTTTATCTATTCCGCCAACATAGCTTACATAAAGGCGTCTAAAAAAGAGGTCTTTAATCTTAGCTGGAGTGGCAGTTACTATGCCCGGCTCTTTTTGGACTCCCTTCATGGCAGTTACCACTGAATAGTGGTCAATATATATCGGTGCAATCTTCATCCCCAGAAAAGCCACAAAAACTGCAAGTGAAAGTACGATCAGAAACCCAATCAAGGTTATCCCACGCTGCAATTTTGCTGGCGTCAGTGCGACAAAATCAGTCTTTTTCGGTTGCTCATTTACATACATTTTCGTTCCCCAGATAACAGTAGTCTCTTATATCATAGCTGGTCTAGCGAATTGCTTCACCTATACGTGAGCCATTGATGCAGGCGTGAGTGTCAAAACTCATCCAAACATAGCTTGCTCGACCGACTAAATTCTCTTCTGGAACAAAGCCCCAGTAGCGGCTATCATTACTGTTGTCACGATTATCGCCCATCATGAAATACATTCCCTCGGGTACTGTTACGCTTTTCGGCGGCGCATTACCCCAACCGTTTCTGATCAGAACATCATGCTCAACGCCATCCAGAGTCTCTTTATAGCGAACTTCACCGGATCTGGGACTGCCACATTTGGTATCAGCCTTGGTATATGGGCCAATAAGCTCTAACTGCATTTTCTCACCGTTTATATACAAGTGCTTATTTCTATAAACGACTTTATCACCAGGTATTGCAATCACCCGCTTAATGTAATTATCCGGTGGACCAGCCGGAAACCTAAACACCGCAACATCCCCGCGCTGTGGGTTACCCACCTCAATAAACTTGGTATTTAATACTGGTAGCCTCAGTCCATAGGCATATTTATTTACCACAATAAAGTCGCCAATATGTAAGGTTGGTATCATTGATCCGGTAGGGATTTTATATGGCTCAAAAATAAAGGAACGAACAACCAAAACCAGTAAAAGCACAGGGAACAAGGAGTTTGACCACTCGACCACCATTGGCTCTTTATATTCAACTTTATCAATTAAAGCTTTTTCTTTACGCTTACTGGCAAAGAAAATCTTATCCAGCAGCCAAACTACGCCGGTAACTAAGGTTAGTACCGTGAGGATCTTGGCAAAATCAAAATTCATAAAGTTGTCCTTAGGTTATTTCTTGGTTTTCTTTTTATCGGTACGCAATACAGCCAGGAAAGCCTCTTGGGGTATTTGCACACTACCGACCTGTTTCATGCGTTTTTTACCGGCTTTTTGTTTTTCCAATAATTTACGCTTTCTGGAAACATCACCACCGTAACACTTTGCGGTAACATTTTTCCGTAACGCCTTAACTGTACTACGGGAGATTATATGCCCACCAATCGCCGCCTGGATAGCTATATCGAACATTTGCCGGGGAATAAGTTCACGCATATTTTCCACCAGCTCTCTGCCCCTGCGTTGCGCCAGATCACGATGCACGATTAAAGACAAGGCATCTACCACCTCAGTATTAATCAAAATATCCACCCGCACAAATGGCCCGGCCTCAAAACGCACAAAATGATAGTCAAACGAGGCATAACCTCTGGACACCGACTTCAGCCGATCAAAAAAGTCCAGCACCACCTCTGACATTGGTAACTCATAACAAATTGCCACCTGGTTACCCAGATACTGCATACTCTTCTGCCGCCCGCGCTTTTCTTCACACAAGCCAATAACCGAGCCTACATAGTCCTGCGGCACCAAAATATCAGCCTGAATGATAGGTTCGCGGATTTCATCAATCTGGTTGATTGGAGGCATCTGCGCTGGGCTTTCCAGAGTAGCTGTTTCACCATTGGTTAGCAGGACCTGATAAATAACCGTAGGCGATGTGGTTATTAGGTCAACATTATATTCACGCTCCAACCGTTCCTGGACTATTTCCATATGCAGCAAGCCAAGAAATCCGCAACGGAAGCCAAAGCCCAAAGCAGCTGAGGTTTCTGGCTCAAATTGTAAGGCAGCATCATTCAGGCGTAGCTTATCCAACGCCTCGCGTAAATCCGGATAGTCATCGGCATTGGTTGGAAACAAACCGGCAAAAACTTGAGCTTGAACTTCTTTAAATCCAGTCAGCGGCTCAGTGGCCGGGTTTTTACTATGAGTTAAGGTGTCGCCTACTGGAGCACCGTGAAGATTCTTGATTGAGGCCACCATAAAGCCAACTTCCCCGGCTTCCAGAACTTCCCTGGCCTCCCGTTTAGGCGTGAATACCCCAACTTGATCTACCTGGTGATCTTCACCTGTAGACATGACTTTAATTTTATCGCCTTTGCGTATACGCCCATCGACCACTCTTACCAAGGACACCACACCTAGGTAATTATCAAACCATGAATCTATAATCAAGGCTTTCAGAGTGGCCTCACGATTACCTTTCGGGGCAGGTATATTGTGTACCAGAGCTTCTAGCACGGCATTAATGCCCTGGCCAGTTTTGGCACTTACTTCAAGAGAATCACTGGCTTCAATACCAATGATATCTTCGATTTCCTGCTTAACTTTATCCGGCTCAGCAGAAGGCAGGTCAATCTTATTGATTACCGGCAAAACTTCTAAGCCAAGCTCTACGGCCGTGTAACAGTTGGCAACACTCTGGGCTTCTACACCTTGGGCCGCATCAACTACCAGTAGCGCACCTTCACAAGCTGACAAGGAGCGCGAGACTTCGTAAGAGAAATCCACATGCCCCGGGGTATCGATCAGGTTTAGCTGATAGTTATGGCCATCCTCAGATTGGTAATTCAAGCTAACGCTCTGGGCCTTAATGGTAATCCCACGCTCCCGCTCTATATCCATAGAGTCAAGGACTTGCGAGTCCATTTCGCGTGCACTCAGACCCCCACAGACCTGAATGAATCGGTCCGCAATGGTCGACTTGCCATGATCAACATGCGCAATAATCGAGAAGTTTCGTATGTAGCGTTGGTCCATAAATATGTAATCAATATACAAAACCACCGCTACCGAAACTCAAGTCGAGCCCCGGACGGCGGTGGCCGTGTGAAGGTCTATAGTAATTATACCTCAGAGAGTCTACGCCCCCCCGTTATTTATCTTTTCAGTTCAGTTTTATATGCCACATAGTTAGGATTGCCTTCTTGTAGCAGCAACAAGGCAACGGTATCACCAGGCTTAACTCTAGCTACCTGCCGTTTAAAGTCTTCCAAATTCATAACTTTACTCTGGTTGATACGCAGAATAACATTCCCGCGCCTAATTCCAGCACGCCAGGCAGATTCGCTTTCCACTTTCGTCACCCCTACACCGCCATCCAGTCCACCCAAGCGCTCTAGCTGCAAATTACTAAGGCCGGTAACCGTCAATCCCAAGGCATTGCTTAGGCCATTACCAGCGCTGCTAGTATTATTTGCTGCCACAGCATTTGTCGCCAATTCACCAAGCTCCACCGACAGGGTTTTTTGCCTGCCCCAGCGATTCACCAACAGCGAGATTTTGGTATTTGGAGGTTTTGCCCCAATTAGTGGTGGCAGCTCGGTAAATTGCTCAATTGCCTGTCCATCGAACTCCAGAATTACATCACCAACTTCCAGCCCAAACCTGTCGGCGGCTGACTCTTTTTCGATGTTATTTATCAACGCACCCCGAGGGCGGTCAAGTTTCAGTAACTCTGCCAATTCTGGTGGTACCCTACCGATACCTACGCCTAACAAACCACGCGGAACATATCCATGCTCACGCAACTGCTCAACCGTGCGCTTAACCACATTCATAGGAATGGAAAACGACAAACCAATATAACCGCCGCCTGAACTTAATATCCAGGAGTTAACCCCTACAACTTCACCATCCATATTCAATAACGGGCCACCTGAATTACCTCTATTGATAGCCACATCAGTTTGAATAAATGGCACATACTGCTGCGCGCCATTGGTTCTGCCCATAGCACTTACAATTCCAGCGGTTACTGATTGCTCAAACGAGAATGGCGAACCAATAGCGATAACCCATTGCCCGCGTTTCAATCTATCTGAATTCCCCAAAGATAATTTGGGCAAGTCGTTGGCTTCAATTTTTAACAGTGCAATATCACTCATCGCATCAGAACCAATAACACGCGCCTGAAACTGGCGGTTATCTGCCAGCTTTACCATGATTTCATCCGCATTATCAATTACATGATGATTGGTAACAATATAGCCATCTGAGGAAATAATAAATCCGGAGCCACTAGATTGACGCAAGGGCCCAAATCTTTGCTGATCCTGAGGTCTCTGCGGCCGCTGAAGCCGTGGGTCAACTCCACGAGACCCGGGTTGAGGAGTATCAAAAAATCGCCTGAAAATATCCGGCACTTGCTGCTGGCCTGGGGCTACCGAACCTGGCTGTGAGCTTATCGTCAAACTAACTACAGCCGGGGCCACCTCATCTACCAGATCGGTAAAGTCCGGTAACCCCGGGTTAACCGATGCCAAAGAATTAACTGGCAAGGCCAATACCAACAGGCTGATACTAACTGCGACAATACGCAATAATGACTTTGATTTTTGCATTCAGGTTTCCTTCTAAAGAGTTTATCTAGAAAATAGAGATTAAATATTACTTGCAGTTTCCGCTAAGAGCTTTCAGCAAGACCAACTGGTCTAGCTCCGCAACTCTGGCGCTATTACCTCTGGAAATAATGCGAAACACTGCGGCTGCAACTGCAACCATAACCAGCAGTACAAGAGCATCTATTTGTAATGCGGAAAAGTTAAATAGCTGCCCACTGATCAGTGCTTGAGTAGCACCGGCTGCCAGCAATCCAGACAATAACGGAACTCCAAACAACAGCGCAACCCAGCGCAAAAAGAATGATTCTGGCAAGCCTAGTAAAACTTTTTGACCAACTTTTACTAGCGGAGAATCGCGGCTCACAGAAACAGTTAAAACCACCAGTTTCTTAGGCACTAATCGAGCGAAAATACCACCACCGCAACCCTGCCCGGCTTCACAGCTACTGCAACCACTAGTTGAGCCGACTCTCACCCGTACTTGATCTTCTGCCAGTTGAACCACCATTCCCTGTTGCTCAATCATCTGCGTAGCTGAGGAGGCTTATGGTTGGGCAGAATTTGTATGCTGGCCGGCGGTAGGGGCAATAAATATAATTGCGCTTTGCTGACCAGGCCGTTGTAGCAACAATACCGACCTACCCAGCCCATCTTTTGCCTGTAAGCGGAACAGATACTCTGCCAGATTGTTTTTATGCGGGGCCTGATTAACCACCGGATACATTGCTGTCGCTAGATTATCAGAGGTCATGCTTACCGGCACGGCAGCACTACCGGCGGTTGTTATTACCGGGATTTCCGGGGTAACGAAATTTTTGGTTTCAACGCTGGCGCTGCCCACAAGAGCGTTGTGATCAACTGCTGGACCAACTGCGTTACCTGGCAATTGAATCACCGAACTTACGGCAACAAAAGCAACCGCAGCGGTCATCGCCAAACCTACAACCGGTTTTAACCAGCGATTTGTTCGTGGCTCCAACAAAAGCTGCTCAGGCAACTGATATTGCTGCCGCACACAATCACAAAACTTACTATCCGCAAGCAAAGCGTCCTGCTTGCAGATAACATCACGGATCAGGTGATATCTGGTCCATTTCTGCTCAAGCATGGCTTCATTACCCATTCTGGAAACAAAAAATACACTGCTATCTGCAGCCATTTCACCATCCATAAATGCCGATAAATCTTCCAAATGTGAATCATGGGTCTTATTTGTAGGGGTTTTCATAACTACCTCTATTCCATTATCTAGTCAGCCGCCAGTAACGGCCGGAGTTTCTCATCAATCGCTTCACGCGCTCTAAAAATCCGCGAACGGACTGTGCCAATGGGGCAACTCATAGTTAGAGCTATATCTTCATAGCTCATAGCTTCCATTTCCCGCAGCACAATAGCAGTGCGTAAATCCTCCGGTAGATCTGCTATCGCTGTAGAAATTGTTTCCGCAATCTCAGCTCTTAACAGCTCTCTTTCCGGGGTATCACGATCTTTCAGGCGCGTATCAATAGAATACTGTTCAGCATCCTGGGCATCCACATCAGATGTGGGCGGCCGGCGCGATCGTGATACCAGGTAATTCTTGGCAGTATTGATGGCAATTCTGTAAAGCCAGGTGTAAAAGGCGCTATCTCCACGGAAGCGCTCAATCGCACGATAGGCTTTAATAAAAGCCTCCTGAGCTACATCCTGAGCCTCACTATGATCAGAGACGAAGCGTGATACCAGGTTGATAATTCGATTCTGGTACTTCAACACCAGCAAATCAAACGCCTGCGACTCACCCTTCTGCACCCGCTCTACCAACAACTGATCGACCTGCCGGTCGCTGAGCTGCGGGTTTTCTGCGGCGGCCTCTAACTTAGGCTCAATTTTGTCATCCTTACTGCCCATTCAGGCCATCCTTATCGATCCGGCCTGTTTGGTGTCATTTAAAAAGACAACAAAAGAGTCGGTTAGTTCTAAAAAACTTCAAAAAATAAAAGAATATTTGAGGCATTATTATTTATATATTAAAGAATAACACGCACAGGGATTAATTTGGGTCTGCTGCCGATAGATTCAAGCTCTAGATTATCTTCCCCAACCCCCAGATAGAAGCATCTAAACCGCAGAAAACCTTGGCTGTATAATGGTTAGTGATAAAATCCAACACGGCCCAAAGGGTGCACAGCTCAAAGCTTATGACTATTTCATAACACAAACTCGATACAACGAACGATTTACTTACTTCCTGTGTTCAAATTAACCGGAATATGCATGCCGGGTTATTGGTCATTGACCAGTTAATGTACTCTTGAATCTCGCTGAGCATATTGATCATCACTTTCCACTCCCCAAGAGCAATCGTGGATATAGACCTTATGAATTCATCCAGCGACCCTCCTCTGGCGCTTGTATGCTATCGCGACAAAAGTGGTTAAGACAAGGTGGCAATTATTTGTAAAGCTAAAGGAAAAACATCGAGAACTGTTGGAACAAGTGCTGATAACACTGAAGGAGTTTGAATCGCCGCCAATTTAAAGCAGCTGGTGACACAAATGACGGTTCATACAGGATATATCTGTCCAAAACAGCCGATTAGGTGCCCAATATGCGCAGTGAAACGGTTTTTGACTAGACCTCTCAGTCATGCTCGCTGTGATGGTAAGCAATAATGGGTTTAGAGGTCCTTGGAGCGTTGGTGAAATCCTATCTGGGGACAAGACTATTTGTTGACAGCCTATTAAACAGCTGGTAATCTCAACCTTCATCACAAAAGGAGCAGTAGTGGTGTGACATTGATGTGATCGGTACGAGGGGAGCCGTATTTATCCATTATAACTGGAACTATTAATGTTAGAATAAAGGAGATTACTTTAATGAATAAGCAACACAGCAACACAGCAACACAGCAACACAGCAACACAGCTTAACTTATTAACAAAAGCACTTTCTGTTACAGCTATTTCTGCAATCTTATCAGCATCCGTACTCTTGCCATCTTTTGTGCAAGCTGACGACCATCAAGCCGTTCTCGATCCAATTAGCTCATTACCACCCTGGGACTCAAATTTGCCAGACCCAAACACACCACCTGACTGGGGAGGAGGTAGCGGTTGCTCAATGGGAAATTGTGACATGTCATCACATGACGGGGATGGGGATGATGATAACTACGACGAGGCTGTTGCCGTTTCAACTGAGACTTTTTGTAATATCATTAGTAGTAAACTAAAGCTAAATGCTGTCAGAATTGCTGGCAGCTCTTTGAAAAAGATATTTGGATCTATCAATTTTGCCTCGTATGTGGCCGGAGTGATGGATGTTGAGCGCTACTTTCAATTCGGAGGGCATGGCTATAACCCCCCTATATATGGCGATGTAGTTGGATGGAACCAACACCAAATTGATTGGGATGCTTATAGGCATCTTTACACAGGCGACGGCCTGCCAACCCGAAACGAAAACGGAGACGGAGGGGCTGATGTAATATATCAAGCCTTCGGCGCTGATGTTATGAAACACGGAATTGGAGCCAAGGGATTAAAAAACACTTGTGCAATTCAAAGAATTGGATCTTCATAAGCCTAATCATCAGTAAATCAACCGCCTTGTTTAACGCAGGGCGGCTTGGTGGTCTAGTGAAATCTCGACCCTATTATTAGGATTTAATTTGATGTTAAGTAAAATAAAACCGAAATTTATTTTGTTATCAGCGACAGCCTTGGTAGGGGTATACATTCTTTTGTATTCGCTAAAGGGCGATATAGAGCCCAGCCTAAATAATACAAAAAACCCTATGTTGAACCCAGAACAGCCAAACATAGATGCTAGCAGCGAGCAACAAACGGGGGCGTTGCCACAAACCGTAAGAAAATCACCCTCTGATACCGAAACTAGTATTCAAACAACTAAAGCAATTCCGAGTATTATTGCTGATAGTGGAACTAGCGTTGCATCCGGATTAATGCATGTTAAAAAATGGCAAAGTGCCGCCGATGCTAAAATTGGGCTAGGTCTCTATTTAAACGATGTTGAAAGTTACCCGATGATCGCAACAGTATTTGCCGCAGTGTGTTATGAAGACAGCATAACCGCTGACGATATTGACTATAGAAAAACTGATATATCTAGGCACTATTTCAACGAAGCCCTGGCCGGTTACTGCGATGATATCACCGGTGTTAACGACCCATTTTGGGTTTTATTGAAGCTGGCGCGTCAAGGCGATAGAGCGATACAGTTGGCGCTACCAGATGAATTGCTTAGCGCCACTGAACGAAATGCGATTAAAATTTACGCCCAACCTATGGAGTATATGTATATTCGCGATGAGATTATAGGCTATTTAGAAAGCATGGTTGCAGAAGGCATTGGGGCGGCCGCATCTCTACTGTACATCGAGTATAGAGGCGGCTATGGGTCACTACTATCTGAAAACTTGGTACTGTCTTATTATTATGGCTTTATAGCCGCTGACTTAGGTGACAGATTCATGACCAGAGCTGGCGTAAAAACCATGTTGGAACGGTGGATGACTGACGAGGAAATAAAAAAAGCTGAAAGAATGATTAAAAGCCTTAAATATTAGCAGCTTTACTTGAGTAAATGGATGCAGCACCCATGTGCATATTATATTCGCTGCCAATTAACTACTTAATGCATGGTGATTAAAATTATTATTACGGGTACTGGAATCAACACGATATTGATTGGGACGCCTATAGGAGTTCATACTCTGGCAGCGACAACCCGTCAATCGCAAATGGGGGTGCCGATGATATCTACCGAGCATTTGGTCGTGACATTAAAAAGCAAGGAGTTGGAGCCAAAGGATTAAAAAATACTTGTAATATCCAAAGAATTGGGTCTTCATAAGGTTACTCATCAGTGAATCAACCACCTTGCTCTCCTGCAAGGTGGTTTAAGCAGCTTGGACTAGTAAATGAAAATGAAAATGATGTTTCTAATAGCGACAGCCTTGATAGGAGCGTATATTATGTTCTGGTTGCAAAAAGAGAATACAGATAATAGTCGGGATACTGTCGAGGTCGATAAAAAAAACCAGGGTCAATCAACCATAGGATCGATTACCGAGTTACCTGGAAAACCCACGCCTGACTTTACTACAAAGCCTAACATCAAAAACACCAAAGCAGAAATGATAGAAACCATTTCAGATACCTTTACACATATTGACCCCTATAAGCGAGGTTATACATCCAATTTTTTACTCACCAAATGGCAAAGTACCGCAGAAGCCAAAATTGGGCTGGGCCTCTATTTAAATGATGTTGAGCAATACCCTTTGTTAACAGCATCTTTCGCCGGTATGTGTTACAGAAATAGCGTTACCTTTGATGATATTGACTATAAAAAGAGCGATATATCAAGATACTACTTTAATGAAGCTCTGTCCTATTTCTGTGATGATATTACCGGTATTAAAGATCCGTTTTGGATCCTGTTGAAGCTGGCGCGCCAAGGCGATAGAGCTATACAATTAGCACTACCAGATGAATTAATTAGCGCAATTAAACGAAATACGATTGAGATTTATGCCCAACCTATGGAGTATATGTACATTCGCGATGAAATTATAGACTATTTAGAAGAGCTATGATGATTTCTGGTGTATGAGCTAAATTAAAAAGCGGTGTATCCTGTTGATTGATTTTGAACGATCAACAACCAACAGGAGATACACCACATGAAAGATAATAATATTGTTTC
>JAJRYF010000150.1 GCA_024275935.1 Gammaproteobacteria bacterium | reverse complement strand
TTATAAAGACCCGGTTTGTGGTATGCAGGTTAGTCACTTAACCGCCATTGATACATATGACTACGATGGCAAGACCTGGTATTTTTGTGCCACAATATGTTTGGATGCATTCCAGCTAGAGCCTGAGAAGTACATCCACCAGCACCGCCAGCATGGGATGAAACCCAAGTGAGTAATAGTCAATAACCAGGATCAACCCAATTGCATAATTCAGCGAGCAGCCGGGCTGCTAATACAAATCAGGGTGGCCTCTCGGCATCTGTCAAACGCTATGGAATATTAGCTTTGCTAGGAGCAGGTATATTTTTGCTGTCAATTGTTGCCCTGCATGTAATGAGTTCAGGTATTGATTGGACTAATGGTTATGTCAGTGACCTGGCAAATGAACCGCATGGCTGGGTATTCGGCTTTGGAGCTTTTGTGCATGGCTGGGGCAATCTGGCGTTGGCATTTGGTTTGTTTTATGCTCTGCCTTCAGGGCGGTTGCGTAACTGGGGGGCATGTTTTTTTGGGCTGGCCGCGATCGGTATTATATTGACAGGTTTGCTCCCGATTGACCCGCCTGGAGTAACAACCGCGAGCTTTAGTGGGAGCTTGCATAGGCCAGTTTCCAGTGCCGCTTTTGGCTTCGAAATTATAGCGCTGTTTATTTTCTCGGCAGTTTTTAGCTATAGTAAAGAGCCATGTTGGCAGCGGCTCAAAACCATTTCATGGGCGCTGTCAGTAGCTGCTGCTCTAGCTATAGTCTGGTTTGTATTTGCCGACCAGTCTGGCATTGCGGTCGGCCTGGCAGAGCGGGCAGCCTTAGTGGTTCTGATGTTATGGGAGCTGTTAGTTATTTTTCAGTTAATTCGGCCAGTAGATAGACTTGATAAGAGCACTTAGACTCACCCACCGCATTTAGGTATTTGTGCCGGGGCGGGGCTCTGAAAAGTTACTTTGTTATTACAAACTCTGTATGAGAAAGTACGAGTTATATTGTTTGCACCGATAGAGTCATACTTGTGAAGTATCTCGTACTGGTGTCCATTCCGCTTTAAGAGCCTAACAGTTGTTTCAGCATAGTCGCTATTTTTATCTGGAGTAATCAGGATGAGTTTATAGTCGGGGTCAATGGTTATTGTTTGTACCATCTTGGCTGGTATAAAGAGGTCAAAGGCATGTGTGTCGTTATCATCTACTCTTACTCCGCCGGAAAACTCAAAGTGAATTGTTTTAGCGACACTGTTGCTCGGGTAAAGAGATAAAAATGACAAATAGAAAATGGAGCTTAAGGCAAACATGCTTGAAGCGGCGACGGTTCTGAATTTCCAGATGCCAAATTTGGGCATATTCTTAGGTTTAAGAATCAGGTCGCCTGGGCTTAGGTCAAAAATTCCAGCAATTGCTTTGGTTGACTCAGGTGAGGCATTCCCAGTGTTCTCTATTCGCTGAACTGTTCTTAAGCTCAGGCTGCTTACTTCGGCCAGGTGTTGTTGACTCCATGCCCGAGTTTTTCTTTCCCTTACGATTCGCAGTGAATTTAGTTTCATTTTCATCTTTGTCTCTTCCCAAAGTGTAGCTATGCTTACTCTGGCTCAGAAACAGCTCCTTGTATACGACAAAATTGCGACAGTTGACCTAATTTTATACGACAGGGGGTGATATTTGAAATAAACAGCGGTTGTAGCGTCTCGCTGGCATATCAGCAAGGCGCTTTAGTGCTAACTATAACCCGCAAAATAGAGAGTGCCGCCGTAGCAGTACGGCGGCGTTTATTTGTTATGATTTATCTATTAAAGATAGATTTTCGCATTAGAGTAGTGACCAGCAGAATGCTCATAAATGCCAGCAAAACTCCAACCCAGTTTAAGCTAGGAATACTTTGTGCTGTTAGTGTTGGGGGTACCACCGGTGGGGCTCCACCAATTAGAACTTGTATGTCGCTTCTGGCTACTACCTGATCACCAGCATCTCTAATTAAAAAATATACAGCATAAGTTCCTGGGATAGATGGGTCATAGGTATCTAGAGGCGCGATTGGGAAAAACGAATAGCGCCAAGACTGTTGTAGCACGTTATTACCCGCCAGCAGAGTAGTGTAGGTAGGGCCATCACCGGCTTCGGTACCAGCACCATTGGCGGTTGAGTTATCACCAATGCTATGATCAAAGAAAGGTGCGAATAGTGGTGCCACGTTAGGTGTTATCGGGTCAAAAACCAGATAGTTGACTCCCAGACTTGGATCACTATCCATACCAAGCTCATAAGTATATTGGTCCAGATTGATGCTGGTGCTATCATCAAAGTCTGTGTTGACAGTGAACTCAAAGTTCCATCTATTTGGGGTTGCTACATTATTATCGTGGTCGGTTTCCAGCAAGGTGAAGCTATAGGTGCTATCACCATTGCTATTGGTTGTGCCTACAAATGGTATTTTAGCACGCAGCCCAACTTCGAGCCCGTTGTTTCTATCGGTAGTAAAGGCCCCGTTAGAGTTACCACTCCCGAAGATAATATCAGGGGTGACATCCTGGTCGTATTCAATCACTGCCTGCGAGGCTATAGGCGCGAGTAAAAGCAGCAAGAATATGGTTTTGATCTTATTTCTTGAGTTAGTTATGGGCATAATTTTCACCCTTTGGTTAGAGACTAGGTCTATTTGTTTTTGAGGAAACAAGCATGTACTAACCAGCATCATACAGTTATTGTTGGTAATTGATAGTCTTTTTAGTTGATGGTAGGTATAGATGGTTTTACTTATCATGCAAATAGAGGGTGCAAGTAGAATCCATATGATAAACTGCTCGTCTGTATCAATGGAGCTGAAATGCACACTAAACTGAACCAATTGCTAAGTCAGCTGGAGCAATCAGTTGACGAGTCGCTGGGTTATCCGGGGGCGATGGATTTTGACTACCGGGCACTATATCCATTTTTGGATTACTCATTAAATAATGTGGGCGACCCCTTCACTGCTACCACTTACAAGTTAAATACTTATGCCTTTGAGCGCGAGGTGGTGGAGTTTTATGCCAAGCATACCCGTGCTCCAGCCGATGCTTGGTGGGGCTATGTCACCAATGGTGGTACTGAAGGTAATTTGTACGGCCTATATTTGGCGCGTGAGATTTACCCTCAAGGGATAGTCTATTACTCACAAGACACTCACTACAGTGTAAGCAAGAATCTACACTTTCTAGGCATGAAAAACATTATGATTCGCTCGCAAAATAATGGTGAGATTGATTATGATGACTTGTGTGAGACCTTGAAAATAAGGCGTGATGCTGCCCCAATCATCTTCGCTAATATTGGCACGACCATGACCGAGGCGCGGGATGATTTACAAAAAATCCGCGAAATACTAGAGCAGTTGGCTATTACCAAGTACTACATTCATTCAGATGCAGCATTATCTGGTGGCTATCTACCTTTCCTTGAGCGTGATGACCATTGGGATTTTGCCGATGGCGCGCATTCTATCTCTATTTCCGGGCATAAGTTTATCGGTTCCCCGATTCCATGTGGCATAGTATTGGCACTGAAAGATAATGTGGACCGCATTTCTCGTACAGTCGCATATATAGGCAGCCGGGATACTACAGTGACCGGGTCAAGAAACGGTTTTTCACCATTGTTGTTGTGGCAAGCTTTGGAACAATTAGGGGTTGACGGACTTAAGCGGCGAGCGGAAAAAGCTCAAGCCACAGCTGCTTATGCAGTAGCCCAGTTGCAACAAGTCGGGGTAGCAGCTTGGCGCAACAATAATGCACTTACTGTAGTGTTTCCACAGCCTACAGAGAAAATTCGGGAGCGTTGGCAGTTAGCCACCGCGGATGGGATTTCGCATGTGGTCTGTATGCCGCATATTCGGCGCAAGCAAATCGACGCACTGGTTGCCGATATCGAGGCCAGCAACAGGGAGAAGCAAAATGACTGAAGAATTGCGCACACTAACAGTGATTGGTGAGGATCGCCCTGGACTGTTGACCGAAATTACGGAATTACTGGCCGAAAATCAGATTGACTTGCGTGATTTCTCCGCTGATTCGATTGGAACTACAGTAGTATTTAAACTGATCCCTGACCCCTATAAGCAGGCTTTCAGTTTATTGGATGCGGCAGGTTATCAGTTGATCGCAAATCGAAATTTATTAGTGCGCCTGGCAGATGAACCGGGAGCCTTGGCGAAATTGTCACGGCGCCTGAGTGATGCTGGAGTTCAGTCGCGCGGGATTCATATAGTTGATCATTGCGGTAGTGATTCACTGGTTGCCATTGAAACCACCGACCGGGAGGCAACCCAGGAAGTGCTGGCAGATATCCTGGTATAGACGCACCCCAATCCCTAGGTAAAAACCCAAGTCATGAAGAAACCAGAATTACTCTCGCCAGCAGGTTCGCTGAAGAATATGCGTTATGCTTTTGCCTATGGTGCTGATGCGGTTTATGCCGGTCAGCCACGCTATTCATTGCGGGTGCGAAACAATGAGTTCAGCAAGGAAGAGGTATTGGCAGAAGCCATAGCTGAGGCCCATAACCTGGGCAAGTTATTTTTCCTGGCATCCAATCTGGCCCCACACAACAATAAAGTAAAAACCTATATCCGGCATTTAGAGCCGGTGATTGAAATGGGCCCAGATGCGCTGATTATGTCTGACCCTGGTTTGATTATGATGGTGCGAGAGCGCTGGCCTGAGCAAACTATACATTTATCAGTACAGGCCAACGCGGTTAACTTCGCAACGGTGAAATTCTGGCAGGACTTTGGGGCAAAGCGGGTGATTCTTTCCCGCGAACTGGGGCTTGAAGAAATCGCAGAAATTCGTGAAAAATGTCCGGATATAGAGCTTGAAGTATTCGTTCATGGGGCTCTTTGTATTGCTTATTCAGGCCGCTGCCTGCTCTCTGGATACATGAACCACAGGGACTCAAACCAGGGTGCTTGTACTAATTCATGTCGCTGGAAGTATTCTGCCACAGAGGCTAGAGAAACCTCCACTGGCGATATTGTACCGATTGAAATGCCAGCGACGGCTAGTGAACGCGAAGAAATACCAATGATGTTGCTGGAAGAAGAAAATCGTCCTGGGGAACTCTTGCCAGCCTATGAAGACGAGCACGGCACCTATATTATGAACTCCCGCGATCTGCGCGCAGTTCAGCATGTCCACACCCTGGCCGGCATGGGTATAGATTCGCTGAAAATAGAAGGCCGCACCAAGTCTTATTATTATACAGCGCGTACCGCCCAGATATATTCTCGGGCCATTGATGATGCGGTCGCTGGCAGGCCATTCGATATGGGCATGATGGAGGAGCTGGAAGGTCTTGCCAATCGTGGTTATACCGAAGGCTTTTTGCGCCGCCACCCGCGCGGGGCGTATCAGAATTATGAAAAGGGAATTTCCACCTCGGACTTACAGCAATTTGTGGGCGAGGTACTAGATACAAACTCTGACTGGATGACTATCGAGGTCAAAAATAAATTTGAAGTAGGTGACCAACTGGAACTAGTGATGACTGCTGGTAATTTACACTTTGAACTAAAAGAATTGATAGGCCGTGATGGTGAAGCAGCTCAAGTAGCGCCGGGCTCTGGGCATATAGTAAAAATCCCAACTCCCGATGAACTGGATGTTGAGGCTATGGACGGCTATAGCTTGTTGGTTCGCTATCTGCCGCGCAAAACTGATAATTAACAGCAACTAACACTTCTGGCACATTCGTCTTTGCGTACTGTATGTTACATTTACCCTATTGCGAGGGGATTATTATGAACTGGATAACATTTGCGATAATTATTGTATTGGCATGGGCGGTGTTTACCTATAACCGCCTTATCCGCCAGCGAAATATTGTCGAAGAAGCCTGGGCAGGTATCGATGTGCAACTAACTCGGCGGTTTGACCTGATTCCTAATCTGATTGAATTAGTAAAAGGCTATAAAGAGTTTGAGGCAGATACCTTAGCGCAGATCACCTCTATGCGGGCGGCAGCTACTGCGCCGGTAAGCGAGCGCGCGCAAAGTGAAACTCGCATTAGCGGGCAGATGAAAAAACTTATCGCCCTGGCTGAAGCCTACCCTGAATTAAAAGCGGACAAAAACTTTCGCCAGTTGCATGCGACCCTGGTGGAAGTCGAAGATCAGTTGCAGTATGCCCGCCGTTATTACAATGGTTCGGTACGCGATAATAATAACCTGGTGGAAAGCTTCCCAAGTAACTTGCTGGCAACCACTTTTGGCTTCAAAAACGCCGAATTCTTTGAAATTGAGTTTATCAGTCAACGACAACTTCCAGAGGTGGTGCTATGAAAAAAGTCAGCTTGCTACTTTTATTATTCTGGTTCGGGAGCAGTATCGCTGCTGAGCGCATATATAACTACGATGTCAGCATCGACCTACAAACTGATGGCTCGATGCTGGTTACCGAAAAAATAGATATTGAAATTGAGGGGGACAATATCAAGCGTGGTATTTATCGTGATTTCCCGGTTGATTATCAGGACACCAATGGGATTAAGTATAAAGTTGCTTTTGAAGTGTTAGAAACTAAACTCGATGGTGAGGCTGTTAACAACTCCACACAGGAACGCGGGCGCAATATACGCCTGTATCTGGGCAACAAAGATAAGCGTGCACCATTGGGCCGGCATATCTATAGCATTAAATACCGTACCAACCATCAACTGGGGTTTTTCGCAGAGCACGACGAGCTTTACTGGACAGCTATTGGCCCTGACTGGGTTTTTCCGATTGAGAAATCAAGAGTGCGGGTAAATTTTCCGGTAGCTGTTGCCGCTGAGCAAATCTCAACGGAGTTTTATACCGGTAAATTCGGCGCTCAAGGACAAGCCGCACACTCTGGAAGCACACAAAGTGGCGCATGGTTTGAGACTACCGCGATCTTGCCACCAAAAAATGGCTTTACCATTGTCGCCAGCTTCCCCAAAGGTATATTTGCAGAACCTACAAAGCCGGAAAAAGCTGAACGATTATTGCGGGATAATGCTGGAATATTGGCAGCAGTTATCGGTTTTATTGCGCTGCTATTATTTATGTTTTGGGCCTGGAGAAAAGTTGGGCGTGATCCACCAGCGGGCACTATTTTCCCCCGCTTCAAGGCGCCTAGCGGTATATCCCCGGCAGCGGCCCGTTATGTAAAACAAATGGCCTTCGATGATAAGGCTATGTCGGCAGCAATTATCAGTCTGGCCGTTAAAGGGTATTTGCAGATTAATAACCCAGAGAAGAAAGAATATAGCCTGAGCAAAATCCAGCCCGAAATTGGAGCAACTAAACTAAGTCAAGGCGAGGTGGCGGTTTTGGTTGAGCTTTTTGCAGAGAGCGAGGAAATTACCCTTGATAATAAGCAACATCATATTCTGGGCAAGGCCAAAACCGCTTTGGCGTGGGCATTAAAACGCGAGTATAAAGGAAAGTTGTTCAAAACCAACGGAATATATATACTGCCAGCGGTGGGAATATGCATACTCACAGGGCTGTCAATGCTAGTGCTAGGATCACCACCGGCATTCGTGTTTATACTGTTGTTGGTATTATCAATAGTCGCCATCATTGTTTTTGCATGGCTACTACAGGCGCCAACTTTATCCGGGCGTAGGGTGCTGGATGAAGTTGAAGGTCTGCAAATGTACCTGCAAACAGCTGAAGCCGATCGGCTTCAGCGGATGCGTTCGCCACAACTTACACCCGAAGTATTTGAGACCTTTCTGCCTTACGCTCTGGCGTTAGGTGTGGAAAACCAGTGGAGCAACACATTCAAAAACTCACTTAGCCAGGCACTTGCTGACCCGGGTGGCGAAGGCTACCAGCCTAACTGGTATAACGGCTATCTTACTTCTGGCTGGTTGGGTCAGCAGAGTTTTCTCGATAACATTGGCAGCAATCTTGGCAGCCAACTATCTACAGCGGTAACTTACTCCTCCATGCCTCCCGGTAGTAGTTCTGGTGCTGGTGGTGGTGGTTTTTCCGGTGGCGGTGGTGGTGGCGGTGGTGGTGGTGGCTGGTAGGAATAGTGGTATAGTAGGTTCATGGTCAAAGCCAGTAAACTCAGCGCAGAGCAACACCGGATAACCCAGCAATGCGGCACTGAACCACCGTTTAGTGGTGCTTATTTAGACCATCATGAAGTGGGGGTATACTGTTGTATAGTCTGCGCGAATAAGCTGTTCAATTCGGCCAACAAATACGATTCTGGTTCCGGCTGGCCAAGCTTTTGGCAGGCGGTGGAAGACGGCAAAGGTATCCGTAGCCGCACAGATAGCAGTCACGGAATGGAGCGGGTGGAAATTCTTTGTGGCCAGTGCGACGCTCACCTAGGGCATGTATTTACAGATGGCCCTAAGCCCAGTGGTATGCGGTATTGTATAAACTCTGTAAGTATGAATTTCCTGCCGGCACTAAGTGAGGAGTAGCTTTGCTCAGGCTTTACGATTCTTGAACCGCTGTTTTCTGGTTTCTTTCTTTAGGAGCTTTTCTTCCCGGCGGACTTCCACCTCGATTTGCTCAACCGCCATCATTTCCGGAGTCTCAAAACTGAGCTTGCCCAGAGCGCCGCTACGAATATCGTTGATGACTATTTTTCCCGCTTTGTCCAAGTCAACTAATGACTTGCTTTTCAAGCAACCACGCAGGCGGCCAATACTCTCAAGCAGTTCAACTTCTTCATGCCCGGGGTTTGAGAACTCAATCTCAGTAAGCTGATAACGCTCGCTCAAGCGGCTGAAATAATTCAGGCGTAAATGCTTTAGTGCATACAAGGCTATATCTGCATGATCAATGGCGGTGTCGCGGATGTTACCGGTGATCGCCAAGCGATAGCCGCTGTTTTGGTTTTCAATATTGGGCCAGAGCATACCAGGGGTATCAAATAACACCACGCCTTGTTCCAGAGCAATTCTTTGTTGGGCTTTGGTTACGGCTGGCTCATTGCCGGTTTTTGCCACTGGTCTGCCAGCCAGGTTATTGATTAAAGTTGATTTGCCAACATTGGGTATACCCATAATTAGCGCATGAATTTCCTGATTTTTAGCGGCTCTGGATGGAAACATTTGCAGACAAAGTTGCGTGACTTTTCTAACTTCACTGGTTTTGTTCTGACTCAGCGCCAGGGTTTCAACATTTCTTTCGTTTTGATAATGAGTTTGCCACAAGCTAATATTCTCCGGGTCGGCAAGGTCACTTTTGTTGAAAATTTTGATAACGGGTTTATCTCCGCGTAACTCATTTAGAAATGGGTTCTCAGAGCTGTAAGGGATACGCGCATCCAGTAGTTCGATCACCAGATGAACCTTGGGCAATAGAGCCTTTATCTGTTTTCCGGCCTTGTGCATATGGCCGGGGTACCACTGTATATGCATTTTATTTCCAATAACTCGGTTAAATTTAATCTGGAGCTGACTGTCGGGTTCAATCGCATTTAGTATAGCGGAAATTGCTGGCCTGCCTGGGAGTTAGAAGAACGCTGAAATAAAATTAGCAAAGTGAAAACACTGTTGTCCAGTTAACTGTACGCATAGTGGATGTAATCCTTGTTACCATTTGGCGCGCACTACTTTTTGTCACTTAGTATATGAATTCTGAGCGCCCGCCTGAGACGCGCTGTAAACCCATCCATGGGGCTCTTCACTCGCACCCATACGGGTGGAGGTCTCATGCGAATACTCATAATTCATACTTGAACGGTTAGCGGTTCAGCAGCAAAGTAAAATGTGTTATTGTTACGGTGGCGAGTAACTTGTAGATCTAATAAATACTAGGAGAGAGGTCGTATGCAATCTAAGCTATTATTCTCAATTATTCAGGAAGGTCACGAAGGCCCGATTGGCGATGATTGGCGTTATAAAGTAGAAGCCAAGGTGTATAACCAGGGTCTAACCGGCGAGACGGAAATCGAAGTTGCTGAGCATAATCTTCCTAGCGGCACTAAACAGGCGCCTCCAGGACCGCCTGCACCGGTAGAGCTATCTGCTGGCGAGTGCGGCAATCCAATCTTGATCAAGCTTAGGGTTGAGGCAACCGAAGTTGATACTTTTAGGAATGATGTTGGGCATACCAACATGGATATAACTCTGGAGTGCCCGGAGGCGGGTAAAGAGCCGTTGGTGCACGAGCAAGAGGTTAATATTGCAGTAGTCGAATCCCCCGGGTTGACTGGTGCCACTTCGATGGTGACGCTAACTCTACGCTTTGAGTTAAGTTGTGCATAAAACCTTTTAATCCAGCAGTTCTGCTGGGTTAAGATTGAATGGGGTTTTCAGATAAGTTACGCCGTTTGCCTCGGCAGGTGGCTCCTGCCCGGCACGGATATTGACCTGAATAGACGGCCAGATCAGCTTTGGCATTCCTAATTTGGCATCTCTACTATTACGCATCGCAATAAATTCATCGCGGCTGACGCCGGCACGAATATGTTTATTATTAGCCTTGGACTGGGCTACCGTAGTCATAAATTCCGGCCCTCTGCCCGCCGGCGGGTAATCGTGGCACATATACAGTTTGATATCATCTGCGAGCGCATGGATTCGTTGGATAGAGTCATAGAGTGTGCCTGCATCCCCACCGGGGAAGTCACACCTCGCGGTACCATAGTCGGGCATAAACAGAGTATCGCCAACGAAGGCGCAGTCATCAAATAAGTAAACCATAGAATCATTTGTGTGGCCGGGTGTGTGCAGGGCTGTGACTGTGGTTTCACCCAGCATAAAGGACTCGTTATCCCCAAATAGATGGTCAAATTGAGAGCCATCAGGGGTGAACTCTGGTTCCAGGTTGTAGAGAGTTTTGAAGGCTTGCTGTACTTGGACTACGCCTGCACCAATCCCGACTTTAGCCCCGGTTTGTTGTTTTAACCAAGCTGCGGCGGTTAGATGGTCGGCATGTGCATGGGTTTCTAAGATCCATTCTATATCCAAGTTTAAAGCCCGGGCATACTCCAGCATTTGTTCGGCAAAATCCATCCGGGTTGAGCTACTAGCATGATTATATATCCACACCGGATCAATCAATGCAGCCTTGCCAGTGGCAGCATCATGAACAACATAGGCAAAGGTATTTGTTTGTGGTTCGAAAAATTCTTTAACTGTAACTGGCATCTACTTATAACCTCTTTGTGAGAGCTTATATTACAATAAACTAATCTAAAGGTCACTGTAACCTTCCTACATAATGGTTAATCTGCAGTGCGCACCAAGCGTACATGTGAACCAAAGCCGCTATTGTCGGGGATGTCAGTTCCGCGTCTGAATTCGATACTCCAAGCGCGGCTGCTATTGTAACGAATTGCTGAAGATGTCCAAAACAAGTTGCTTGGGGTGTTAGGGAAAGCTGTTTCGTTGATAGCGGGGAAACCGCAGTTAATTGCAGCAATGCTGCGTAGCTCTTCAATATTTGGTACCCGCCAGTCTGTATGCCCGGCAAACCCCGTTGAGTTAAGGGTTTGAGCTCGCGTCAGAGCGGTACTCCAGGCATATGTAGGAGCAAAGCCGATTTCACAGTTTGTTCCTGACTGCCCCTCACTACACCTTTTCCACATAAGGCCAGTTCTGATGTCAAGTACGACCCCGAGTTCGTTGTTTATCTCATATCTGGCATTCGGCCATTCATCAGTTATGTATTCTTCGCAGTGACTCTCTGCAAGCAAAACAGGGGATATAAATAATAATGTTAACAACAATGATTTTATTCTCATAATGTTTCCTGTTCAGGGTTCAGGCAGCCTTGGAGTTGTTGCCTGCTTGTTGTGGTCTATATCTTACTGATGATTGGAACGAACCAAGCGTACACCTCGTGAACTATCACGACTGAGAAAAAAATCGCCGCCATCGACGAAGTTAATAATCCGTGCAAGTGTCTCATTTCCTGCAAGTGGTGAAGAGGTCCAATAGTTACCTGCATTAGGGAAGTAGTTCGAATCTATGCTCGGGTTCCTTCTGCCTCTATTGGCAATTGAACTCAATTCTGCAGCTGTAGGCACACGCCAATTTGAGAACCCGCAAAAATTATTGTCATTTGAGTCTGTGATTAAGCTATTCCAGCTATCATAATAAGCGCCTTTGCGACCGGAGTGGTCACGCCCAACTGCTGTTAACCCGCCCCATTGATAAGTATTGTTTCTGCTGTGGACTCCAGCAGAGATAGTCTTTATTTCCCAAACCAGCCCGGTGACATTGTCTCTTACACAAGCCCAGTTGGCAGCGTTTGCTCCTAGTGTGTTCCCGTTAATATCCAGTTTAGTGAAACTAAACCCGGCATGACCATCTGCATTGCTGTTAGTTGCAGGGTCAGCATCTCGCCCTTGATGGCAATCTTGATCAGCAGCTATGTCGCTGGTGCAGTCGATGCTACTGTTTGCCGAAGTATTTTGAGCCCAGGTGATGCCTGTGTCGTTAAGGTATAACCGTGTCAGGGCGACTGGGACCACTTCGAAACCACTGGCAAAGATTTCATTTTCAGCAGCTGCTAGGCTGCCGAAGGAAGTGATTAGTATGACTGCTGAAATTTTATACTTCATTACTTGCGTTTCCACAGCGCTGTTTAAACTTGGTTTAGCATGCTGAAATTATCCAGTTAGCCGAGCGCAGAAAGAGGGTAAAAAGGTCTGTACTAGATGCCTTGGCAGGGTAATAGCGTGCACCAAGACAGGTTGCAAATTGTGTTCGTAATTATAGTGTTTTCTTGGGTGTTTATGGGCTAATGCGAGCACCAAGATGAAATACCTCTTTGTTTTATTCTAAAATGCCACCTTTTGTGGTTTTGATTAGGGTCTGAAGGTGATAAGGCTCAGCAGCTAAAGTAAGACGGAAAGAGGCTGGCTGTTTGGGAGTAATCCAGCCGATAGCCACAAAGAAACTGGGCAACGACAAGCGTGCAAGCTATTTGAAGGTCCCTAGCAGAGCCCCGCGCGTAAGCAACAGTTGCGCTACCCGTGTGGCCTCCTGTAGTGGTTGACTATTGCTAGTTCTGCCCAAGCGGTATAGCTCGGAGAAATAGTGAGCAAGCTTGCCGCTAGAGCTTGGTGTGCCCAAAATTCTAAGAGGTCTGGAGCTGGCACAAGCTTCTGCAACCATATTGATTGAATCCCCGGTGACCCAGAACTCTCCCGCCATCGCCAGAGAGCGTTGGTAGGAGTCATAGTCTTTAGCATGAACCAGCTTCCAGTTAGCGGTATGTTCAGTTGCTAGTTGCAGGCGCTCTACTATAGCCGGGTGGGTGCGCCTTGAGGGGCATAGAATTACGGGGTTGCACTGCTTATTTGCTTGCTCTAGCCAGACCTCCAGCTCAGGCAAGCTCCAGGATAAGTTATTAGTTGCTCCTCCTAAGAGGATGACTAAATATTCCTGGCTTCCAGTGAATACTGGAGGTGGGCGCACCAGCGCACCGTGGAATGTAATAATATTATTGCCGCGCAAACCATCATGTTCAGGAATTAATAGCCAGTCCCACTGCAATTGCCGCTGTTTGGCAGTTGCAACCGGGTTCAGAATTTGAATATTACTGGTGTTAGCCCCTAAGTGACACTTTAATTTGGCTGATGTCTGTGCCGAGCGCCTGCCACAGCCTATAATCAGTGAAGCTTGCTCTAGTGTGGATAACTGCTTTGCCTGGGCTAGGGTAAGGGTGGTATATTTGTTGTTTGGCAACAAGGCCTCAACCAAAGCTTGGCATTGATGGTTATGACCGGCGCGACCATCGTCAAGCAGGTAAACAGAATGTGAGAATTGATTGCTGATTATTTTTCCCTCTTTCCGGTCTGGGGGTTAAAATAGCTGTAATTGTCCTTTTGGAGAAATGCTTGTGCATAAAACCGATGCCAACAACCCGGAGCTGAATCCGGCAAGTACTGAAGAATCTTACCAGATCAGTAGCGCCGACCTACCCTTGAGTTGTCCGCTACCAACTATGCAGCTGTGGGATTCCCACCCACGGGTGTTCCTGCCGTTGAATGATAAGGGTGAGGCTGACTGCCCTTATTGCGGCGCACACTACTCCCTGCAGACCTGATTCGGTATTGGACCGGAGTGCTGGCTTGCATATAGTCCACCTACTGGCAGCAATGCAAACTGGCGGTTCCGAGCTGGTAGTGCTGGAGTTGGCCGAGGCAGCTCGCAAAGAAGGCCACCAAGTTAGTGTGATTTCCAAGGCTGGTGATCTTTGTCCACGCTTGCAGACCAGTGGTGCAGAGCATTTGCACTGGGCAGTAGGTGAAAAAAGCCTGACTACTATTGGTTTAATTAACCGGCTAGCCAACTGGCTACGCAATAACCCGGCAGATATTCTGCATGCACACTCTCGCTTACCTGCCTGGATAGCTTATAAGGCAATCTCAAAGTTGCCAGTTGAACTGCGACCCAAATTCGTAACTACAGTACACGGGCACTATTCAGTTAGCCGTTACAGCGCAATTATGACTCGTGGGGATAAGGTTATTGCTGTTTCTAACAGCATTTCCGAGTATATTTGTAATAACTATCCCGCTACTGATAAGAATAAAGTAGCAGTGATTCAGCCGGGCACAGACCCCCAGCAATTTGCCTGGCAACTGCAAGCTTCAACTGCGTGGCTGGCAGAGTTTTCCCAACAGTTTCCCGCAATCGGTAAGCGTAAATTAATTATTTTGCCCGGCCGGGTTACCCGCTTGAAGGGACATAAGTGCTTTGTTCGCCTGTTAGCTGGTTTAGTAGGCTCGGGCATTGATGTGCATGGCTTGATAGTTGGTCCTATGGGTGCTGATAAGCAGCACTACCTGGATGAAGTGTCTGAGCTTGCGCTTGACCTGGGCGTGGCTGAGAACCTTGATTATGCTGGCAATCGGGAAGATATGGCTGAGCTTATGGCACGCTCAGATCTGGTGCTTAATTTATCTATTAAAGCTGAGGCCTTTGGGCGCACAGTGCTCGAAGCTTTGAGTGTGGGTACGCCAGTGGTAGCCTGGAGTCGTGGTGGCGTGGCTGAATTATTAAGCGAGTTATTTCCTAATGGGCGGGTAGAGCCAGGCGCTGAGAAGGAGTTGTTACGCATTTGTATAAAACAGTTGGAATCGGCGGATAAAGTGAATTCCCCACATACTTATAGCCTGGCCGCAATGACCCGTGCAACTCAGGAGGTTTATACCGAAATTTGCGCTACTGGGGCTGAAATATGATTAGCCCAGGATATCGTAAAAACCCTTGGTGGGCAGCTATATTAATTGCGGCCTACCCAATGTTGTTGCCATTCTCACGCAGTGCTGAGATTCCCCTCAGCTTGCTGGCGATTACCGGGGTAGTACTATTGTTCACACAGTTTCAGGCAATTCGGCACTGGCCCGCATCGCGGGCATTGTTGGTACTGTTTTTGTGCATGTGGCTACCGATGGTAATTTCATCAATAGACGCATTCAACTCTGCGGGCGCCTGGCATCACACTATGGTTGCTTTGCGGTTCTTTTTCGCGGCTCTGGCTATGGCTTGGTTATCACGCTTTAGTGCGGTGCGAAATCGGGCGATGCTGCTGATTTCTTTGGTATTGGGTTTTTGGGTAATTGATACCTTGATTCAGTTTGCTGTTGGGGTGGATTTACTGGGCTATGCCAATACTGGAGACCGCTTGAACGGACCGTTTGGCTTGCGCCACTTTTTCCTGGGGATGATTCTTGCTGCCCTGTCACCAATCTTGTTTGAACAGGTGCGGCGGCACTGGGGTGGTTGGGGTCTGGTAGTGGTTATTCCAGCCACGGTATTGGTGGTTATTCTTACTGGTGTGCGCTCTGGTTGGATAATTATTGCGTTCGCTACGCCATTATTTTTGTTTTGGGCGACCCGCAAAAACCAGTGGTCGATGCCGCGTGTGGCTAGCATAACCAGCGCTGGCTTATTATTAGTATTGGCTTTCGCCTGGACTACATCTTCGTTGGTACAGCAGCGCGTAGAGCTTAGCCTTGGGGCTGGTTCATTGGATCTTGTATCAGCGGATACAGCGCTGTCGCAACGAATTCCTATCTGGAAAGCCAGCTGGGCAATGTTTGTTGCCAACCCGGTGAACGGGATAGGGGTAGATAGTTTTAGGGAAGCGTATATTGTTTATGCGCCGGCGGATGACCCGCATGTGGCTGATAATGGCATGGGAGCCTATCATGCCCATAATTTAATCCTTGAAACATTGGCGGTTACGGGACTGATTGGCCTGCTGGGGCTTATCTGGGCTGTCCGGATAGTGCTGCGGCTTTGGGCGCAGGCTGATCGGGCATCGCGGCAGGCAATGCTGCCGTTTGCTTTGGCGCTGGTGTTAATAATGCTGCCGTTTAATTCTCACTTCAATCACTACGGTACTTTTCTGTCCTCTGTGAGCTGGTGGTTAGCTGGCTTGTGGCTTGGGGCATTCCGGCGACGAGAGTAATATGCCTACGCTTAGTGCTGTAATTACAACCTTTAATAATGCTGCGACCCTTGGCCGTTGTCTGCAGTCATTGCAGTTAGATGGCAATTTATTGGTTGATGAGATTCTGGTTCTCGATTCTGGAAGTGTCGACAAAACGCTAGAATTAGCTCGGCAGTTCGAGGCGCGAATTGAGGTTCAGCCATTTGTGGACTACAGCAGCCAGAAACAACGAGCTATTGATTTGGCGGTGTTTGACTGGGTGCTATTGCTGGATGCTGATGAGTGGCTGTCTGAGTCGTTACAGCAAAGCCTAGTGGGTTGGTGTGATACCGAGCCGAGCGTTAGCGCCCATCGTCTAAAACGGCGCGAGTGGTTGCTATGGCGCTGGCAGCATCGCTGGAGCAAGATGGCTAGTCCAGTGCGACTGTTTAATCGGAAATATGCCCAGATGAATCAGGTGCCAGTGCATGCGGCAGTTCAGGCGCGGGGCGGGATAAGTACGCTGGATGGTTATTTGCTGCATAGCGGCGAGGCAACTCTGCAAACTAAGGTAGATAAAATTAATGCCTACTCAAGCGGTCAGGCTAGTTGGCGCAGTGGCCGTAGTTTTCTGCGTTTGCGGATGCTGCTTTATCCATGCTTTGCTTTTTGGCGTGAATACCTGTTACGGCGGCAGTTTCTGAATGGTTGGGCTGGATTTATGGCGGCTAAAAGCGCCGCTTTCTACGCTTTCCTGAAATATGCCAAGGCATTTGAGGTGGGCAAACAGGAAACCTTTACTCAAGGCCAGGATCAGTCTGAATAAAATGCTGGTTCGCCGGGGGGGCGGCTTTTAAAGCGTCGATGAATCCACCAATATTGCGCTGGCGCCATTAACACCATTTTTTCGTTAACGGCGTTAATTTGGCGCAGATCGTCCAGTATGCTACCTGAGGGGAAGTTTTCCAATGGAGGTAAAATTTCCACGCGATAATGGTTGCCAGGTTCGCGTATCGGCACCATAGGAATCAATACAGCTCCAGTTTTCTTCGCCAGTCGGATCGGTGCATCCAGGGCAGAAGCCGGAACCCCGAGGAATGGCACGAACAGGCCTTGCCGGGTTTTCACATCCAGATCGGTTGTATACCAGAGGGTAGCTTTCGAATTTAACGCCTTCACCACCTTGCGCAGTTCTTGCTTGGCAAATATGTGGCCGTTGGATTTAAGCCGGGCCTTGCGTGAAAGTCGATCTAATACCGGATTCCTATAAGGTCTGTACACGGCGTGCAGGGGGAATTGTGTAGATAATATATGTGCGCCAATCTCCATGCAGGTAGTGTGTATGGTAATAAGGATCACTCCATGGCCGGCAGCCTTGGCAGCTTCTATGTGTTTCAGTCCGTGGATAGAGCCTATACGCTCAAATAAAGCCTTGTTGCCCCACCATGAGTAAATCATCTCCCCCACCATTGCCGCCAGCCCGACAAAATGCTGGTCGAGCATAGTTGCCACCTCAGCATCTTCTAGCTCTGGAAAACAGGCACGGATATTTTGCTCGGCAATTACGGCACGCTTCCTCAGTACTCGCTTTAATAATGGTTTTGAGCCTCGGCACAGAGCCATCCCCCAGCTGAAGGGTAGGCGTGAGACCAGCCACATATAGCCCACGAGCACCCAACTTGGCCAGTGTTTTGGTGCTAGCAAGGATTTGATTGGCATTAGTTTGGGTAGGGTAACAGTTTTGTTCATAGTCGCTATTGTCGAGGAAATTGCCCTAAGCTGCCAGTATTAATAGCAATAATCGCCAAGTTATTAGCGTTTGTTAATTTGCAGTTAAATTTGTTCTCTGTTAACATCGTTCAGATTATTCAAAAACTAATGTGTTTGTACATTATATTAAGGAGAGCGTAGATGACTATACGAATAAAAAAACTATTGCTACCAATGATGGTAGCGTCGCTTTTGCCAATTATGGCACAGGCTCAGGAAGGCGAAAAAGAAGCTGCCGCAGAGCTTAGCAATATTGCGGTAACTGGCTCGCGTGCCAAGTTCCGGACTGTAGAAGACAGCCCGGTACCGGTAGATATTCTAAATTCCAAGGACTTGATTGATACTGGTGCTACCGAACTCGGTAGGGCGTTGCAGATTCTCGCTCCTTCATTTAACTTCTCCAGCTCATCTATCTCTGATGGTTCCGATGCTTTGCGCCCAGCTACACTGCGTGGCTTAGGACCAGATCAAACTCTGGTGTTGGTTAACGGCAAACGCCGCCATAACAGTGCTTTGATCCATGTAAATACATCAGTTGGCCGTGGT
>JAJRYF010000149.1 GCA_024275935.1 Gammaproteobacteria bacterium | reverse complement strand
GGGTGAAGAGCCCCCATGGATGGGTTTACGGCGTGTCTCAGGCGAGCACCCGGGATTCATGTCCTCGGTGACAAAAACTGGTGTGCGCCAAACGATAGTAAGGGTTATCATCAGCTAGGCACAAAGTTAACGGGATAGCAGTGATAATACATATGTATAGCGCGGCCATCAAACTGGAACTGCCGGGCTACTTTTCTATAAATTTCCTAAGTCGCTTGATCCTACCATAAAATTTTTTCTGTTCAGGAGCGTATTGCTCATAGGTTGTGATCAAATTTTCCAATCGACCACAATGGCTCGCTGTTTTTTCCAGAGACTGTAGGTACTTATAGTTATCTATCTGCACTGGGAGTCCGATAAGGAATAGCTGCAATGCCAGGTCATATGCTTGCAACCGATAGCAAACCCAAGCGAGAGAGACTGCGGTCTTTGGTTCCATGTTGTTTTCTTGCTCATTGATGAATTTCCGTGCAGTTTTGCCTTCTCCTTTCTCCAGCAAGCGTTGTAGATATGTAACCAGCATCTGTGGCGGAATCTCTTCACCCAACTCAGTCAGCATTTCCACCTCTGCAAGCAAATCTTCCGATGGTAGAGTGTGCGAGCGCAGCCGTTGCAGCTGGGCCTGTACAAGAGGGTTATCTGTATACCTGTCAAGATATCGCTGCAAATAGTAAAGTGCCCGCTCACTATTTCCCAGGCGTTCATATAGCCAAGCCAAATCCCGCCCGGTTTGTGGGTGAGAAGTATACAGCTCCAGCAATAGCGCTTCTGCCTCTGGGTATTTTCCAAGCTGAGTGAAACTCTTACCACACCATAACCTGGCTCGCCAATGAGGGAATAGGCTGTTACTTTCGGTAAATCCAGCTAGTGCTTGTGGGTACCTTCTGGCTTGGTAGTCAACTCGACCCGCTAGGTAGTGAATTCGGGCGGAGTTGGGATAAAGGTGTAGCAACTGTTCAGCAAGAAGCTGGGCTTCCTTCTGGTGATCGGTGATCAACAAATATTCCAGCTCCAAGCCACGGCACTCTATAGAAAGTGGATCTTCTAGCTTGAGCCGTTGCAGCAAGCTGTCTGCCTGCTCCACATCCCTCGTCCGGATGGCCTGTTGCAGGTTTCGGCGCAGCACTTTAATGAGCTTGTTTTTTGTTGCCATAGTATGCGTTTTTCTATCTAGGGGTTGGGGTAATATGCTAAAGTTTGCTCTATGTCAAAGGAAATTACCAACATCGGCCACCTGCTGGAAGTCAGGCCACACCCAACCGTAGTGCGATTAACCGATCTGGAGGCTGAATCAGCGAATTGGTTAACTGATAGTTTTCTAATTACCACGGAGATCAAAGCCCACCTCCAGGCATTGCGACAACTGCTAAAGCGAAAAGAGGGTGGTGGTGCTTTCCTTATCGGCCATTATGGTTCCGGCAAGTCTCATTTTCTGTCTTACCTAACCCAGCAGCTACGCAGCGGGCAACTGGTCTCTGGTGCTGTGCGGGTGATACCGGTTTCTTTAGTCAATTTTAGTGCAAGCAACCGCTTGGAAGATATCATTTGTTCTGCTTTGGGAATCGAGGTGGATAATGGTGACCGCCGCCTGGCATGGGATCAATTGCAGCCAGATGCTACTTTGTTGGTGCTGGACGAGTTGTCCGAATTTCTGCGCTCTAAAAATGACGCACAGGCCTTTAACGAAGATGTGCGCTTTCTCCAGTTTATCGGTGAGTGGTCGATGGATCGAGGTTTCTGGATTTTGGCAGCGATGCAGGAGGGGATTGAACACACCGGCGAGCTAGAACATAGCCTGTATCGCAAGATTAAGGATCGTTATCCACTGCGTCTGTTGCTAACACCCGCGCATGTACAAACGCTGATCGCCGACAGTATTTTGATCAAAAAACCAGGATACCAGAAGGCCGTACGCCGCTTGGGGCAACAACTAAGGGAATCTTTCCCCTCGCTATCATTGGATTTGTCGCTGCTGCAGAATATCTACCCACTGCATCCTGCAACCCTGACTTTGTTAGAAGAAATTCGAGATCGCTTCTCGCAAACTCGTGGAGTAGTTGATTTTGTGGTAACCAGTTTACGCGGCGACTCAACTCGCGGGGTGGAGCCATTTCTAGACCAACCCTGGGGTGCATTGATTACACCCGACATGATTGTAGACCACTTTCTGGATTTGTTTGAGCTACAACCAGAATTTATCGGTTTGGCGCAACAAATGTTTCCCTGGTATCGCAAACACCTGGATGAACTATTTGAGAAACCAGTGCTACGGGCCTTGGCTCAACGAGTATTGAAGCTGTTGGTACTGGTGCACCTCTCTCCAGCACGAGACCATTTAAGTGCCAGTGAAGCGGCCAGCTGGTTGCTATTTAGTGCCACCCGGGTAGAGCCAACACGAAACCTGAAAATTATCGAGAAGATTCTGCGTCAGTTTGCCGACCAAGGGCGCTTTGTAAGCCGCCATAATAGTGGTTATCGTTTGCAACTAAATGATGACGGCAGCGCAGCTTTTGAGACCCAGTTAAAAAGAGAGATGGGTGAGTTGCGCGGTCAGCAAGCACTGGTTCTGGAATTGCTCGTGCCGCTACTGCCTGAAGATGGTTTTAACCCGTTTACGCTACCCCGTGAGCAGTATCAACATCGCTTATTACGGTGGCGCTTCCATGAACGCGGCTATGCGGTTTGGTCGGGTGAAACAGAGCCGCAACCTGGGGCAGCAGAGACTGAGATACGGCTCTGTATCCGCCTACCCTGGGGTGAAGCTAGTGCGGCGGCTGGATGTTACACTTTAATTCCCCTTCCCATTCAAGTGAACGAAGACCTGCTGGAGTTGGCAGCTCTGGCTCGAATACAAAGCCATCCCTTAGGGATAGAGCACAAGCAACGCTTGCTACAACGCATTCAGACCCGTGTTCCAGCATGGCAAAATATGCTGCGTAATGCCTGGCTGGAGGCGGTGCTGGTGACTCCGGAAGGGCAGCGCGAAACCCCACCCCGTTTTAATATAAAAGGATCATCAGATAGCTGGTTAGAAACACTGGCGTTGTGGGTGCTGCGGCGTACTTGGCCGGCGTTTGAACGCTTTGCGCCCGCTCACGGCCCACTGCCTAAAGCAGCGTGGCGTCAGTTGATGCGATTTACCACAGATGCTGATCTACTCTCTGAGCACGCCGATGAATATGTGATGTTGATTCGTGAAGCCTACCTTGTGCCTATGGGCTTACTACGCCGTAAGGGGCGTGAATATATTATTCCCCGCAACTGGGAAAAGCATGAGTTGATCGCTCTGATCACCCCATTGCTAGAGCACAACCCATCCCCACAAACCATCGCTGAGCACCTGTCCAACCCTATCTATGGTCTGGTTCCCGACCAAACCAGAGCTATCCTGGTCTTTTTGCTGCTCCAAGGGGAGTTGGATATCATCAAGCAGGGCGTCTCATACCGGGATTCCTTCGAGACCC